>JAGCUZ010000026.1 GCA_017962615.1 Bacteroidales bacterium | reverse complement strand
CGACAGCATTTTCGGCAACGTCCCATCAAATGCCTTTATAACCTTCGACCACGACGGCAACGTGCTGGAACAGCACATCATCGACGTGGGCTATATAGACACCACAGGCCTTGAGATAACGTGCAATATGAGTGGCTGGACTCCTCCAAACACACAGAGTTCCCACGTTTTATTTACGCACAAGGTATTATCCAGCGAACGGTTCAAGGTCGACGGCGAAGGCAATATCTATCTTCTTCGCAGGTCTAATGACGATGTTCCTTTGCCTAGTAGCGGCCCTAATACCTACAACATGCTTTCTATTGACAGTTGCAACTTGGGGGCTCTGAAGATTGTGGTCGATGGCAGGCGCTCGCTGATACACAATATTGACTACGGTCCCGCCACATGCTCCTGGAACTATCAGATAATGAAGTTCTCTCCGCACTTCGATAGCCTCTTGGGCTCTGTATATCTGCTTGACTCAATAGGCATTTATCACCACATACCTACATTAATGACACATTCTCTGAAAATTGATGCCCAAAACAACCTGTATTGGGCTATAGAATGCGACAATATGCCTTCTGGCGCCCCAATTGCCAACAGTAACTCGCTTCGCATAGGTGATTCCATCTTGGCCAGAGTGTTTGTGCTAAGGTATCATTCCGACTTGTATGCCACCGATATAGTTCAGTTTGAAGCCATAAACCCTGTTCATCCGACGGGTCATTCTTTGAGAATACATTACGTTCATATAGACGAAGAAACCAACTCGGTTTTTTTCTCAGGAAATATTGAGAATGCATCTGTTGTAAAATACGGCAATGACACACTCTATTTGTATGACTTCGGAGGCTATTGGTTACGTGTGGACAGGGACAGCCTCAGGCCTATGTTGTACGCTGTAATACCTGGTCATTGTGCAACGGCATCGGGTGTTGCAGCAAAGAATAACAGGGTGTTTGCTCAATTACTCTTCTATAGAGTGGAGTTCTTGGGCTCAACAACCACAGCACCCCCAGGTGGCTTGGACAGAGGCTTTGCTATCTGGGACTACGAGGGCCACGAGATAGCGTTTACACACTATAACCTGCGTCTATATAAAAACAGGGACTACGACCCATTAGTGGTCGACAGCATTGTCTATCTTACCGGGGTTGTGCACGAAACAGCCACATTCGGTAATATCACAGTTCCGGGCAACGGCAGCAGCAGGGCATTCGTAGCGCAGTATGTCGACACATCGTTTATGACGCCCTACGTGTACCACGACAACAGGCCTTCGCAGACCATATACTGGAACCAGACGATGATATTCTCCGAGGCGGCAGGCTCAGTGGGGCTCACCGCCGTAAGCAGCAGCGGCCTCCCCGTAAGCTACACCTGCAGCGACCCCTCGGTGGCCTATGTCGACGGCACAACGCTCCACCTCGTGGCCCCCGGCCATGCCGTGGTCACGGCCTCGCAGGCGGGCAACAGGCGCTACCGCCCCGCAACGCCCGTGAGCAAGCAGCTCGACGTGTACAGCGCCGGCATAGCCCCCGCCCCGGCCGACGGCCTGCACCTCTTTCCCAACCCCGCCAAGGAGGTGCTCCACATAGCCCTCGACGGCCACCGCATCGACAGGGTGGAGCTCTTCTCCGCCCTCGGCCAGCAGGTCGACGCACCCTTCTCCAACTCCAGCCTCGACCTCTCGCACCTCCCCGCCGGCATCTACCTCATCACCATATTCGCAGAAAACACCATCTACAAACATAAAATTATAAAGTTATGAAAAAGACACAATTATTCCGGAAATGGCAGTCCTTGGCACTGCTTTTTGTCGCCCTCTGCACCTCGAACATACGGGCGCAGGAATGCAACATCGTAATCACGGGCAGCTTCGAATCGAAATGCATCCTGCCCAACGAAGGGCCACTGTTTATCGACGAGTTCCCGCAGGTTATTGTGGCCTGTGCGAACAGCCAAGTGACATACCATGCCCATGCAGAAGACGGGTGCCCTGTCGACGACTGGCAGTGGACGGTGACGGGTGCGGCTTCGGTAGCCACCAACGGCGACGAGGCCACCGTTACTTGGGGCAGCGCGGGCAATGGCGAGATTGTGGTTCGTGTCTCCTCGTCGGGACAAGAATACTACCACAGCCAGCAGGTGCGCATAATCGAGACTCCCTCCGTGGCGGCCTCCTCGGTGCCGCACTACAACCAGGACCACACAATCTACGTCTGCAAGTATGGCGATGTGGAGTTTACGGACAGCTCTCTATGCAAAAACAGCAACATAGCAGGCTATTACTGGGATGGCTGCGGAGCGACCTCCACCAGCCGGAGCTTCTCGCTCACAGGCATCACGTCGCCGTGCACAGTGACGCACCGCGTGTACAACAACTGCGGCTGCTACGACGAGGAGACTTTCTATATCGAGGTGCTTAGCGGCGACCCTTTGAGCATATCCTGCTACGGCACGGCGTGTGCCGGCAGCACGGTGACCTACCACGCCGTTTCGCCCAACTGCAACCGCTACTCGTGGAGCATAGAAGGCGGCACACTCGTCGACGGGCAGGACTCACAGGACATCACCGTTACATGGGACAACCCGCAAAGCGGCTATGGAACCATAAACCTCGACGGCACCCTGTGCGACGGCAATGCCTGCCGTAGCAGCCTTAGCGTAAAGATACCCATCATTACCCAAGGGGCTGTTATCACAGGACGCACCGACCTGTGTGTGGGCGATGCGGCCCTGTATAGCCTTCCTCATTTCGGCTCCACCTATTATGAATGGGACATCACTCCGCCGAATGATGTCGTCCAAATAAAGATGAACGGAGCCAACCTTAGGACTTATATTTTCAACAAAGCTGGCACATACCAGATAAAGGTCAGGTACAAGTGCAGTTTCCTTACGTGTGGCGAATTCCAGTCGGATTTGCTGACGGTTACCGTCAAGCCCCGCCTGGAGATATATGGCGAGAAGGAGATATGTATGGGCAACTCCGCTATCTACACGGCAAATGCCATCGATGCCGACAGCCTCTTCACATGGAGTGTGTACGACATGGCAGGAGAGCGGACCATATATACCTCCAACGTGCCGGAGGCACGGCTCAACACGGCAAACATCACTCTGTGGCCTGGCATGTTCGTAATAACCGCCAGCCATCCCAACTACTGCAACGTGGCCGAGCTGGTGCTGGAGGTTAAGGATGCTCCGCCAGACCCTACGGTGGACGACTTAGACCCCAACAACCCGGCCATAGCCTGCCCCAATTCGGGCATCGTCATGAAGGGATATCCGAGCAATCCCGACTACAGCCTCGTCTGGACAACGCAGTGCGCCCCCTATCCTACGGCAACGGGCAACGAGGTGACAATCAACTACGGGAACATAGTGTGCGATGTAGAAGTGTACAACTACGACCGCCGTTTGCGGTGCATGTCGCTGGCCCCTTATGTCCATAATGTCAGTTGCTTCAGACTCCTCCCAACAAGCCTGCCTACAGGCACGGTGACAGTGTGCCCCGGCACAAGGATTAAATGGACCGACGCCAACGTGCCCTATCAGGACGGGGTTATTTACGAATGGCGCTTGCAGGAAGGCATGGAGTTCTGCGCCACTGTGGAGGGCAGCATATTCAGCAACACCATCAGCCTTTTGGTAAACGACTTTGAGGCCAATACAGCCCCGCCAGCTTTGCCGTTCAGCATCTACCTTCACCGCACCTATTGTTCGGGGTTGAAGGACACCGACACCGTGACCTTCCAGTTTGCCGACCTGCGCAACACCCAGCTGAGCATTGACCCCGTAGGCCCGCTGTGCAAAGGCGGTCAGGCCGTGCTGCAGGGCTACGGCTGCACGGGCAGCTACAGCTGGACGGTGGACGACGGTACCTCCCCGGTGTCGGGCAACCCCGTGAACCACCAGTTCAACCGCACAGGGCAGATACAGGTGACTATGAGGTGCAACCCCTATGATTATTGCACCAACAGAATGTATTTCCCAGTGGAAACAACCAGTGTGCAGGTGGTGCCCAATCCGCCGTTGCTGGCCATAGGCTATGACGGCACAAATGTCTACACCATCCCGACGTTGAGCACAACGGAGTATTTGTTCCAGTGGAGCCACACTGCGACAAGCAGCAACATAGTTCCGGCCGCTTCGGGGGTCTACAGCTACACCTGCACCGTAACCAGTCGCCAGCCGCCCTACTGCTCGACAACGCTCAGCGAGACCGTTACCAGCTGCAGCCCGCTGACGGTGATACAAGTTGGGGCCTTTGATTACTGCAACAAGACGATAACCCTTGCGGTGAGCAATCCCCCGTCGCAGATAACATGGTCAATTCGTGGGGGCGGATACGGCACCCCCATATACAGCGGCAACAATAATGAGCAAATCACCATACCTATAGCCGATGTGGGCTATTATGTGGTTACGGCCAGCGCCGGCGGAACGCCGTGCTACTCGGGCTCGCTGGCATTTGTGGTCGACTTCCTGCCAAGCTTTTCTTTAAAAAAGGAATGCACAATGATAAACATAAGGAACGACTCGAAATATCTTGACGGCAGCGTCCTTATTGATTTCTCGATAAACAACACCACCTACGGCCCATTCCCTGTTGGTCAGAAAACCGTCTCGTACAACACCAACGGCGGCACATACACTGTGGCGTTGGCGCGGTACGGCACAACAAATGTCAACTGCAATATCGGAACCGTCAGCACCGTCAACACCGCGGGGTTGAATGTGTCGGTAACAACGGCAAACACGCTGAACCAAAACAAGACCTGCGACAACACGGCCCTGCGGCTTACGGCAGGCTTGCCGTCGCCGCACACAGTAAAAAGAACCTTCTGGGTGTTTGATGACAACGGAACCTGTCTGGACACTACGATGGCACCTGTACACCACACGTTCGAATACCGCCAATTCCAATACAATGTCACGGTAAATGTCACCGACGAGAATGGTTGCGTGAGTTCCGGGGGGATTTCTATAACGTCACATTTGAATAAATTGTTGGAGCCGGAGATTGAATTATTAGATGTGCCTCCTGTGTGTGAGGGGGACAATGTGCGTATTGCGTATAGTGCGAGCGGTAATACCCCGACAGGACAAGTAGAGTATCGTTGGGCAATCCCCAATTTCCCAATTACAGTTAACAACAATTATTATAACAGTACAAACCACACAGGCAACTGCCACGTTGTGGCTACAGACGACCTATACTGCAAGGGCGAAGCCGATCTTAATGTCTACTTCAAAAACAAGCCTTTTGCTTTAATAAGATCAGAGAAGATTCAGTATTGCGCAGGTGAGACTGTGGTGCTGCATGGGGAACCTGACGGCATAGGTCAGTACAATTACCAATGGACTGTTACCGACGGCAATACCGGCATGCCCTACTCATACAACACAGGAACAGTGAAGTTCCCCGCAGGGAACGCCCCCTGTACATATAATGTCGACTTGATGATTACCAATGCTGAAGGCTGCACCGCGACAGACAACATAACCGTGACCGTCATAGGTATGCCGGCCCGGCCTACGATAGCTGTAGACCCAAACCAGCAGTGCATTCATCAGGGCCCCGTAAGGTTGGAGAGCTTCGGACCTGTGTCCGAGATTATCTGGAGCAATGGCGACTACGGACCGGATGCCTATTATGGCTACGCTGGCGACGCTGTTGCCTACTACTACGACCAGTATACAGGCTGCCGCTCCGACACGGCTGCACTCTACATACCCAATGCGCCGGATTTCGACGCCCTGCTGACTGGCTGCTACAAGATATGCCCCGACTCGGCCTATGGCAAACTGCCTGTCTATGGCTTGTTGCCTCTCAAACAATGGTTCGGGTTCGAGTGGTTTTACGGCAGTATGTCAATTCGCCGCGAGCCATATAGTACGTGGTTGGGTGCCAATTCTCTGGTCCTGCCACTCAACGGTTTTGGCGATTACCATTTGGATGTTGAATACAATGCCGGTTGCACAACCTCTTCAAAATCGTTGGAACTCGTGTCGGGAGACGACTGCCTATGCGACAGTATCGACATCAGTTGCGATACTACGTATACGCTGGACAATAACTGCCATCTGGTATATACTGTTGTTGTTACTGTGTGCAACCATTCGAGCCGTGAGGCATGTTTCAAGACTTTGGAGCCGATGTTTCCCGATTCACAGACGGACAACATCACGGTTACGAGCACCACGTTCGTCCCTGGAAGTATTGCTCCACACGACTGCTATACTTTCAGCATCACCCTCGATGTGTCAACACTTGTGCCCAACGTGGCCACTTTCAGGTTGAGCAGTGAGGACTGCGGCTGCACGGCATATTTCAGCATAGACTTGATGCCTCAGGTCGACTGTATGCATATGTGCACAGGACAGATATCGTATACAGACGTGGTCTCAGAAAACGATGTCTATTATTATGATTTCGGAGCAACTTTGCCGTCTGTAGTGAACAATGTCCTTGCCGCGTGGAGCGAGCCGCAGGACTTGATAGACTTTGGTTTCAACAGTGTGACACAACAAGTCAATGGATTGTGTTCCTTCAGTGCATACGATGTTGAAAACACTACAGACGTTTGCATATATCTCCTCGTATGTACGGACACGGGATTGTGCGTGTGGTACTTCTGTGTTCCGGCAGAAGACCTGATAGAATGGCTTCACGTTGAGCCGTCAAAGTCGAAGGCCAAGGGAATGCCACTGCAAGCAGCAGAGCCAAGACTGATGCCTAACCCGACAACAGGCGATGTGTCTGTTGTAGGCACCGACGAAGAAGTGGTGGAGGTGTTGGTAATGGATATGAACGGCCGCCGCATAGCTGCCTACGACAACACGCCCAACTTCAATGTCTCACGGCTTGCTTCTGGCGCCTACATTGTCCGTGTAAAGACCTTGCACGACGCAACAGCCTCAGTAAAGACTACCTACCTTAAACTGGTGAAGAAATAAAGCAACGGGTGGTTCCCTGCTCCGCCATAGAACCACCAACTTAGTTCAGGGAGCCCCATAGAACATCTAACATAAGCTCAAGGCTCCGTAATAGAACAACCTATATTCAGATTCCCTTCACCGCATAAACAGAAAGCCCGCCATCCTCCGGCGGGCTTTCCCTTTTCTCCGCCTCAGTCTCGCCCCGCGTGAAGCGCGTCTACTACAGCGAGTAAGTCCCGGCTGTCTGGACGGTGCCACAACAGCCGATAGAGCAAGTTTTTTTTAGAAAAAGTGTCACCAAATCAGAAAAAAGTTGTAATTTTGCACCGAAATAGCGGTTTCGGAAATAGCTATTTCTGATATTAAAATACGTTAGTACAATAAGTTATACTATGAGGTTTTACGATAGAGAACAAGAAATTACCTTCCTGAGGGATACTCGGAACACGTCTAATACCGTGGCCCGCTTCACTGTGGTGACAGGCAGGAGGCGTATCGGCAAGACAATGCTTATCAAGGAGGCCTACAAGGATGAGCCTTTCGTCTATTTCTTCGTGGCAAGGAAGGCCGAGTCTGATCTGTGCGAGGTGTATATGGAGGAAATCAGCGAGAAACTGGGCATCCCTACCCTGGGCCACAGTCGGCACTTCAGCGACATATTCCGCTACTTGATGCAACTGTCGCAGACAAAGAACTTTACGCTGGTGATTGACGAGTTTCAGGATTTCTTCAGGGTGAACAAGGCGATTTACAGCGAGATGCAGGACATCTGGGACGAGTACGAGAAGACATCGAAGATAAACCTGGTGGTGTGTGGCAGTATCTACTCTCTGATGCAGAAGATTTTCAAGAACAAGAAGGAACCTCTGTACGGACGTAATACAGGCGAGCTGAGGGTGAAGCCTTTCAAACCTTCGGTGCTGAAGCAGATTATGGCGGACGCCAAGCCTGACTACACGACGGAGGATTTGCTGGCGCTGTTCTCCTTTACGGGCGGTGTGGCTAAATACGTGGCCCTGCTGGTGGACGATGGCGCGCTGGACAAGGATGCCATGATTCGACACATCATCAGCCCCAACTCGACCTTCTTGAACGAAGGCAAGAACAACCTGATTGAGGAGTTCGGCAAGGACTACGGTATCTATTTCTCTATCCTCTCGTGCATTGCACGGGGCAAGAACACGCGCAGCGAGATAGAGGATGTGATAGGCAAGGAGGTAGGTGGATACCTGACCAACCTGGCCGAGGAATATGAGTTGATAAGCAAGCGGCAGCCCCTGTTCGAGAAGAGTGCGAACAAGAATGTGCGCTATGAGTTGGACGATGTGTTCTACAGCTTCTGGTTCAGGTTCATCTTCAAGTACAGCTACATTATTGAAATAGAGAACTACGCCAAGTTGCAGGAGATTATCGGGCGCGACTACTGCACGTTCAGCGGGTTGATGTTGGAGCGGTATTTCCACCGCGTGGCGATTGAGTCGGGTGCGTTTACCCGCATAGGCCGCTGGTGGGACAGAAAAGGCGAGAACGAGATTGACATGATAGCAGAGGACGAGTTGAGCGACCGTGTGACATTCTACGAGATTAAGAGGCAGGCTGAGGAGGTCAGCATCGGTGTGCTGAAGCAGCGGGCCGAGGTGATGCTACAAGCAACTCGTGCCTTCAAGAAATACAAGATAGCGTACAAAGGGCTGTCTATGGATGAGATGTAAAAACAAAATCTGGCTGTCGGGGCGGTGCCACAACAGCCAGACAATTATGTTGAATACCTTTCGATTGCGCCCTTGCGTGCGCAATAGTTATTTTTGGACAAGCCGGACGGAGTAGCCGTAGCAACGGCCGTAGTTGAGCACGGACACTCCACTTGGTTCGAAGTATAGGTACCACGCGTTTTCCAAGCCTTCGGGCGTAGAGGACCAGTAGTAGCCGTAAGACCCCACACCGTTGATGCCGCTGCTGCAATCGCGGTAGCCCGAGGCGGTTAGCTTAATGGAGTTGCCGTTGGGTCCCTTAACCACATATCCGTCCCCTGTCAACGTCCATGTACAACTGTCTTTCAACTCCTCCCACTGCTCTTTGGTTGGCATGCGGTCGCCGAACTTCGAAACGATTTCGTCGTAAGTGAAGAAGTCATACTCTGCATCAGCTGTGTTTTCCTCGTTTGCTTTTTTCCACTTGGTGCCGCTGGGCAGTCCTAAGTCAACATACGGGCTATTAACTTCATTGTTATTGACTTCGTTGTTGTTGACTTCGTTGTTGTCAACCTCGTCGTCGTTCTTTGTGCAACTGAACACTGCACAAACCGAGAGTGCCATTAAGCACACCATGCATAAACTGATTACTCTTTTCATTTTTGATTAATTTTAGGTTATTTAATTGATTTAATGAGAATTGCTTTTGTAACTTACCGCTTTGTGGTTTTCGAAAACTGAGGACAAAGTTAAACAAAATAATCGGATTGTCAAAATAAAAGTTTGCCTTGGCACTAAAATTATAAAAAAACAGCCGCAACACCAACGGCATCCACATGCCATAATAAAACCTTTTGTGCGCTCAAATGACCTGAAACCGTCAAAAGTTGCATTTATGATTGCAACACGCTAACAATCAATCAATAATCAAACAAATCAAAAAATCAGCGAAAGCCCGATTTTGGTATATAGAACGTAAATCGTAAGTATATAGTTGATAAGGAGTTGGTGGAACCAACTCCTTATGTACTCTTTACCTTCTCTATATGTACACTATATTTGGCTTGAAATGGGGGTGAAAACAGGGTAGATTTTGTCTGGTTTTTGGGTCGGTGTTGTCTAGATTTTGGGTCGGATTTGAACGGAACCGGGTTTTGGTTTTTACGGAATCGAGTTGGATTTAATGTCATAAACGTCAATTATCGTTAATTACCCGTGTAATTTTTTATTAATTTGCTTGTCTCAAGCGCGATATGATTAACGGCCAATTAACGGGAATTAACGTTGAAATCATTTCGGTGTATTATTTATACGTCGGGTGACGAAAATTTGGACGGTTCGTAATTTTTTCGTATATTTGTATTTTAAAACGGTGTTGCGCTTTGTGCGTAATGCCTTGATGTTGAGTTATAAGAACTGCATATAATATTTATATTTATAAATAAAACCGATGTGCCCGACGGTAAATAACGGGGCGCTGACAAAGAATGAAGAAACTGATAGTAGCAATGGCAGTGCTTGTGGCCTGCTCGTATGCGATGGCCCAGCGGCAGCCGGGTATGAACGAACCTACGCCTGTGAAGAACGGCGGCCTGCGTTATGTGCCGGCGCTGGAGGCTATGGCCAAAGCGGCCCGCGACAGCAAGAGCGGCGAGTGCATCAACGGCACGGTGTCGACTTATCCCTACAGGGAGGGTTTTGAAAACGGCATGAACTGCTGGCGGACGGTGGACGCCGACGCCGACGGCTATGCCTGGAACGCTGTGGCGCAGGCGGGGCTGGGCTATGAGAGCGACGGCGCGGCGGCGTCGGCTTCGTACATGAACTTCGTGGGCGAGCTGACTCCCGACAACTGGCTGATAAGCCCGCGCTTCGTGCTGCCTGCGCAGGGTAGGTATAGCCTGGTGTGGTTCGCATCGGGACTGGACGCGCGCGACAACTACGAGCATTACACGGTGTACGTGTCGACCACCGACACGGTGCTGTCGAGCTTCAGGACCACGGTGTTCTCGGAGACGCTCGCCGGCGAGGGCTGGGTGTGCCGCACGGTGGACCTGAGCGGCTATGCCGGACAGAGCATATATGTGGCGTTCCGCCATCACGACTGCACCGACCAGAGTGCCCTGCTGATTGACGACGTGCAGCTGCACCTGAGCGGCACGCCGATAGTGGCCATCGACGGCCCGCTGTCGGCCATGGTGGGCGACACCGTGGATCTGAGGGCCAACCTGCTGTCGGGCTCTACATCGACGAGCTACGCGTGGCAGATACAGGACGCCGCCATATCGTCGGCCACGGGTGCGACGGCCATGGCGGTGTGGGACAGCATGGGGCGCTACCGCGTAACCCTGACGGCTTCGAACACGGTGGCGGTGGACACTGCCACCCTCGACATAGTGATACTGGACTGCCGCAGGCCTTTGCAGATGCCTTACGTGGAGACGTTCGAGATAGGGCTGGGCTGCTGGCAGCTTACCGACCCGGCGCAGCACCGCGTGCGCTGGCTGACGAGCCCCATGATAGCCGTGCCCGCCACGGGCGAGAGCGAGGCGTCGTGGCTGGTGGCTCCCTACGAGCCGCTTAGCAACAGTGCCCACTACGACGTGTATGTGGCCACGGGCGGCGCCAACCCGTCGGAGGGTGATGTGCCGGTGTACAGCGAGACGCTGCAGCCCACTACGGAGGCGGTGCGGCGCGTGATACCGCTGACGGCTTACGCCGGACAGACGGTGCGGGTGGCTTTCCGCTACCGCGACGTGAGGGATGCCAACGGCACGGTGTTCAGCAGCTTTGCGGCCACCGAGGCCACGGCGCCCGAGGTGACCGTGGAGGGTCCTCGCAGCGTGCGTGCCGGACAGGAGGCTACCTTCGTGGCCCGCGTGGTGAGCTCGGTGGCGATAGACCGCTACACCTGGAACATACAGAACGCCAACCCCGTGCCGGGTGTGACCAACGACACGGTGAGGGTCACCTGGTCGCAGAACGCCGCGGGTACGAACAACGTGAGGGTGACGGTTACCACGCCCTACGGCAGCGCCACGGCGGCTACCGACGTGGAGGTTACGACCTGCTCGCATCCTGCCGGCGAGTTCCCCTACAGCGAGGACTTCGAGGACGGCATAAGCTGCTGGAACCGTATTGACGGCAACGGCGACGGGCTGAACTGGGAGTCGGTGAAGGAGGCCCTGCAGCGCCTCGACGCCGACAGCGCCATGGCGGCCCGCTTTGCACGCAACGGCAGCAACGCCGCGGTGTCGTGGTCGTATTACCCGTGCTCGTACCACCAGGGTTTCTGGGGCGACGAGGTGCTGGCCGACAACTACCTTGTAACGCAGGCCATGCAGCTGCCCGACGAGCCGATGAAGCTCGTCTTCTACGCCCGCTCGCTGGGTGCTCCCACCTACAACGACTCGATAGAGGTGAAGATAACCACCACGGCGCCCGTGCGCGGCGACGACTTCATGATTACGCTGATGCCGCTGACGGTGGTGGAGTCGGCCGAATATGTGCGCTTCATCGTCGACCTGGACGACTACGCCGGCCAGACGGTCTATATTGCTTTCCTTCACCATACCGTGGGCGGCATGGCCATGCTGATTGACGACGTGAAGATAGTTGACGAGGTGGAGGGCATAGAGGCTGCCGAGGCGGTGCGCGTGACGGTGAACCCCAACCCGACCGACGGCGTGGTGTGGCTTGGCGGTGCCAAGGTGCAGGGCGTCGAGGTGATGGACGCCACGGGCCGCACGCTGCGTCGCGCCGCAGCGTCCAACCGCGTGGACATAAGCGACCTGCCTGCAGGCGTGTACATGCTGCGCGTAACGACAAAGAACGGCGCCGCCGTACGCAAGGTGGTGAAAAAGTAATTTTAGTTATAAGTTTTAAGTTTTAAGTTATAAGTTGTAATAGATGCGATAGATATGATAGATGTGATAGAGGCTGGCGCGAACAACTTATCAACCTATCAACATTAAACATATCCACAATCCCATTATATGCCTCAACTGTTCACTCCAAGAATGAAGATGGCCGACCTTATAGGGGCCAACCACAGCCTTATACTGATGCTGCCGCGGCTCAACATACCGCTGGGCTTCGGCGACAGCAGCGTGAGGGAGGTGTGCTCGAAGTGCGGCGTGCCTGAGGATTTCGTGCTGCTTATCAGCAACGTGTATTCGTTTGACGATTACCTGCCCACGGTGGAACAGCTGGCCGAGACCGACATGAGTCCGCTAGTGCCGTACCTGATGGCGTCGCACCATTACTACATCGACGAGCGGCTGCCGCACATAGGGCGTCATCTGCAAAACGTGGCCGACAGGGTAGGGGAGAAGTACGGCAGCGTGCTGACGCGCTTCTTTGCCGACTATCAGGCCGAGGTGCGCGACCATTTCCTGTGCGAGGAGACCGAGGTGTTTCCCTTCCTGCAGAACCCCGGAACAATTCCCACCCGCTTCATAGACTCGCACGACGGCTTGATAGACAAGCTCGGCGACCTGACGCAGACGGTGTACAAATACCTGCCGGGCAACATACTGCCCGACGAGTCGATAGAGTTGGTGTTCGACATACTGCAGCTGTCGTCGGACCTCGAGAAGCATGCGCTTATCGAGGAGAAGGTGCTGCTGCCGTACGCCCAGCATCTGGCGGCCAAAGTACGGGCGAGCGCTTCGGGAACAAATCATGGACGGCGTGCAACACGCAAAGGAGGCACTAATGGGCGTTAAACTCTCCATACTCATAGTGGAGCCGTCGGAGGTGGTGGTTGAAGGACTGAAAGCCATGCTCGACGGCGAGAAGGACTTCCACCTGCTGTCGCCGCTGCACGACGCCGAGGGACTGGCCGGGCGCATAGGAGCCATGGCTCCCGACATGCTGCTTATAAACCCGACGGTAAGCGGCTGCATGGACCGCCGTCAGCTGGCCGAGCTGAGGCAGCACCGGCCCGCGATGCCGGTGGTGGCCATCGTGTACCAATACGTGGACAGCGCGATGCTCGCTGCCTTCGACGCCCAACTCGACATACGCTTGCACCGCTCGGAGGTGGTGGCGCTGCTGCGCTCGCAGTCGCAGCGCGTGGTATCGGTTCCCAACGCTGCCGGCGAGGCGGAGAGCTATGAGCTCAGCGAACGCGAGACCGACGTGCTGATACTCGTGGCGCAGGGCCTCAGCAGCAAGGTGATTGCCGACAGGCTGCACATATCTGTCCACACGGTGAACAGCCATAGGAAGAACATCACGCATAAGACCGGCATCAAGTCGGTGGCGGGTTTGGCGATGTATGCCATGCTGCACAACTTGACGAACTAGGCAATCCTAGGTGGTCCTAGGCAAACCTAGGGAATCCTAGGCAAACCTAAGAACCTGGGCGAACAGAATCAACTTATCCACATATCCACATTAAACATATCAACGTATCAACATATCAACATATTATGTTACGAAAGTTACGCATCTTTTTGGCAATAATATTCTTTGCAGGCATCACGGCGCTGTTTCTGGACACTATAGGTGTAGTGCGGGGCCTGGTGTCGTGGATGGCCGACATACAACTGCTGCCTGCCGTGCTGGCGGCCAATTTTCTTGTGGTGGCTGCCGTGCTGGCTTGCACGCTTGTGCTGGGTCGCATATACTGCAGTGTGGTGTGCCCGCTCGGCGTGCTGCAGGATTTCTTTGTGTGGCTGGGCGGCCTTGTAAAGAAGAACAGGTTTAAGTACAGAAAACCAAGCAAATGGCTGCGCTACGCGGTGCTGGCACTGTTTGTGCTGGCCATGGTGCTGGGCTTTAACGGGGTGGCGCTGCTTGTGGCACCATACAGCGCCTACGGACGCATGGTTGCCGCTGTTGCCCATCCCGCCACAGTGGGCTGGACGGTGGCAGCGGTGGCGCTGGTCACCTTGGTCGTCGTGGCGGTCCTCTCTCTGCGCTGGGGACGCCTCTGGTGCAACACTATATGCCCGGTGGGAACGACGCTGGGACTGGTGTCGCGCTTCGCCCTGCTTCGCCCGGTGGTGGACAAAGAGCTGTGCAACGGCTGCGGCAAATGTGCCCGCAATTGCAAGGCCTCGTGCATAGATGCGCAAAGCGGCCGCGTCGACATGTCGCGCTGCGTGACATGTATGGATTGCCTGGACAACTGCTCCACCGGAGCTATGCGTCTTAGATGGCAGTGCGGCACGGCGCATAAAAAGGCCAACGACACTGCGCGTGAGGGCGGCGTGGATACAGGTCTGCGCTCTTTCGTGGCCGCTGCGGCTGCGGTGGGCGTGGCGTCAACGCTGCGGGCTCAGGAGAAGAAGGTCGACGGCGGCCTGGCTGTCTTGCAGGGCAAGCAGGTGCCGCAGCGTCAGGTGCCGCTGAAACCCTACGGGGCTCACAGCCTTAGCCGTTTCTCGAAGCATTGCACGGCGTGCCAGCTGTGCGTGAGCGCATGCCCCAACGGGGTGCTGCGCCCCTCTTCGTCGCTGAGCACCATGATGCAGCCCGAGATGGGGTACGACAAAGGCTACTGCCGTCCGGAGTGCACGGCGTGCGGCGATGTGTGTCCCACAGGAGCCATCAGAGCGGTGAGCCGCGAAGCAAAGACGGCCATCAGCATAGGCCATGCCGTGGTGCTGACGGCCAACTGCCTGGCCTGCACCGGCGAGGCCTCGTGCGGCAACTGCGCGCGCCACTGTCCGGCAGCCGCCATAAGCATGATTGACGGAAGACCCGTCGTCGACGAGTCGCGCTGCACAGGTTGTGGAGCCTGCGAGTATCTGTGTCCCGTGAGGCCGTTCAGCGCCATATACGTGGAAGGCAGAGAACAACATACGGCGGTGTAGTTATAGGGAAACTAGGCAATCCTAGGCGGTCCTAGCGATCCTAGAGGAAGGACATATCAACTTATCAACATTAAACATATCCACATAAAGACGGATGGGGCCGATTGGACATAACGGGGAATGGCTGCTGGGGCTGGTGTTGCTCGCTGTTGCGGGTGATACGGACACGGCGACGCCGATTCCAGCTGGTGAGCCGGACTGGGAGGCACTACTGCGTATGGCGCGAGAGCAGTCGGTGGCGGCGTTGCTGTGCGACGGCGTGCAGCGGCTGCCTGCCGACAGGCAGCCGGGACGTGACGTCGTGGAGCGGCTCCTCGTGATGCAGCAACATGCCGAGGCAGAGTCGCAGAGGCACAACCGCGCCCTGAGGGAGCTACTGCGCCTGTGCAACGCCAACGACATACCTGCTATGGTGCTGAAGGGCCTCACCGTGGCAGCCTGTTACCCGAAGCCGGAGCACAGGGAATGCGCCGACGTGGATGTGTACCACTTCGGCCGTGAGGACGAGGTGGAGGAGCTGCTGAGCCGGCAGGAGGGTGTGGAGATTGTACGCGACAAGGCGGGGCGCCACAACAAATATCTGCTTGGCGGCGTCACGGTGGAGTGCCACAGGCATTTCGTAAGCACTGCCAGATACCCCTCGCTGGCACGCTACGGCGAGCATCTGGAAAGGATGCTGCGCGAGGAGGGACATACCCGCACGGTGGATTTCAGCGGCGCACAGCTCGTCATACCGTCGCCCACATGGAGCGCCTTGATGCTGCTGCGCCACATGGCCGACCACTTCGGCAAAGACCGTATGCCGCTGCGGCAGGTGGTGGACTGGGCCATGCTGGTGCGGGCCTACCATGGCAAGATCGACTGGAAGGAGGTGATGGAAGTGGTTGAGTGGTCGGGCTTGCGGCGCTTCTTCGATGCTGTCAACGCCATAGTGGTAGGGTGCCTGCATGTGAAGAGGGCTATGTTGCCTTGCGAGGTGGCCCGCTACGAGGACGACAGGCTGGCGCAGAGGGTGATGGCCGATGTTATGGTCGGCTGCGAGGCGGCTGCGGCACGCAAAGGCCAGGGGGGAGCGACAGCCGAGATCGGCTGCCGAGGCTCGCTCTTGTGCGAGGCTGCGCACAGCCACAGGCGGTTCTGGCGCAATGCATGGAAGCACCGCCTCACGCATCAGGACCCGCTACTGGGGACGTACTTGCGATTTATGAAATCATTCTTAAAACCAGAATAGATGCGATAGAGGGGATAGATACGATAGAGGCTGACGCATTAAACATATCAACTTATCCACATATCAACAATAAACATATCAACATAATGGATCGCAGAGATTTTATCAAATCACTTTCGGCTGGCGCAGTTGCCATGGGTGCTGTTGCGGCCTGCCAAGGCGGCAACGAGGTGGTCAGTGAGGGCTTCGCGGTGGGCGAGGTGCCTACCGGCAAGATGACCTATCGCAACGACAATCACGGCGAGCCCGTGTCGCTGCTGGGCTATGGCTGCATGAGGCTGCCTACCGTGGGTGGCGCAAGCGGTCGCGAGGACAACAGCGAGCTTGACCAGGAGCAGATCAACCGCTTGGTGGATTATGCCATAGAGCACGGCGTCACCCTCTTCGACACCGCTCCGCCGTACTGCAAAGGGCGCTCTGAGCACGCCATGGGCATAGCCCTCAGCAGGCATCAGCGCAGCGAGTACCGCGTAAGCACCAAGTTGTCGAACATGAACTCGGCCACGTGGAGCCGCGAGGCAAGCATAGCCATGTATCGCAACTCGATGGCCGAGCTGAAGGTTGACTATCTGGACTTCATGATGCTGCACTGCATAGGCCTCGCGGGCAAAGACAGGCAGGGACGCGACGTGGAGCCTATGGAGGCTTTCCGCCGCAGGTTCATCGACAACGGCATGCTCGACTTCCTCCTCGAAGAGCGGCGGCAGGGACGCATACGCAACCTCGGCTTCTCGTATCACGGTGACGTGCGGGTCTTCGACTACCTCCTCTCGCGCCACGAGGAATGCCATTGGGACCATGTGCTGATACAGCATAACTACGTGGACTGGAACCATGCCGGTGAGGGCAACACCGACTCGTCGCGCCTCTATGCGAGCCTCGACGCGCTGGGCATACCCGCCTTCGTGATGGAGCCTCTGCTGGGCGGTCGCCTCGCCTCGCTGCCAGCCTATGCCACTACGATGCTCAAGCAGCGCAAGCCCGAGGCCAGCGTGGCGTCGTGGGCTATGCGCTTCGCAGCCTCGCAGCCAAGGATACTCACCGTGTTGAGCGGCATGACCTATATGGAGCATCTGCAGGACAACATACGCAGCTATTCGCCTTTTGTGCCGTTGAACGACGACGAGAAGACGCTCCTTGCCAACATCGCCGACAAGCTGGTGGAGCACAGCACAGTGCCATGCACCGGCTGCCAGTACTGCATGCCCTGCCCCTACGGCATCGACATTCCCGGAATCTTTGCCCATTATAACAAGTGCATCGACGAGGGACTGCCCGACATTGGCGACGCCGCCTCGGCCGACCGTCGTGCCTACAAGCGAGCCCGCCGCGCATGGCTCAAGAACTTCGACAACGCGGTGCCGCCCGAGCGGCAGGCCGATCATTGCATAGCCTGCGGCCACTGTCTGCACGAATGCCCGCAAAGAATCGACATACCTGCACGTCTGCAGGAGATCGACCTGTACGTGGAACAGCTAAAGATGAGTTAAGTTAATAGTTATAAGTTTTAAGCTCTAAGTTTTAAGTGGCTGACGCATTCAATATAGCTAAAATTAAGCTGCTGGTTCTGCTGGCGGTAGCTGTCGTGGGGCCGGCGTCGCTCTCTGCCCAGGAGGCCGCGGCAGCTTTAGCGCAGCGCATCCTCGGTCCGCGTAGCGTCTATTTTGAGTTTGCTAAGATAGATGCCCTGAGCGACCAGTTCACCGTCTCGCAGCACGACAACAAGATACGCATCGAAGGCAACAACGACAACTCCATGGCCATGGGGCTCAACTACTACCTGCGCCACTACGCAGGCGTCTGCGTGTCGTGGTACGCCGACCAGCCGGTGCAGCTGCCCGACGGCTTCCCTCCGGTGCCTAAGCCCGTTACGCGCAAAGCACTCGTAGAGCAACGCTTCTTTTTGAACTACTGCACCTTCGGCTACACCATGGTTTGGTGGTGGTGGCCGCAGTGGGAGCGGTTCATCGACTGGATGGCCCTCAACGGCATCAACATGCCGCTGGCCCTCACGGGCCAGGAAGCTGTGTGGCAGGAGGTGTGGCGCGAGATGGGCGTCAGCCAGGACTCGCTGAAGAGCTATTTCAGCGGTTCAGCCCACTTGCCGTGGCATCGTATGGCCAACCTCGACGGCTTCGGCGGTCCGCTGCCGCAAGGCTGGATAGATGGTCAGAAACAGCTGCAGAAGTGGATAGTGGAGCGCGAACGCGAGCTCGGCATGACGCCGGTGCTTCCAGCCTTTGCCGGTCATGTGCCTCGCGCCATGGCGGCATTGCATCCCGAAGCTGACATAAAGCCCCTAAGCGGCTGGTGCGGCTTTGAGCCAACATGGTTCCTCGCCTCCACCGACCCGCTCTTCCCTGTAATACAGCGCAAATACCTCGAGAAGCAGACACAGCTCTACGGTACCAGCCATATATACTGCGTGGATCCCTTCAACGAGATGGACCCGCCAAGCTGGCAGCCCGACTACCTCGCCTCGGTGGCGCGGGGCATATACAACTCGCTTTATGCCGTCGACCCCCAGGCGCAATGGCTCCAGATGACGTGGGTGTTCTACTACAAGCGCAAGCAGTGGACGCCCGAGCGCCTGCGGCCCTACCTCACAGCCGTGCCCGCCAAAGGGATGCTGCTGCTCGACTATTTCTGTGAGAACACCGAGGTGTGGCGCACCACCGACGGCTTCTACGGGCAGCCTTTCGTGTGGTGCTACCTTGGCAACTTCGGCGGCAACACCGTGCTGGCTGGCGACGTGAAACAGATCGACGCCAAGCTGGGCAAGGCACTCGCCGAGGCCGGTAAAAACATGAAAGGTATCGGCTCCACGCTCGAGTCGTTCGACTGCAGCCCGCACACCTACGAATTCCTCTTCGACAGGGCCTGGTCGTCGTGTCCCGAGCCCGGCAGGTGGGTACAGACGTGGAGCGACGCGCGTGTAGGCCGCAACGACGCCAATGCCCGCGAGATGTGGACG
Source organism: Bacteroidales bacterium (assembly GCA_017962615.1). Taxonomy (GTDB): domain Bacteria; phylum Bacteroidota; class Bacteroidia; order Bacteroidales; family P3; genus Colimorpha. Next base: position 7,206 of record JAGCUZ010000026.1, on the reverse strand, counting down.
TTGCTGGCCGACAGCGTGTACCGCGGCTGGGCGTTCTACGGCCTTGGCTCGCAGGTGCAGGCAAGGCCCACGTTCACAGGCCACGGCACCTATTACACCAAGCCGCTGCGCTCCTATCGCAACGGTCACCTGCAGACGGCGTGGCTCGGCCTGTCGCTCTGCGTGGACTCCAAGCGCGACAGCTACAACTACGACCTGGTCAACTTCGCCTCGCAATGGCTCGCCAACTGTTTCGGCGAGGTGAGGGACAAGTTCGCAATAGCCTACGCCTGCGGCGACGTGGCGTCGATGCGGCGGCAGAAAGAGGTAGCCAACATGATGTTGAGAGATATGGACCGCCTGCTCTCGTCGCACCCGTCGTTCATGATGGGTCGTTGGATACGCGATGCCCGCAGCTGGGGCAAGAGCAAGGACGAGAAGACCTACTATGAACAGCAAGCCCGCACGTTGCTCACGGTGTGGGGCGGGCCGGTGCTCAACGACTACGCCAACCGCCTGTGGGGCGGACTGGTGAAGGACTACTACGCCGCGCGCTGGAACATGTTCTTCGACGAGGCCATCAAGGCAGTGGAGAAGGGTCGTCAGCTGGACTCGGTGGCCTTCGACAAGGCGTTGTCGTCGTTCGAGCACAGTTGGTGCAACAGCCGCGAGGCAATGCCGGTGCAGCCTACATATAACACAGCCAAGGTGTTGGCTGACATCGTGTCGGAGTCGATACCCGTCTATTTCCGCGATGCCGACCTGCTGTCGCGCTATATGGAACGTTTCCCGCGGTCGCAGCTTATAGACGTATATAAATACTGCTATCAGGACTTCTACGGGCCGGCGCATCTGTCGCCCACAGGCTCGCGGCCCGACAGCGCAGCCTGTGCCGCCTACATGGAGCGTGAGCTGCAGCTTATAGCGCCCAACGACTCCAACCCCGACTATCAGTACACGGCCCCTATGGGGAAATATGTGCGTGTGAACCTGCGTCTTGTGCGCGACGGCGCTGTCCCCCTGCCGCTCCTTACGCACGCCCTTCTGCAGAGCATGGTGCAGCCAAGGGTCGATGCGGACTTATGGCGTTCGCAATGGCGGCAGCTGATGGTCGATATGGACCACGTCATCATCAAACCTGCCAACTTCGTTGCCGACAGTGCCGCCATAGCCCAGCTTCTTGAGGGCACCGACTTCACGGCCCACCACAGCGAGAAGTTCAACCAAACCTACCATTACCATTACCGCATAATAGAGGCCTCGATATTCGAGAAGCAGATAAAGCCTCTGATAGACAAAGCAAAATAATTTTAACCATTAAACCCCATTTATTATGAAAAAGTCATTATTCCTTATCGCAGCAATGGTCCTAGCCTCGGCATCGGTCCAGGCTCAGCTGCCCAGTGCATTGGCTAAGAAGGCCTTGAACGCCACCAAGAAGGCTGTGGAGAAACAGGTGGACAAAACCGTTGACAAGGCTGCCGACAAGGCGGTGGATGCTGCCACCAACGCCCTCGTGGGCGACGTGCAGGGCGAGCTCGACTCCATCGGCGCCGACAGCAACCTCTACAGTCCCGAACGCATCTTCGCCAAGGCTCCCGCCATGCCGCCACAAGCCAAGGTGACGGAGTACCTCCGCGAGCATGTCAAGGAGCACCCCAGCCAGGCTAAGTTGCTGATGAACCCCGTGACCAAGTACCTCACAACGCTGAACATACGCATCGTCGATGTGGCATCCAACGTCACCAACCTCAACGACGAGGAGTCCAAGGCTGTGGCCGATGCCATCGACAAAGGCTTTCAGGATACCTATGGCGTCACCCCTGAGCAGTGGGAGCAGATGACCGACGAGCAGCGTCAGGCGCTGGTCTACGAGGCCGCTTTAAAGCAGTCTATGGCTACTTCCGGCAAAACCACTTCGCAGGCCTATAATGACTACTTCGCCGCCGAGGACAAGATAGCCGGCATACTCTCGGCTGCCGAGGAGGCCTGCCGCAAGATATGGCAGGACAAATATGCCGCCAAGCTCACCGCCAATAACTACGAGGAGCTTGTGGGACAGTATTATGTGGAGGCTGTGCCGGTGCACTACAAGGCTCTGCAGGAGGCCATGCAGGTGCGCAAGACAGAGCAGCTCGATGCTGCCAAGAGGCTCGACGCCGAGAATGCCTCGCAGGCTTCTAAATCGGGCAACCAGAGCCTCGCCTCCGTCTCGCGCTATGCGCAGGCTGTGGCCTTGGCCTACCTCTCCGACGGCAACAAGATTGTGACCTGCTACCGACCCGACAAGAACTAGCCCAAGTATGAGATTGCATAAGTTTAGCATATTACTGTGTCTATGCCTGTTGCCGTTGCTGCAGCTTAAAGCACAAGGCGGTACGATGCGCGACTGGGGCAACGATGCGCGCGAAATCACCAAGGGATGCTCCTCGCAGCACCAGAAGGCGCAAGCCATATACCGTTGGATTTGCAACAACATCGCCTACGATGTCTCCTACAGGGTGTATAGCGCCGACGAGTGCTGGAAAAGCCGCAAAGGAGTGTGCGAGGCTTACTGCGAGTTGTTCTACCAGCTCGCCTCCGCCGTGGGCCTCAAGGTCGAGGTCGTCAAGGGCAAGGCCAAGCTGGCCAACGGCACCATCGACGAGCGTGGCCATGCATGGCTGATTGTCTATGCCGACGGCTGCCGCTTCTTCGTCGACCCCACATGGGGCGCGGGCTCGGTCGATGACGGGCTCTTCACCCGCCGACCTACCGACGCGTGGTTCGACGTGGAGCCCAGGTTGATGGCGTTCACTCACCTGCCCAACGACCCCTCGCGCCAGCTGCTGGAACAGCCGGTTGACGAGTACACCTTTCTGAAACTCCCTCCCGTGCAGGCCTATGCCGCCGAGTATGGCGTGGATGTGGAGTCGTTGTACAACTATACTTTGAAGCACCACGACGACGGATGTGTGCAGTTTACCCCTGGCGGCGGACGTTCCATGCAGATAGTGTCGGTGCCTTATGCGCGGTATCTGCATGTGGGACGCTACTACGACTTCAAGTTTCGTGTCGCCGACCCCTCGGCGCAGCTGGCCATCGTCGAGGACGAGGAGCTGCTCGGCGATGTCTTCCGCCGCAGGGGCGACACAATGAGCGCCCGCGTCATGCCTTCGCGCGAAGGACTCCTTGCCGTGGCGGCGCAGTCGGACGATGACGCGTCGCTCTTCGTGGGTTATATACTCTATGAGGTGCTGCCGCCCACGGCCGACGAACTTCAGCGCCTGCATGCCGCCGTGCGTCAGCGCGAGGATGCCGACCCCCTGTCGGCCGCCGCGTTGCGATCGGTGACTAACTTCGACGAGACCCTGCTGCGACGCTACAGCGTGGACGGCAGCCGTATCCTCGCCGCCGTGCGCGACGGCTCGTGCACCTCGCTGCCTGTACTTTACGGCGGCTACGAGTTCGACCTCGACCTTGTCGACTTCCCCCTGTCGGCAACGCTGCAGCCCGACCGTCAGTACTCGCTCTCCATAGTGCCGCGTGCCGCCGGCCGTTGGGCCGTGGTGGTGGGCGACCAATGGATTCACGCGTGGACAGCCGTCGACGGCTCCAGCACCTACACCACCTCGTTCGTGCCCAAGTCGGGCTCGATGGTGAAGCTGGCTTTCCAGCCGCAAGGCGAGACACAGTACAGGGTCTGCCTGTCATACCAAGTAAAGTAGAAATGGTTTAAGTTTTTAGTTTTAAGTTATTAGTTATAAGTTTTAAGTAGCTGGCGCACCATTTTCTATCGTATCTATCACATCTATTGTATCTATCCTATCAACCTATCCCTCATCCATGCAATCTCCCTTTCAGAAAATCATCAAAGTATCGGTCAATCTGGTGCAACGCTGGCTCCCCGAGCCTTTTGTGTTTGCCATCATCCTCACATTCGTGGCGGCCTTGCTGGCCATGCCCGTCTGCCGGCAGACGCCCCTCGAGGTGGTAGAGCACTGGGGCGGCGGTGTGTGGGGCCTCCTTGCCTTTGCCATGCAGATGGCGTTGGTCCTCGTTAGCGGCTCCGCGCTGGCGGCAGCCCCTCCGGTCAAGCGCGTCGTCAGCAGTCTGGCCTCCATACCCAAGTCGCCCGCCGCAGCCATAGCCATGACCACGGCGGTGTCGGCGGTGGCCTGTTGGCTCAACTGGGGCTTCGGCCTCATCGTAGGCGTCATCTTTGCCAAAGAGATAGCCCGCAAGCTGCACGGCGTCGACTACCGTCTGCTTATTGCCTCGGCCTATAGCGGCTTCGTGGTGTGGCACGCCGGCATATCTGGCTCCATACCCCTCACCATGGCCACCCCGGGCGACGCCCTCACCGTGGCCACCAACGGCATACTCACACAGCCTATACCCATATCGCGTACCATCCTCAGCCCCTACAACCTGGCAATGGTCGTGCTGATTATAGCGGCGCTCGTGGCGGTCAACACGCTGATGCATCCGAAGAACGACGTCTTCTGCATCGACCCGTCGGTGCTCGACGAGCAGCGTCCTGCCGCTGAGGCGAAGGCCAAGCCCTCCACCCCCGCCGAGCGGCTCGAGAACAGCCGCCTCCTCTCACTTCTGCTTGCCGTCATGGGACTTGGCTATCTGGTGGTGAACCTCTTCTTCCGCGGCGGAGCCTTCAACCTCTCGTCGGTCATCATGCTCTTCCTCTTCTTCGGCATACTGCTCCACGGCACGCCGCTGGCCTATGTCAAGGCTTTCGGCGCCGCCGCCACGGGTGCCGCAGGCATCATACTGCAGTTCCCCTTCTATGCCGGCATCATGGGCATCATCACCGGCGTGGGAGCCAGCGGCATATCGCTCGGCACGGTCATCAGCGACGCCTGCATAGCCATATCCTCGCCGCGCACCTATCCCTTGCTCACCTTCCTCTGCGCTGCGGTGCTCAACCTCTTCGTCCCCTCGGGCGGCGGCCACTGGGCCATACAGGCCCCCGTGATGTTCTCGGCGGGCGCCGACCTCGGCGTCGACCCGGCCCTGACGGGCATCGCCATTGCGTGGGGCGACGCCTGGACCAACCTCATACAGCCCTTCTGGGCCATACCCGCACTCGCCATCGCCAAGCTCAACGCCAAGGACATCATGGGCTTCTGCCTCATAGACCTCTTTGTGACAGGCCTTATTATCGCCGCCGGCCTCCTCGCCTGGGCGTGGTGACGAGGATACGTTTAGTGTTGATGAGTTGATATGTTTAATGCGTCAGCTTCTATCGTATCTATCCCCTCTATCGTATCTATTGTTCGCGTCAGCAACTTAAAACTAAAAACTTATAACTAAAATGAAACATCATCTCCCAACTCTTTTCACTATCGTGGCGCTCACTGCCGCAGGCTGCGGCGGTCGCCAGCATGTCGACCTGGTGGTCTACAACGCCAAGGTCTACACCGTCGACTCCGCATTCTCCACCGCCGAGGCCTTCGCCGTCGATGGCGGCCGCTTCGTTGCCGTGGGCACTTCGCGCGACATACGCGCCGGCTATCGCGGCAAGGAGGAGGTCGACGCCAACGGCGCCGCCATCTATCCCGGCTTCATGGACGGCCACAGCCATTTCTCGTCGCTCGGCGAGTCGCTGATGCGCTATGCCGACCTCTCTGGCTGCGCCTCCTTCGACGAGGTGCTGCAACGCCTCAAGGCTCATGCCGACAAGTATCCCTCCGAGTGGCTCCTCGGGCGCGGCTGGGACCAGAACCTATGGCCCGACAAGCAGTTCCCCGACAACCGCGAGCTCAACCGCCTCTTCCCCGACCGCTTCGTAGCTCTCACACGCATCGACGGCCATGCCGGCCTCGTCAACGACCGCCTCATGCAGGCCATGGGCTTCACCGCCGCCTCGCATTTCGACGGCGGCGCACTCCTCACCGGCCCCGACGGCAAGCCCACCGGCATACTCCTCGACGCCGCCTACGACCTGGTGAAGGCCGCTGTGCCCAAGCTCTCCACCGACGAGCGCATACGCTCGTTTGCCGCTGCGCAGGAGGCCTGCTTCAAGGCCGGACTCTCCACGGTGGCCGACGCGGGGCTCGACCTGCCCGTCATACAGCTCATCGACAGCCTCCAGCAGAGCGGCGCTCTCGCCATCAGGATTCAGGCCATGATTAACCCCGACAGCGCCACCACGGCCTATTTCTACCAGCGCGGCCCGCTGCACAACGACCGCCTCACCGTCTCGTCGCTCAAGCTCTACGCCGACGGCGCGCTCGGCTCGCGCGGCGCCAACCTTATCGAGCCTTACGCCGACGACCCCGGCAACCGTGGCCTCAAGATATACACGCCCGACTACTACCGCTCCCACTGCCGCGCCGCCTACGACGCTGGCTTCCAGGTATCCACCCACGCCATCGGCGACCAGGGCGTGCGCGACATGCTGGGCTACTACGGCGAGTGCCTCGGCGGCACCAACGACCGCCGCTGGCGCATCGAACACTCGCAGGTGGTGTACCCCGACGACTTCCAGCTCTACGGCCGCTACTCAATAATACCTTCCATCCAGAGCACCCACGCCACCAGCGACGCCCCCTGGGCCCCAGCCCGTCTGGGCTCTCGTGTGCGCTACGCCTACGCCTACCGCGAACTGCTGCAGCAAAACGGCTGGCTCGTCAACGGCACCGACTTCCCCATCGAGGACATCTCGCCCCTCGGCACCTTCTACGCCGCCGTGGCGCGTAAGTCGGCCGTGGCGCTCCTCGCAGGCCATCCCGACAGCGCCGCCTTCCAGCCTGAGAACGCCCTCACGCGCGAGGACGCCCTGCGCAGCATCACCCTCTGGGTGGCGCGCGGCGCCTTCGACGAAGCCCGCCGCGGCTCCATCGAGAGCGGCAAGGACGCCGACTTCGTCATCCTCTCGGCCGACATCATGACCATCCCCATCGACGAGGTGCCCGCCACCTCCGTCAACGCCCTCTACATCGCCGGCACCAAGGTGACCAAATAAAAGGGTAAAAACACCCTGCAACGTTTATCAGTCGCTCTGCAGCGCATCCGCGCCGCAGAGCGACTGAGTATTAATGCTTTATGTGGTCTTTGACGGTCGTTTTCGAAAGCCGTCAACACACCGATTTTGGTATATATAACGTAAAGCGTAAGTATATAGTTGATAAGGATTTGGTGGGACCAACTCTTTATCATCTCTATACCTTCTCTAAATGTACCCTATATTCAGTTCGCCGAGGGGGTGGAAAACGGGGGTGATTTGGG
>JAGCUZ010000025.1 GCA_017962615.1 Bacteroidales bacterium | reverse complement strand
GAATTTGTCTGTATAAATACACTGCCTGACGAAGCCGCGTCATTTGCGTGCCAGCGGCACGTGCTCTCCATAACCCCGCACAAGCGTAGCGCAGTGTGGGGATTGGCAGCCTCATCCATCATCAGCGTGCCGGAGGTACGCGCTCTCAAACAACAGTCATTCATACAACAACCCCATAACGCATAAGACTTTCAAATATTGCGTCGAAATGCCGAAAATGACAAATTTTTCATAAGGAGTAAGTATATAGTTGATAAGGAGTTGGTCGGACCAACTCCTTATGTACTCCTTATGTTCTATAAATGTACTATTTGTTTAGGTTGAAACGGGGGTGAAGACCGGTCGGGAGAAGGGTGGGATAGGGGTGCGGCTTGTGTATGGATTGGTCGTGAATAGGGCATTATATGGATTGGTGTCGGGGGCATACAATATTATTGCGAAACGGGCGTTCTTATGGAAAACTGGTTTGAAACTATCAAATATATTTCTTGACAGCTATGCCAATGCTTTATACACCACAGCCGCGTCAGTTCCACTACATACCGCGCACATACGACCCTGAGCTTGAGGACTTGGAGCGCAGAAAGAAAATATATGCGGCACAACAGTCGGAGGATGAGGCAAAGAACGAACCTGCGCCCGCTGCCGCCGCCGAAAAGGAGTCGGCTGAAGGCGGTGCCGACTTGGAGTATTTCCAGAAGAGGGTGCGTGAGATTGATAGCCGGAATAGGCAGCGCAGCGCGCAGCTGTCGTGGAAAGACCTGTTCCGCCGCCGTGAGAAGCCTCAGTTTCATTACACTTCGCGCCTCGGCGCCGACGGGGAGGCCGCCAATGGGCAGGGCCAGAGCTACGAGAAACCGGCCAAGAGGCGGCGCATAGGGCGGCGCTTCGACTTCGACGACCCCGACTATATGCGTCCCGTGTCGGCGGGCAAGATAATACTGTATGTGGGCCTTGTGCTGTTGCTGCTTGTTTTTATATTCTTCTAAAATGTTATACTTGAATTATATCGTGCGCCAATTCTCCGCTGCGCTATCGAAACATCCACTGGATGTTTCTTCACACCGAGACGCATAGATATCTTTGGTTTCCAGTACCCCAGACTGCACTTCGTTTAGTCAGGGGTTATTGAGAGTAAGTCCCTCCGGGACTTTTAGGTAAAGAATCTAGTATTTATATAAATCTATTATTAGATACGGATAATTTATAGAAAAAGCGTATCTTTGCAAAAAAATAATACGATGTTTGTTGAAGTCCTAAAGTCTAAAATACATAGAGTTACCGTTACCGAGGCTGACCTTGAATATATAGGAAGCATCACCATCGACGAGGATTTGATGGATGCTGCCGGCATGATTGAGAACGAGCGGGTGGATATATACAACATAACCAACGGCGAGCGTCTGAGCACTTATGCCATCAAGGGCGACCGTGGAACGGGCGTGGTGGGCATCAACGGCGCCGCCGCGCACAAGGTGAAGGTGGGCGACCTGATAATCATTGCCTCGTATGCCTCTATGGATTTTGAAGAGGCCAAGCGCTGGACTCCCACGGTCATATTCCCCAAAAACAACCATCTGGTGTGACGAATATGGCCGACACGCTCTCCAGACAGCAGAAAGGGAAACGCTGGGGCGATATTCTTAAGTTTGTCGTTTTCATTGCCATAGGCTTCCTGTTCATCTATTGGTTCCTGCTCAAGCTGCCGCCGGAGCAGAAGCAGGAGATATGGGCGTCGTTCAAGAGCGCCGACTATGCCTGGGTGGCGGTGACCATGGCGGTGTGCCTGGCGAGCCATTTCGTAAGGACGCTGCGCTGGCGGCTGCTCTACAAGCCGCTTGGACGCGAGCCGAGGCTGCTGCCGACCTTCGGGGCGGTGGTGGTGGCTTATATGGCCAACATGGCCTTTCCGCGCCTGGGCGAGGTGCTGCGCTGCGCCGTGCTGCGCACCAGCGACGGCATAGCCGTGGAGAAGTCGCTGGGCACGGTCATCACGGAACGCATCACCGACGTGGTTCTCAACGCGTTGATAATACTTGTGGGCACGCTGCTGATAGTGGGGGACATCAGGGAATGGGTGTTCGAAGGGCTGTCGGCCAAGGCCGATTCGCTGCCGTCGACGACGGTGGTGATAGCGGCGATAGTGGCTGCAGTCGTTATCACCGTGGCTCTTTACAAGCTGCTTTACAGGCGTTTGCTGAAATATGCGTTCTTCAGCCGCATAGACAAACTGCTGCGCGGCATGCTTGACGGCGTCAAGAGCATTCTGCACCTCGACCGGCGCTCGGCGGTGCTGTATTTCGTGTACAGCGCCTTGATATACGGCTTCTATATCCTGGGCGGCCTGGTTATGATGCAGGCCTTCCCGGAGACTTCGGGACTGGGCTTCAACGCCGCGTTCCTGCTCTATTTCCTCGGCTCGGTGGGCATGATGTTCTCGCAGGGCGGCATAGGCGTGTATCCCGTGCTGGTGCAAATGGCGCTGGCGGTGTATGCCGTGCCCAAGGCGGCGGGACTGGCCTGCGGATGGCTCCTCTGGGGGGCACAGCAGGCAGTGGTGATTGCCGTGGGAATGCTGTTCATGATTTATTTCTCAATAGCCAAAAGAAAGTCGAAAGATGCAGTTGTGGAGTAAGATAGAGGCGAAGATAGTGACGGCCGACGACCTTGCAGGGCGTCTTGCCGTGGCGCGTCCGCGCTGTGTGGCGTTCACCAACGGCTGCTTCGACATCCTGCACCAGGGGCACCTGAACTACCTTGCCCGTAGCCGCTCCATGGCCGACATGCTCGTGGTGGGACTCAACAGCGACGCGTCGGTGCGCAGGCTGAAAGGGGAGGGACGGCCCGTCAACGACGAGCGTTCGCGCGCGCTTATGCTTGCATCGCTCGAGGCGGTGGATTATGTAGTTCTGTTCGAAGAAGATACACCTTATAACCTTATAAAAGCCGTGCAGCCCGACCTGCTTGTGAAAGGCGGCGACTACGACCCGAGTGCCATCGTGGGACACGACATCGTGGAGGCCCGTGGCGGCAGGGTGGTGGCGCTGGACTTCATTCCGGGATTCTCAACCACTAACATTATTAATAAGTTAAAGAAATGAAACATATCTGTTTTGCTGCGCTCTTCGTGCTTGCCGGCATCGCGTCGGCCGTTCAGGCGCAGGACATCTTCGATGTCTCGCTGCGCGGCGGCGTTACCATGTGCCAGATTGACGGCGACAACTCGGGCCCGTACAACAAGTTAGGCTATCAGGCGGGCATAAACAGCACCTTCACCGTTGGCGGCAACTGGCGTATGATGGTGGAGTTCAACTTGACCAATAAAGGGTCGTATGTCAATAAGATAGACCGCACAATATCGCTCACGTATGTAGAGGTGCCGATGATGCTCACCTACGGCTTCAACGAGGGCCGCCTGCGTCTCGGCGCGGGTATCGCCCCGGGCATACTGGCCAAGGCGCATGTGTCGACAAGCGGCGAGTACGAACCCACGCAGTCGCGCAACTACCGTCGTTTCGACGCCCTGCCCGTCTGCGCCGAACTGTCGTACCGCTGGTCGGACCACATGGCAGTGTTTTGCCGCTACAGCCGGTCGATGGTCAACATAGCCAAGTCGCAGTCGGGCACGTATGTGCTCGTGTACGGCAACTCGGGGCAGTTTAACAGGTTTATCACCGCAGGACTCTCATACACATTGTAATATATAATTCAATTAAATAATGACTACAACACGTTGCTTGATTTTAGGGTCGGGCCCCGCGGGCTACACGGCGGGCATCTACGCCGGTCGTGCCGACCTTGGCCCCGTGCTTTACGAAGGCATCCAGCCGGGAGGCCAGCTGACGATAACCACTGAGATAGAGAACTTTCCAGGCTACCCCGACGGCGTTGCCGGAACGGCGATGATGGAGGATTTGAAGCGTCAGGCCCTCCGCTTCGGGCTCAAGGTGGTACAGGGAGGCATTGCCAAGGTAGACCTGTCGGCGCGTCCTTTCCGCTGCGTCGACGACAAGGGCGACGTGGTGATGGCCGACACCATTATCGTGGCGACGGGAGCGTCGGCACGGTGGCTGGGACTCGACAGCGAGAAGCATTTCTACGGTCAGGGCGTGTCGGCGTGCGCCACATGCGACGGCTATTTCTATAAGAATCAGGATGTGATAGTTGTGGGCGGCGGCGACACCGCCTGCGAGGAGGCCTGCTACCTTGCTGGCCTCTGCAGCAAGGTGTACCTCGTGCACCGTCGCGACGAGCTGCGCGCCTCCAAGGCCATGCAGCATAAGGTGCTCACGCATCCCAAGATACAGATGCTGTGGGACAGCCGCGTGAAAGAGATTACCGGCACCGACCTCGACGGGGTGACCGGCGCCGACATAGAGAACGTCAAGACCGGCGCCGTGGAGCACATCGACGTGTCGGGCGTATTCATCGCCATAGGTCACAAGCCTAGCACCGACCTATTCCGCGGCCAGCTGGAACTCGACGAGCAGGGCTACATCGTGGTGAAGCATCCGAGCTGCGCCACCAGCGTGCCGGGGGTATTCGCCGCGGGCGACGTGTGCGACCCCAACTACCGTCAGGCCATCGTGGCGGCCGGCAGAGGTTGCATCGCCGCCATGGATGTGGAAAGATTTCTTCAAGCTCAGTCTTGATAGATAGATAATATTCAGTACGTTGTCGGGTTGTATTAAAGCATCGGTAGAAGTTTGTGTTTCCGCCGCAAGGCGGGGAATACTTGGGTGCACAGCGGTGGTGCTGTCGCTGCTGCTGCCGTGCCATGTGCTGCGTGCCCAGAGCGTGTTGACGACGGGCACCACCGTCACCACCAAGGTGCCGACGACCATTTCTACACGCAACAACAATAACAATAATCGCACGGGCAACGCGCCGGCCACAACCCAGTCGGAGACCGACACAACGGCGGGAATGCCCAAGGGCATAGACTTCAACCACCACGAGGAGGCCGACTCGGTGCTGCGGCGGCAGGTGTTCCACTTCCACGTGGAGCCCGCTAAAGTGCGTATATATCATATAGATAACCCGTCGCTCGACCCCACCGAGGCCGAGTTTGTCGACCCCATCGACCGTGTCGTCGGCCCTTTCTACCTCAGCCGCGGCAGCATAGGGCAGCAGCATATATCGCTGTCGAAGGTGCCGCAAGGTGCTGCCTCGTTCTCGTTCCGCCCCGAACTCTTCGAGGCCCTCGTAAAAGACCACCGCAACATCAACTTCTACCAGGTGCAGAGGCCTTTCACCAGCCTTGCCTACGGCAGTTCGCTCAACAAGGAATACAGGGTAGGGGTGACTCATTCGCAGAACGTTGCGCAGCGTTGGAACGTGGCGTTCAACTACAACCTGGTGAGCCTCGACGGGGTCTATACCAACGGCAATGTCGACAACCACCAGTTCGACATCAACACCAACTATTATTCCGCCGACAGCCGCTATCAGCTGTGGTCGGCCGTCATCCGGCAGCAGTTCACCACGGCCGAGAACGGCGGCATAGCCGACGACGCGTCGTTCCTGCTTAACCAGCAGACCAATCGCGCCGGCATGGTTGTGAACCTCTACAACGCCTATTCACGGCAGCGCACCTTCGAGGCCTTCGTGCGGCAGAGCTATAACTTTGTGCGTCAAGTGCCTATGCCGCGTCAGCGCGACTCGGTGTTTGTCGCCGCCGAGCAGCATGGCGACTCGGTGAAGCTCGACACCGTGACCGTGTACGACACCGTATGGCCCGGCACGCCGAGCATCTTCAACCTGGGCGTCATCTCGTGCGACATATCCTACCTGCGCTCAAAGCGCAACTACAGCGACCGCAACATTGCCGGCAACACCTTCTATCCGGTGTTCTATTACGACGGGGTGGAGACCTACGACTCGGCGGTGGCGCACACCGTCGAAGCATCGCTCTTCTGGACCAACGACGCCTATCCGCAGTACCGTTTCCGCACACCCCTCACGCTTGCCGTGGGTATGAAGCCGCAGGTGGCACGCCTTGCCATGCAGGACGACCGCTACACCTTCGCATCCCTGTCGCCCTTCGCCTCGCTGGGCTTGGCGTTGGCAGGCGACGCCTCGCTGAAGGTCAACGCCACCACGACCATTGCCGACAACTACCTTGCAGGCAACACGCGCGTCGATGCCGCTCTCGACATAGCCGCCACACTCTTCAAGCGGCGCTTCGATGTGTCGGTCGACGCAGTGCACAATGTCGCGGCAGCCGATTACATATATTACCACTACGATGCCAACAACTATCGATGGGACAACGATTTGCGCAAGATTGCCACGTCGTGGCTATCGTGCCGTGTGGCCGACACGGCAGGCTTCGCCTTATCGCTCACGGCTTCGCGCATAGGCAACGCGGTGCATTTCCTTCCCGACATGTCGGTGCAGCAGATCGCCAATACCGGCTACCTGATGCAGGCCGAGTTGCAGTGGCGGCTCTCGTGGGGCTGGTTCCACTACGACATGCACCACCTGCTTCAGTATTCGAGCGACAGGCAGGTGGTCGAGGTACCATTGTTTGCCACCAAGAACTCGTTCTACGCCGACATGCACCTGTTCAAGAAGGCTTTGCACGCACAGACGGGCGTCGACGTGCGCTATCATACCGCCTACCACGCCATGGCCTACAATCCCGTGGTCGGGGCCTTCTATCGCCAGCAGGATGTCACGGTGGGCAACTACTTGTGGGCTGATGCCTTTGTGTCGTTGCAGGTGAAGCGCGCCACCATCTACCTCAAGGTGTCCCATTTCAACGCCCCCCTCGAAGCCGAGCCGAGCTATATGCTGCTGCCGCACTACCCAGGCCAGGACCTCGCCGTCTACTGGGGCCTCGTGTGGAAATTCTTCGATTAAAAGCCGCAGCGGAAGGCTTTTTATGCCTATTGCCAATAAGAAACTGTTTAAATTTAATTCAATGTCTTTCTTGAAGCATCTGAACGGCATCTTTTCCTCCTTCTTTCAGTTACAATGGAACCCCATTGCGCCTTCAAGAAGAAGAAAAATCTGCTCGCCCATATGCTTAATAAATCTCATCAATCAAATTTAAACAGTTTCTAAATAGAAATGCGTACCTTGCGGCACGCATTTCTATTTGCATATTATATCAGAGTGGGGGCTATTGGGCTTTGACGAAGGGGAAGGTCCAGACGCGGCCTTGGTCGGTGGTGATGCTGAGCTGGTAGGCGCCGGTGGGCTGGCCGTTGAGCGACAGCGTCAGCCCGTGGGCTATGGTGCTGTCGGTGAGTTGATGGCGGCTTATCACGCGGCCGCTGGCATCGCAGAGCTGCAACACCGAGCCGTTGGCTACGCCTTGCAATGCTGCGAGGTTGCGCACTGTGACGCGGTCGGTTGTTGGGTTGGGGTAGATCTGTACAGTGCTTTGCTGGGCCAAAGCCGCTTCGATGCTCTCCTCGTCAGGATTCAGATAGTCGCCCAGGAAATCGGTGAGGTCGACCGAATGGAACTTTTGCGCTACGGTGATATACGAGCTGTACGAGAAGCGCTCGTTGGTGAGGTACACGTTGAGGCCGTTGGCTGTAGAAATGCCTTCCACCTGCAAGCCCATCTGATCGACGACGACTTTACGTTTCTGTGCGCCGAAGAAGTTGGCACCTTGGAAATCGTAGCACATATAGATAAAAGGTGTCAGCGTTCCGTCGTAGCCGCACAGCAGCAGCAACCGTTTGTCGGCCAGCAGGCAGGCACCGGTCACATAGCCGTTGACCATGGCCGTGCCGCGTGGTTGTGCCACATAGGTGCCGGGCTCTTTAGGGACGGCGTAGCATGTGGTGCCTTTCGTGGTCCATTGTTTGGAGAACAGATACAGTGTGTCGCCGAGGCATGCCATCGCCTCGCAGTCGTAGTCGGTCTCCATGTTTTCGTAGGTGAAGTTGGTCTGGTCGGCGAAGGAGAAGAATATGGTGTCGACGACGGGCTGGCCATCTATGAGCGACGACTTGCTGAGGCGCAGTATGCGCAGGTCGGTACGGCTGCCCATATTGTTGCCGAAGTCGCCAAGATACAGATAGGTCTCGTCCTGCGCTATATCTTCAACATCGTTGATTTCTAATGAGGTAGGCAGTGTGCCAATGGTCGCGGCCGTCGTGGTGTCGATATTGTAAAACACCAGCGTGCCATGGTCGTTGGCCGACCAGTAGGCGTCCTGCCAGCGGAACAGGCTGCTCGTTCCCGTCAAGGCCTCGTTCAAGGTGCCTATGGTGTTGATGGGTATGGTTGTGGTTCCCTGTGCCATTACGGTGCTGCCTGTAAGCAGCAGCGCGGCTAATGCCAACAATCCGATAAGTGTTCTTTTCATATTCGGGTATTTTATACTATTAGTTCTAGGAAAAATTAGGATAGCCTAGGCAAACCTAGGCTACCCTAGAACTACTATGCAGACACCTCCTCGGGAGATTCCTTCATGTCGCGTGCCATATCTATCGCCCGCGACAGTTGCTGACTGGTCTCGCCGCGCTCCACCTCGAAGTGGATGCCCTCGCTTTCAGGATGTTCCGCCTCGGAGGATTCGGCAGCCTGGGCATCGCCCGAAACTTTGGCAGAGGCGGTGATATGTATTGTGTCGCCCTGCAGGATGTCGGCCTTGATTATCTCCTCGGCCAGCTCGTCCTCCACGTAGCGCTGGATGGCACGCTTCAGCGGACGCGCTCCGAAGTCGGGATCCCAACCTTTCTTTATAAGGAAATCTTTGGCGCTGTCATCAATCGTGATGTTGTAGCCCATGTCCACGACGCGCTTAAACAATCCTTTCAGCTCGATATCAATAATCTTATGAATGTCGTCGAGCTGAAGGCTGTTGAAATATATGATGTCGTCAACACGGTTCAGGAACTAGGGGGCAAAGGCTTTCTTCATGGCTTTCTCGATTACCGACCGCTCCATCTCGGCACGCTGGCTCTCGCGTGCGGCGGTGTTGAAGCCTACGCCGGTGCCGAAGTCCTTGAGCTGACGGCTGCCGATATTGGAGGTCATGATGATGATGGTGTTCTTGAAGTCCACCTTACGACCCATACCGTCGGTGAGCTGTCCGTCGTCGAGCACCTGCAGCAGCACGTTGAACACGTCGGGGTGAGCCTTCTCTATCTCGTCGAGCAGGACGATAGAGTAGGGCTTGCGGCGCACCTTCTCGGTAAGCTGTCCGCCCTCTTCGTAGCCCACATATCCCGGAGGCGCTCCGATGAGACGGCTCACGGCAAACTTCTCCATGTACTCGCTCATGTCGATGCGTATCATGGCGCCTTCGCTGCCAAAGAGGAACTGCGCCAGCACCTTGGTGAGGTAGGTCTTGCCCACGCCTGTGGGGCCGAGGAAAAGGAACGACCCGATGGGTCGGTTGGGGTCTTTGAGTCCTGCACGGTTGCGGCGTATGGCGCTGGCCACCTGAATGATGGCCTCGTCCTGTCCAACCACGGAGCCCTTCAGGTTGTCTTCTATATGCATCAGGTGCGAGCTCTCGTTCTCGGCTATGCGCTGCGTGGGCACGCCGGTCATGAGGGCTATCACCTCGGCAACGTCGTTGGCGGTCACCGTAGGACGGTTCTCGCGTTCGCGCTCCTCCCATTGCCGTTTGCTCTCGTCAAGCCGTGCCGCCAGCTCTTTCTCGCGGTCGCGCAGCTCGGCGGCGTCGTTGTACTGCTTTTTGGCCAGCACCGCCTTCTTGCGGCTCGCTATGTCGGCCAGTTCTTTCTCCATCTCGACAATCTCGGTCGGCACCTCGACGTTGGCAATACGCACACGTGCGCCCGCCTCGTCGAGGGCGTCGATGGCCTTGTCGGGCAGGTGGCGGTCCGACACGTATCGGTTGGTCAGCTTGATGCAGGCGTCGATGGCGTCGGCAGAGTAGCTCACCAGGTGGTGGTCCTCGTACTTGCCCTTTATATTATTAAGTATGGTAAGCGTCTCTTCGGGCGTTGTGGCCTCCACCAGCACCTTCTGAAAGCGGCGCTCGAGGGCGCCGTCCTTCTCTATATACTGGCGGTATTCGTCGAGCGTGGTGGCGCCGATGCACTGCAGCTCACCGCGTGCCAGCGCAGGCTTGAACATGTTGCTGGCGTCGAGCGACCCGCTTGCGCTGCCGGCACCCACTATGGTGTGTATCTCGTCGATGAAGATTATAATCTCGGGATGTTTCGACAACTCGTTGAGTATGGCTTTCATGCGCTCCTCGAACTGTCCGCGGTACTTGGTGCCGGCAACGAGCGACGCCAGGTCGAGCGACACGATGCGCTTGTTGTACAGCGTGCGCGGCACACGGCCTTCCACTATGCGTATGGCAAGGCCTTCCGAGATGGCCGACTTGCCCACGCCGGGTTCGCCTATCAATATCGGGTTGTTCTTCTTCCGGCGGCTGAGTATCTGGGCTATGCGTTCCAGCTCCTTCTCGCGGCCCACTATGGGGTCGAGCTTCCCATCGATGGCCATCTGCGTAAGGTCGCGTCCGAAGTTCTCGAGCGCAGGCGTGCCGTTGGTCTTGCCTTGGTTCTGCTTGGCGCCGGAGTACGACTGGCTTGCCTGCGGGTTGGCAAACGGAGTGTCGTCGTCGTTCTCGTCGTCGGTGGCCATGTCAAACTCGGGGTAGGAGGGACGCTCTTCGCGGTTCTCGCCCTGCTCCTCCTCGTTGCCTTTGACCAACTTGACGAGGTTGTCGTAGAAAATATTGTCCTTCTCAAGTAGATGCGCCACGATGTTGTCCGACTCCATGAGTATGGCGAGCACCAGGTGCTCGGTGCGTATCTCGGGACTTTTCATCTTTGTCGACTCCAGGTAGGAGAGTCTCAGCACCTTCTCGGTCTGTTTCAGCATGGGGATTTCGCTGTCGGGGGCATAGCGCACGCCGGCATCGGGCTGTATGAGAGTCTTTTCGATGCGCAGCTTCAGCGAGTCTATATCGGCTCCAAGCTGCTGCAGGTAGGCCACCGCCGAGCAAGCATTCTCCCTCAGGATGCCAAGGAAAATATGTTCCACCCCTATGGCGCCGTTGCGCAGCCTTATGGCCTCGTCACGGCTGTTGGAGAGTACTTTTTCGACATTGCGACTCAGTTTTGCTTCCATATAATATGTTATAACAGAATTGCTTAAGGTAATATAATAGATATTGTTTTATTCTCCAAAAATACAATAAAACAGCAAGAGGAACGACGTGCCGCCGCAGTTATTTTCAACAGCCCTCTGTTAAAGGCTGACAATATGCACAGGAATGCGGAGGATGATTCTTGTGTTTGCCGCATAAATGATACGGATAAAAACAATCAGGTCGGGAAACTTTCGTTACCCGACCTGATTTGTAGTTGTGCTGCTATGTTGCAGTTGTGATTATTGCACCAGTACCAGGATGTCGTTCTGCTGGCCTTTCACGACTCCTCCGTTGATGTCGAAGAGACGTGTGTCGCTGTCGGTCACCACAACGCGCAACCGACCTTTGGCCAAGGCAGAGATGATGGGGGCGTGGTTGTTCATAATCTCAAAGAGACCGCCTGTTCCTGGCAGTTGAAGCAACTTGGCTTCCCCCTCGTAGAGGGTGCTGTCCGGCTTGATTATCTTTACCTTCATGATTGACAAACTGTTGTTGACCTATGGAGGCCGGTTTTACTTTGTTTCAGCCAATATCTTTTCGCCCTTCTCGATGGCCTCTTCGATGGTGCCGACGAGGAGGAAGGCCTGCTCGGGCAGGTAGTCGACATCGCCGTTGAGAATCATGTTGAAGCCCTTGATGGTATCCTCGATGTTGACGAACTTGCCTTCGAGACCGGTGAAAGCCTCGGCCACGAAGAACGGCTGCGAGAGGAAGCGCTGCACGCGGCGTGCACGGGCAACCACGAGCTTGTCGGCCTCGCCGAGCTCTTCCATACCAAGGATGGCGATGATATCCTGCAGCTCGTTGTAGCGCTGAAGAATCTGTTTGACCTTCTGGGCGGTGTTGTAGTGCTCTTCTCCCACGACGTTGGGCGAAAGGATTCGCGAGGTGGAATCCAGCGGGTCGACGGCGGGATATATACCAAGCTCGGAAATCTTACGGCTAAGCACGGTCTGAGCGTCGAGGTGGGCGAATGTCGTTGCAGGCGCCGGGTCGGTAAGGTCGTCGGCAGGGACGTACACAGCCTGCACCGATGTGATGGAGCCGCGTTTGGTCGACGTGATTCGCTCCTGCATGACACCCATCTCGGTGGCCAGCGTGGGTTGGTAACCCACGGCCGAAGGCATACGGCCAAGGAGTGCCGACACCTCGGAACCAGCCTGGGTGAAACGGAATATATTATCAATGAACAGGAGGATGTCGCGGCCACCGGTCTTCTCGTCACCGTCGCGGTAGTATTCGGCCAGGGTCAGACCCGAGAGAGCCACACGGGCACGTGCGCCGGGGGTCTCGTTCATCTGACCGAAGACCATGGTGCACTTGGAATCTTTAAGGAGTTCGGCGTCGATTTTGGAGAGATCCCAGCTGCCGGCATCCATGCTCTCGATAAACTTGGGACCGTATTTGATAACGCCAGCCTCTATCATCTCGCGGAGCAGGTCGTTGCCTTCGCGCGTACGCTCGCCGACACCGGTGAACACCGACATACCGGAGTATTTCTTGGCGATGTTGTTGATGAGCTCCTGGATAAGAACGGTCTTGCCGACACCGGCACCGCCGAAGAGACCGATTTTACCACCCTTGAGGAAGGGCTGGATAAGGTCGATAACCTTGATACCCGTGTAGAGGATTTCCTGCGTGGTGGAGAGGTTCTCGAACTTGGGCGGCTCGCGGTGGATGCCGTAACGCTTCTCGCACTGAGGCTGCGGCATTCCGTCGATGGTTTGACCAATGACATTGAAGAGACGTCCGTTGATGTTCTCGCCCACAGGCATTGATATGGGACCACCCAGCATGGTGACCTCCATGCCGCGTTGCAGACCGTCGGTGCTGTCCATGGCGATGGTTCGCATAGTGTTTTCGCCGATATCCTGCTGGCATTCCAGTATGATTTCAGTGCCATCGGGACGTTTGACGGAGAGGGCGTCATAAATGTCGGGCAGCGTGATACCAACCTCGAAGGTTACATCGACCACAGCGCCGATAATTTGGGAAATTTTTCCTTTGCTGAGTTGTTCCATTGTGGTATGTTTTATCTTTATTATTTTCTGTCGAGAACAATGTCGCTGTCAGGCGTATATATACTTTCTGCAATAGCCAAACAGTGTATTGTTTCAAACTGCGAAATTACGATTTTTTATTGAATTGTAAGTGTTTTTTATGAAAAAAGTATAACAAATTATTGTTAGTTGCTTGATTTAAATAAGTTTATATATTTTACCAGGAAGGCATTTACAATGCCCCGACAGCTCCAGAGAGAGGAGTGCCGTGGCAATTTTGGGTAAAGATAGCTCGGTTTTTGATGTCATTTCGTCAATTGCCAACGGTCCGTGTTCTTTTAAAATGCCCACCACTGTCTGCTCGTCTTTCGTCAATGCCGAAACGTCGGAGAAGAGCTCGTTCTGAACACCCGGCGATGCGGCATGGTTGCGCTGCCAGTTGAGGATGTAGAACAGGTCGTCGACGTTGCGTAAAAGCGAAGCCTTGTTGTCGGCAATCAAATTGTTGCATCCCACAGAGTAGATGGCTTTTAGCGGTCCTGGCACGGCAAACACATCGCGATGGTACCCGTTGGCCATGTTGGCGGTTATGAGTGCTCCGCCCTTGGCCGAGGCTTCCACCACAATGGTGGCGTCGCTCAAGGCTGCAATTATTCGGTTGCGGGCAGGGAAGTAGCTGGGGTTCATGGGTGTGTACGAGATGTATTCGGTAAGAAGTCCGCCACGCGAAACCATCTTCTTGGCAAGCTGTCGGTTCTGGCTTGGATATATATGGTCTAGCCCGTGTCCGAGCACGCCAACGGTGGGTAACGCTGCGTTGAGTGCTTCGCTGTGAGCGCAGGTGTCTATCCCGTACGCCAACCCGCTAACGACGAGAATGTCTTCGCCTTGCATCTGGCTTACCAGGTCGTGCACTACGGTGCGGCCATACTCCGTGGCACGTCGCGTGCCGACAATGCTTACTATATGTTTGGCGTTGAGGTCGGCGTTGCCTATCGAATAAAGCACTATAGGGCAGTCTTCACAGCCCGCTCTGTTCAGCCTCTGCGGGTAGCGCGGGTCTTTGTAGAATAATATGTCTATATGGTTCTTCTGTGCGTAGGCCACTTCCTCTTCGGCACGAGCCATCGTCGTTTTGTTACGGATGGCATCGATAATCGACCTGTGGGAGCCGAATACTGTACGCAGTTCGCTGAGCGACAAGTGGTACACATCTTCGGCCGAAGGGTATATATCGAGGAGTTGTCGGGCACTGCGGCAGCCGATGCCAGGGATGAGCATGAGGGCTATCTCGTAGCAGTGCGATTGGTCGGTATTCATTGTTGTCTATATTGTTATGTTCGTTGTTTATATGGGGTAGGGTGGACTATTGCTGTTTTATGCGTTCGCTCACGGTTCGCAGCATACCGTAACTGTCGTTGAGCCGTCGGTGCCATTCCTGCGGGTCGACCCATGCCACCTGCTCAATGCCCTCCTCGGTCTGAGGATGTCCACAGGCATTGACAGACCCACCGGGGCAGTCCATGTTGAACCAACTTGTTTGTTTGAAATGCCATCCGCCATACAGGTTGTAAATGTGATAACACTTGCATATCAAATCATTGACCGACTGTGGTTTTATATCTGTTTCTTCAACAACTTCGCGAAGTGCTGCCTGCGCCAGAGTCTCACCTTCTTCAACCTTGCCTTTGGGGAGGTCCCAATGGCCATTGCGATAGATTAGGAGTCTCTTGCCCGTGGCCGGGTCGGTAACGACACCGCCTGCCGCCTTGACCATTATGAAGTTCGATTTGCAATACTGCAGCAATCGCCTTGGGTCGCCATGCAACACTACATTCATATCGTGTTTGCCGTCAACGAGCGAGTCAAAGCATTTTTTTATGTCGCCGTCGTTTGCCTGTACAGTGTCGGACGATTGCATATTGTCGAATATCAATGTCATACGCCAATATTGGTACGATATAATGATATGCATAATTATGTTGTTGATAATTTGTTCGTCAATAATAACGGCGATTTGTAAAAAATAGTGTAAATTTGCAATATGAAAACAAACAAAATTGTGGCCGTACAGACGGCAAGTTTTTTATTGCAAATCAAAGCAATAAAATTGAATAACGAGCACCCTTTCACATGGGCTTCGGGTCGAAAATCACCTATTTACTGCGACAACCGCATAACATTGTCTTATCCGGAAATCCGCACTTATATCCGTCAGCGTTTTGTTGACATCATAAGCGAACAGATTGGCGATGTTGACGTTATAGCCGGCGTGGCTACTGGCGGCATCGCGCAGGGCGCACTTGTGGCGCAAGAGCTCGGAAAGCCGTTCGTGTATGTGCGTTCCGAGGAGAAGAAGCACGGCCTCACCAATCAGATTGAGGGTGAGATTAAGCCAGGACAAAGTGTTGTGGTTGTGGAAGATCTGGTGTCGACAGGCAAAAGCAGCCTCATCGCCGTGCACGCTTTGCGCGACAAGGGTTGCGACGTGAAGGGCATGGTGGCAATATTCACCTACGGCTTGGACGTTGCGGCCAAAAACTTTGCCGATGCTGACATGAACTTGTTCACGCTGACCGATTACGACACCCTGATCGACGTGGCCCGCGAGCAGGAATATATCCGCGACACTGACAGCAAGTCGCTGGCTGAATGGCGGATGAATCCCGAGAAATGGTCCGACGACAGGATGTGAAAAACACTTTGAGCGATGACGATAGAAAGCAAGACGGTAGAGGTCAACGCATCGGCCGAAAAGGTTTATGCATTTGCTTCTAACTTCGAGAATTATACAAGGCTTGTACCATCACAACTTGAAGGATGGAGCGCAACCGAGGACACCTGCACCTTCAAGGTTGGAGGCTTCATGCAGCTGTCGCTGAGGATAGTCGAGAAGGTGCCCTGTTGCAAGGTATGCATAGCTCCTGACGGGGGTGCCAGCATCCCGGTTCCGCTCAACATCATCTTACTTATCGCCGCCAAAGGCTCATCATGCGACGCTCATATCAACGTGGATGTTCAAGGGTCCAACCCTATGATCAACATGATGATAAAGCCTAAAATCAAGGAGGCTGTCGACAGGATTGTAGACCAACTGCAATATATTGGTCACGGACTTTAGAACTTGCAACGACTCATGAAACACTTTGCCATAGGCTTGATTATGCTGCTTGCAGCCATCACAACGATGGCTCAGAACGTCAGCAATGTGCAGTTTGAGCGTAAAGGCAAGGAGTTGGTCATCACCTACGACTTGGACGCGAAAAGCGATGTGCGCGTGTCGCTATCTATAGACTCCGGCGCCACCTACAGCGGCTATATAGAAGGACTTAGTGGCGATGTAGGGGCAGGGGTGAAGCCGGGCACCGGCAAACGCATCCTGGCCTACGACTTGCCTCAGCTGCGCTTTGTGCCCGAGGAGATGAACGACCAGATTGTCTTTCGTGTTGAGGTTGACGACGGCACGTTCACCGTCACCGTGGGCAATGTGAATATCAAGCTGATACCGGTAGAGGGTGGAACTTTCACCATGGGGTGCACCAAGCCTGCGGCCGGAAGCTATTACTACAAAGAAGAGCTGCCGACCCACGAGGTGACGCTTTCAAGCTTCTATATAGCTCAATATGAAGTGACTCAGCAGTTATGGCAGGCCGTCATGGACACTAACCCCGCTCATTTCTCGGGCGATAACATGCCGGTCGAGTCCATCTCGTGGAACGACGCCCAGCTCTTCATCATGCGTCTGAGCCAGATGACAGGCTATCGCTTCAGGCTGCCCACCGAGGCCGAATGGGAGTATGCCGCAAGGGGAGGGCAGAAGAGCAAAGGCAATATCTATGCCGGAGCCGCCGATGTGGCTTTGTGCGGATGGTATTGCGTCAACAGCAACAACCACACGCACCTCGTCGGACAGCTGCAGCCCAACGAGTTGGGCCTCTACGACATGAGCGGCAACGTGTGGGAGTGGTGCAGTGACTGGCTTGGCACCTACAGCGCCGAGCCGCAAACCAACCCCCTTGGGCCCAAGGATGGTTTGAACCGTGTGGTGCGCGGCGGTAGCATAAGCAGTCCGTCATACGGATGCCGCGTGTCCGACCGTAGCGGCCAGCTGCCCGAATACGGTTACGAGTTCTACGGCATGCGTCTGGTGCTCGACTCCATTAAAAAAGATGAATAAAGGCTTTCGATAGCAAAGCGGAGGATAAATAGTGAATACCATTCAAGTAAACGGCAAGAGATTCCGGCAGTACATCGGCGAAGCCGAAATACAGGCCATTATAGCCCGCCTTGGCAGCCAGATGTCGGAAGATTTGAGAGACAAAGACCCTATCCTTTGTCCCGTGCTGACGGGAAGTTTCATATTTGCGGCCGATTTGTGCAGGAGTCTCGACTTCGACCCCGATATCGCCTTCGTGCGCTACACGTCGTACAGCGGCATGCAGTCGACCGGCGTGCTGAAGGCGTCGCTTCGTTTCCCCGACAGATGCAAGGGCCGTCATGTGGTCATTGTGGAGGACGTCGTCGACACCGGCATATCGATGGATGGCATGATCAAGGAGCTGCAGGCTCTCGAGCCCGCAAGCATACGGGTATGCACGCTGCTGTTCAAGCCTGGCAGCTTCACCAAAGACTTCAAGATCGACTATATAGGGAAGTCCATCCCCGACGACTTCATTCTTGGCTATGGCCTCGATTACGATGACATGGGCCGCACATATAAGGATATCTATGTATTGGACAAATAAAACAAAAAGGTTCGCCCTCTGCTGCCTGGCGGCGTTGAGCATTATATTCGCGTCGTGCGAAAAAGACAAGCCCAAATTCGACGAGTCGTTGTTACCGGGCAAATGGGTAAGCGGCACTGAATATTATCGTTACGACGCTACCGGCACCGGTGCCACATGGGATACTTCCGACGATGTGACGGAGGAAGAGGCCCAGCCCTTTGAGTGGACTATGGACGGCGACCAACTCACACTTATACATATAATGGAGATGGGCGGACGGGTGCCCAAGGTCTACACGGTCACGGCCCTGAGCAACACAACGCTTTCGTATCGCGACAATTACTCTCAGTCTTTCACCTATAATCGAGTCAACTGACGTATGAAACGTGGTCTTAAAATAGCCCTTATATCTCTTGTGTCGATATTGGGTCTGCTTATTATTGTGGTGGCCGTGGCATGCTGGCTCGTCTTCACTCCGGCACGGCTCACAAAGATAGTCAACGGATTGAGCGATAAATATATCGAGTGCGAGGCACATTTCGACAAGGTCGACCTTACGCTGTTCAAGACATTCCCCTGCGCGGGGCTCGACATTCATAATGTGGTGTTGGTCAACCCGGTTGGCGGCGGCTGTAGCGACACCTTGGCCAGCATACCCAACCTCACCGTCGGCGTCGACCTTATGGCCTTCGTCAAGCAAGGCTCGGTGATAGTCCACAAACTGAGAATCGACGATGCCGTCGCCAACGTCTATTTCGACTCCTTGGGCGTGAGCAACCTGGACATCTTCAAGACCGACGACACCGACACCACCGCTTCGGAACCGTTCGAGCTGCCCGAAATAATTGATATAGACCATATAGCCATAAACGACCTGAAGGCGTGCTACATCGACGAGCACAACAAGATTGAGGCCAACGCCGACGGCTTCAGCGTTAAACTGAAGCTGAAGGGCGACGCCGAGGCATTAAAAGCCGACCTCGGTCTATGCCTCAAAGAGGCCGCACTTAAAATCGACACAACAGTGCTGCTCACTCCAGCTACGGTTCCGCAGGGACGGCAGCTGCTTGATATAGAGCTGGTTCTGAATACCAACGCCGACCTGAACTCGGGCAATATAGAGAAATGCTCGATAAAGGTTGGCGGCAGGATGGTGCAGCTCGACCTGTCGGGCGACATCAAGCTGCCAACAGATGACAGCGACATGCAGATGGCCCTGGCCTTCGCCACCAACAACCTCGTCGCATCCGAGGTGATTGCCCTGGCGCAGCCGGTTGTCGACATACTCCCCGAGGGAATCAACGCCGACGCAAAGCTCAAGATCGAAGGCCGTGTCGACGGTGTCCTCAACGACTCGGTGATGCCGCTGATCGATGCTTTGGTGGTACTCGAAGACGGGCAGTTCCATGCCCCCGACCTCCTTCCTTACAAGTTCAACAATATCAACGCCAAGGCCAACGCGGTCATCGACCTCTCGTCGTCCAACCCCAAGCCCTCCACGGTGAAGCTCACCGACATCCATGCTCAGACGGGGCACAACAAGTTGAGCCTTAGCGGCAAAGTCGACGACCTGCTCGGTGCCATGCTCACCGACCTCACGCTAAAGGCCGACCTGCAGCTGCAGGAGCTCAAGCCGCTGCTACCGTCCGAGATAGCCATAAACTCCAAGAACCTGGCGCACCTCGACCTGCATGCCAAGACCAACCTGCGGCAGATAGAGAATGTCGATATAGCCAACATGCTTATCGACGGTGCTTTGCGTCTTAAGAATGTCAGCGTGCAGCTCGACAGCATCGAGGCCGAGACCCCCGAACTGAATGTTACATTCAACACCACGCCCAACCAAAAGGGTAGGGTGGAGGAAGAGCTCCTGACCGCCAAGGTGAGCAGTACTGGCATCCATGCCAACATAGCCAATGCCAATATGTTGGCCGACCTATCAAAGCTCAAGCTCGACGTCTCGATAAGCAACATCCTCGACACCACGGTGCCGTTTGCCATGGACTGCATCTTTGACATCGGCGGTGCAAAGGTCGACATGGACACCGTCAAGGCTTCGCTCGCCTCGCCGTCGGGCAACTTCAAGATGCAGCCGTATCGTTCCAATCCGGCTCGTATAAAATATGATATCGACTACAACTGCGGACGCCTCGAGGTTGAGTATGGCGACAGTCTCAGCGCCTCGCTGGCCGGCTTGTCGCTGAAAGGCACCGCCGACTACGACTCTACACGGCAGAACATACTGAAGCAGTGGAACCCCAACCTCGACATCAACATCAAGAACGGCTACCTCGCCGCATCGGCGCTGCCCTACACGCTCCAGGTGCCCGACATACGGTTCAACTACAAGCCCGAGAAGTGCCAGCTCGCCCATGCAGCCCTCGTCTTCGGCAACAGCGACATATTCCTTGACGGTGTAGTCTTCGGCCTCGAAGAGTGGATAAGCCACGAAGGCATGCTTCGCGGCGACCTTAACCTCACGTCCAACTACACCAATGTCGACGACCTGCTCGACGCCATCAGCGGCCTCGGCACTGACGCCGACACGCTGGAGGCGCAGCGCGCAGAAGACAATGTGCCCGCTGAGGCCAACCCCTTCATAGTGCCCAAGGATGTAGACGTGACGCTCCACACCAGGTTCCGTCAGGCGTCGGCCTTCGGCAACGACGTCAGCGACCTGGGCGGCGACATCACCGTGCGCGACGGTGTGGCTGTGCTCAATGAGATTGGTTTCATGTGCAAAGCAGCACGCATGCAGCTCACGGCGCTCTACCGCACGCCGCGCGTCAACCACATCTTCCTGGGTCTGGACTTCCACCTGCTCGACATCTACGTCGACGAGCTGGTCGACATGATACCCTGCGTCGACACCCTCTTGCCTATGCTCTCTGCCTTCGACGGCAAAGCCGACTTCCACCTCTGCGCCGAGACCTACCTCAACGCCTTCTATCAGCCCAAGATGTCAACACTTCGCGGTGCCGCCGCCATCACCGGCGACAGCCTCGTGGTTATGGACAACGCCAGCATCGACAACATAGTCAAGCTGATAGGAGCCAAAGACTGGCGCGTAAAGGACGACAAGCTGATGATCGACAGCCTCGACGTGGCAATGACCGTCTTCCGCAAAGAGGTCGAGGTGTACCCCTTCCAGCTCAACATGAACAAGTACAACCTGGTGGTGTCGGGCCGTCACAACCTCGACATGAACTACGACTACCACCTCGAGATAATCAAGTCGCCGCTGCCCGCACGGCTTGCCGTCGACGTGATGGGCGTGATGCCCAACCTGAAGTTCTCGTTGTCCAAGCTGCGCTACGCCGAGCTCTACAAGCCCGAGAAACGCAACGAGGTGCAGCAGCAGACCATCGCCCTCAAGAACCTCATCAAGCAGTCCCTCGAAGCCAACGTCAAGCAAGAGACCCGCACCAAGCAGCGCGCCAACTAACCTCAAGCCATCACAGACAGGTATTGACGCAGTTCTTTAGAGCCACTTATGGCTTTTGTGCTTGTGGCTATATGCATACTGCTTTATAACCATAGTCATGCCGATGACACGCAACTTGAGAAGCAAAAATGAAAATTATTTTGCTGGAATAAAAAATATTCGTATCTTTGCAATCTATTCCACGTGCAAAGTGGGATGTAAAAAGTGAAATAAAGTATTTTTAACCAATCGTTTAAGAGCCACTGCTTAAAACGGCAAAAAAGACAGAAAAATGAAAAAAGGTATCCATCCTGAGAATTATCGCTTAGTTGTGTTCAAGGATATGTCGAACGATAATATGGTCCTCACCAAGAGCTGCGCGGCCACCAAGGAGACGGTCGTGTACACCGACGGCAATGAGTACCCTGTTGTGAAACTCGAGATTTCGAACACTTCGCATCCTTTCTTCACAGGAAAACTGAAGCTCGTGGACACCGCCGGTCGCGTCGACAAGTTCATGAACAAGTACAAGAAATACGCCAAGAAGGCCGAATAAGCCGAAGGCGATTATGCTGCCGTGGGTTCGCAGAGAGTGCGGAAGGGCGGCGGCGCATTGTCAAGAAGAAACACGTAATTTGTTTTAGATTTTTGATGTTTGAAGGTCTGCATCCTTGCAGACCTTTTTTCTTTTCTTATTTTTGAAACCTTTTATAAAAAACGTCGTATAATACGAACGTTGGGTTGCCGTCAGCGGCAGCCATGAGATTAACCAGAAAAAAGATACTAACATGATAAATGTCAATACATTCTCTGAGTCGCTCCTTATGGAGGACACGGTGAATGCCTTGGGTGGAGATAATATGGAGATGGCCGAGTATGTGCCGATGCTGTCGACTGAGGACGAGGAGATGCTTATGAGCGAGGACGTTCCTGAGATGTTGCCGGTGTTGCCGTTGCGCAACAACGTGCTGATGCCCGGCGTGGTGCTGCCAATAGCCGTGAACCGTACAGTGTCGCAGCGTCTGCTGAAGGAGGCCTCGAAGTCGTCGCGCCGCATAGCCGTAGTGGCGCAGCGCAACAATGACGAGGATCCCGAACCGAGCGAGCTGTACGACGTGGGCACCATGGCGCGAGTGCTGCGTGTGGCAACGATGCCCGGCGGCACTATGATGGGTATACTGCTTGGCATCCGTCCTGTCAAGGTGATGGAGTACAAGCGCGAGGAATCGGGCCGCATAACGGCCAGCGTGGTCGGTGTTGCCGAAGAGCTCGGCAAGGTGTCGCCCACCGTCTTCAACCAGAACATGAAGACGCTTCGCCGCAAGTACATAGAGATTCTCAAGTCGCGTAACATGCCCGGCGAGGAGCTGATGCGTACCATCAACGGCGTGCGCACCACCATCAACTTCGTGGCCAACCACCTCGACGTGGAGGTGGCACAGAAGCAGGCCGCATTGGAGCAGTTCGTATATGCCGAACGCCTGAAACTGGTGCTGAAGTACGAAGACGAAGTTCTTGACTACCTGAAGATTGACAACGAGATACAGAATCGTACGCGCAACAGCATAGATAAGCAGCAGCGCGAGTATTTTCTCAACCAGCAGATGCGAGCCATACAGGAAGAGCTCGGCGCGTCGCCCAGCGAGGAAGACCTCAAGGAGTTGTGCGAGCGTGCCGACGCCAAGAAGTGGAGTCAGGAGGTGAGGGACGTGTTCGACAAAGAGCTGACCAAGCTGCGCCACCTGTCGTCGCAGTCGCCCGACTATTCGGTGCAGTACAACTATCTAGACGTGATGCTCGACCTGCCGTGGAACGAATACACCGACGACAACCTCGACGTCGTCAACGTGCGCAAGGTGCTCGACGACGACCACTTCGGTATCGAGAAGGTAAAAGACCGCATAGTGGAGCATGTGGCGGTGCTCAGCCTTAAGAAGGACATGAAGGCCCCGATACTATGTCTTGTAGGCCCTCCGGGTACAGGCAAGACCTCGCTGGGCAAGTCGGTGGCGTCGGCCCTGGGTCGCAAGTATGTGAGGATAGCCCTCGGCGGCCTGCACGACGAGGCCGAGATACGCGGTCACCGCAAGACCTATGTGGGCGCCATGCCGGGCCGCATAATACAAAGCCTGAAAAAGGCGGGCAGTTCGAACCCTGTGTTCATCCTCGACGAGGTGGACAAGGTACAGCCCAACGGCTTCAACGGCGACCCCACGTCGGCATTGCTCGAGGTGCTCGACCCCGAGCAGAACGCAGCATTCCACGACAACTACCTCGACATTGACTACGACCTCTCGAAGGTGATGTTCATAGCTACGGCCAACAGCCTGTCGACCATACAGCCGGCGCTCATCGACCGTATGGAGGTGATAGAGCTGAGCGGCTATATACTGGAGGAGAAGATAGAGATTGCGCGCAACCACCTCATTCCCCGACTGCTCAAAGAACTGGGCTTCCGCAAAGGCTCGGTGGAGTTTACCCCCGAAATACTCGAAGTAATCATCAACGAGTACACGCGCGAGTCGGGCGTGCGCCAGCTGGACCATGCGTTGGCCAAGATAGTGCGCAGCCGTGCCGTCAAAGTGGCGTCGGGCAACAAACTGAAGCGTGCTGTGCAGCTGACGGAGGTGCAGGAGGCCCTCGGACTGCCCATACATCGCAGCGAGGTGAGCGGCAAGGAGCCGCGAGTGGGCGTGGTGACGGGTCTGGCCTGGACCAGCGTGGGCGGCGAGATACTGTTCGTAGAGTCGTCGCTCAGCAAAGGCAAAGGACAGCTCACCATGACCGGCAACCTCGGCGACGTGATGAAAGAATCGGCCACCTTGGCCTTCGAATATCTTAAAGCCAACGCCGATAAGTTCAAGATACAAGCCAAACAGCTTGAGAACAGCAATATCCATATACATGTGCCCGAAGGGGCCACGCCGAAGGACGGTCCGTCGGCTGGCATCACCATGTTCGTGGCCATGCTGTCGGCCTTCACTCATCGCAAGGTGAAGCCCACGGTGGCCATGACTGGCGAGATTACCCTGCGTGGCTCGGTGACGCCGGTGGGCGGCATCAAGGAGAAGATTTTGGCTGCCAAGCGTGCAGGCATCACCGATATTATCCTCAGCGGCGAGAACCGTCGCGACATAGAGGATATAAGTCCTGATTACCTCAAAGGCCTTACGTTCCACTACATCTCGGAGATGTCGGAAGTGATACCGCTGGCGATGGGCTAAGATTAGTTCTAAGTTTTAAGTTCTAAGTTATTAGTGCCATCGAAAGTTCCAATAGCACTATCTTCACCAATTGTTTCCGTAAAGCGGTATAATTCGCCGTGCGGAACGCTTATAGTTGGCTCCTGTAATGGTCGATTATGTCTGTGCGACTGGGAGTCGGGGAGGCACAGTCAGACAGTGGACCGACGCATGGAGAGGCTTCTGGGTGCAAAGTACAGGGAGGAAGAAAGCGAGGTGACGGCGGAGGCTTGCAGGCAGTTGGACGACTACTTTGCCCGTCGTCGCAAAAGGCTTGACGTGCCGTTGCTGCTTGTTGGCACCGACTTCCAAAGGCAAGTATGGAACGCGTTGCTGCAAATACCATACGGCACCACGGTGAGCTACGGAGCTCTATCACAGCGTTTGGGCAGTGCGACAGCGGTACGTGCTGTGGCAAATGCTGTGGGTGCCAACGCTATAAGCATCTTTGTGCCGTGTCACCGTGTTGTGGGGTCGGACGGTATGCTTACTGGATACGCCGGTGGCCTTGAAGCCAAACGCAGCCTGCTCGACTTGGAACAGGCGTCATTGCTCAGAACAGGAAATAGCGGGGTAGTGTATCTGTAATGTCTATAGTGCGCGGAGGTAGGAGAGGGCGGCTTCGAGCTGGTTGTCGATGCCTCGGGAGAGGGCGTCGTAGTCGAAGGGGACCACGATGTCGGGCTCCACGCCCACGCCTTCGAGGCTCTTGTATTCGGTTGTGACAAGGTCGAAATTGCTGGTGTAGACGTAGTAGCCATACTGTCTGATGTCGCCGAACACACCGCTGTAGAGCAGGTTGTACTGACCGGGCAGCAGCGGGCAGGTGCCGCCCCAGGTGCGCTCGCCGATGACGGTGCCGTTGGGCAGCAGCTTGACCACCTGAGTGCTTATCTCGGAGCAGCTCACGGAGTTCATGTCGACAAGCACCACGATGGGCTTGGGCTCCTTGAGGTGGTTTTCGGGACAGCGGATGTGGAACGGAGCCCAGGGGCTGTAGTCGAGGCGCCCGAGGCCGTCCTTGATGCGGGTGTAGCCCCACAGCACGTCCTCCTGTGCCAGGGAGCCGAAGAGCGGCGAGAGCTCGGCAGCGTTGCCGCCGCCGTTGCCGCGCAGGTCGATGATAAGTGCCGCCACGTTGTTGTCGTTGGCCCATGCCGAGGGCGACATGCCGTCGCACACCGTGCCGTAGAAGTAGCGCACGGGGTCGAGGGCCGAGGAGGGGTACTGGCCGTAGCCCACATAGCTCTGGAGCGACAGCAGGCTGAAGGAGCTTATCCTGAGGTAGGCTATCTTCTTGCTCCCTTTGTGGGGCAGCAGAGCGAAGCAGCTGGCCACGTCGCCGCTCCATTCGCGCAGCTGGGTGATGCCTTCCTGCCGCTTGAGGGCCGATATCTGCTCGTCGTAGGGGGTATTGTGGTATTCGGGGCGCTGGCGCACCTCGTGGCTGCCGGGCTGCACATAGATAAGACCTCCGGTCTTGAGGTTGCGCACCTGCACCGTAAGGTGATGGTCTATCAGCGGCAGCAGAAGCTCTTCGTAGGCTTTCTGCAACTCGGAGTTGGTGGCGCCGCCGTCGGCGTCGAACTGCTCAAACAGTGGCCGCAGGTTGTTGTAGGCGGCGTCCCAGTCGGTGGTGTCGCGTCCCCAGAAGACGTAGCCGTTGTCCAGCCCGTGCCAGATGGCGTCGAACTGCTGCACGTAGGTGGTGCAGTTCACGGCGTTGGGGTTCTCGAGAACGGGGTTCTCCTTGCGGCAGCCGCCGAGAAGAATTGCCGTTGCAGCTATAATTAGTATTAAACGTTTCATAGAGGCGATAGATACGATAGATAGGATAGAGTCGATAGACGGTGCGTCAGCCACTTAATGCCGAAGGCTGTGAACTGAGGTCATGAGCACCACTGAATTAAGAACATGGATAGCGAATAGCACCGCTGAATAAAAACAAGGATAGCGAACAACTTAAAACTTATAACTATTAACTATATCAAAAATGGTATGCGGCACCAACTTGCAGCACGTTGGTGGTGTGGTAGCGGGGCATCTGGAACAGCATGTACTGCTTCTGTGTGTCGGTGATGGCGTAGTACTGGCGCCATTCGGCGTTGAGGGTAATCTTTCCGGCCAGTGTGCCGGCCACGCCTGCGCCATAGACCCAACCAGCGTCGAAGCGGTTGTCGCGACGCTTGTCGAAGGTGTAGTACTCGTCGAAGCGGGCGCCCTCGTTCTCGTCGTAGAGTAGGAAGTCCATTGAGAGCGACTCGCCCTCGCAGTGGCTTGAGAGCCAGAAGCCCACGTAGCCGCCGCCGTCGAGGTAGAACCGCAGGCGGTTGCCTATGGAGACTTCGGCCATTAGGGGCAGGGAGATATAGTTGTTGCGGATGGCGTTGCGCACCTGCACCACGGTGTTGCCACTGGGCTTGGCGGTGTGGCTGCGTATGTAGTTCTTCTGCACAAGCATCAGGTCGGCTCTTGCCGCCAGCCATCCTGTGAGGTGACTGCGCCCTTGCAGACCTATGGTGAAGCCTTTTGCGCCTTTGAACAGCACCTTGTCGGCATATTGCACGTCGATGTCGTAGTGGTTGTCGGCCATGCCGAGCTGCAAGCCTACCGACCAGCGCGACGGGGCTTTCTTGGGGAAAAGATTCTCGTGGAAGGTGCCCAGCTCACTGTTGCCTATGGTGATGGTGTGGCTTTTCACGGTGTCTTGCGCAGCCATGTGCCACGGCGCAACGGCGAACAGGGCGATTAGGAGTATTATGCGTTTCAAATTAATAATTAATTAAATTGCGCAGGGCAGTTAAAGAATTATTAGCGCTAAGTTTTAAGTTCTAAGTGGGGCGGTTGCCGGTTGTGTGCAAGCCGGTAATGCGTCAGCCACTTAGAACTTAAAACTAAAAACTTAAGACTTGTTTTTTATTCAGCGCTGCTGATGAAGGGATACTTGTAGTCGTGGGCGGCGTCGAAGGTCTCCTTGATGGCCTGCGGGCTGGTCCAGCGGATAAGGTTGAGGTAGGAACCGGCCTTGTCGTTGGTACCGCTGGCGCGGGCACCGCCGAAGGGCTGCTGGCCGACGACTGCTCCGGTGGGCTTATCGTTGTAGTAGATGTTGCCTGCGGCGTACTTCAGTATCTCGGCACCCAGGCGCAGAGCCTTGCGGTCGTTGGCGAAGATGGCTCCGGTGAGGGCGTAGGGCGAGGTCTCGTTGCAGAGGTGCAGCGTCTTCTCGTAGTCGGCATCTTTGTACACATAGATGGTGATGATGGGGCCGAATATCTCTTCGCACATAGCTTTGTACTTGGGAGTCTTGGCGAGGATGACGGTGGGCTGCACAAACCAGCCTTTCTTCTTGTCGCCGGTGCCGCCGAACACTATCTCGGCATCTTTGCTCTTCTTGGCATGGTCGATGTAGCGCATGCAGTTGTCGAAGGAAGCCTCGTCGATCACGGCGTTGACGAAGGCGCTGAAGTCGCGCACGTCGCCCACCTTTATCTCGTCGAGCATCTTGCCGACAATCTTCTTCACCTTGGGCCACATGCTCTCGGGCACGTAGGCGCGGCTGGCTGCCGAGCATTTCTGACCTTGGAACTCGAAGGCTCCGCGCACTATGGCCGTGGCCACCTGGTCGGCGTCGGCACTCTTGTGTGCGAATATGAAGTCCTTGCCGCCGGTCTCGCCCACAATCTTGGGATAGGTGTTGTAGTTGGCGATATTGTTGCCGATGGATTTCCAGAAACTGTTGAATGTGGCGGTGCTACCGGTGAAGTGGACGCCGGCCAGTTTGGGATCGGCGAAAGCCACCTTGCCGATGAGCGAGCCGCTGCCGGGCAGGAAGTTAACGACGCCGTCGGGCAGACCAGCTTCCTTGTAGATCTTCATCAACAGGTAGTTGGAGAGCATGGCGGTGGTGGAGGGCTTCCAGATGCACACGTTGCCCATCAGCACAGGGCTGAGGCAGAGGTTGCTGGCAATAGAGGTGAAGTTGAAGGGGGTGATGGCGAAGACGAAGCCTTCCAGCGGACGGTAGGTCACGTAGTTGAGGGTGCCTTTGTCGCTGCAGGGCTGGTCGCTGTATATCTGCGAGGCGTAGAAGGCGTTGTAGCGCAGGAAGTCGACGAGCTCGCATGCGCTGTCGATCTCGGCCTGCATGGTGGTCTTGCCTTGGCCGAGCATGGTGGCGGCGTTGATAAGGTAGCGGTACTTGCCGCTGATGAGGGTGGCTATCTTGAGCATCACGCTGGCGCGGTCGATCCACGGCGTGTTGGCCCATTCCTCGTGGGCTTTCTGCGAAGCGGCGATGGCGTCGCGCACCTCTTTCTCGCCAACCTTGTAGTATTTAGCCAGGACGTGCTTGTTGTCGGTGGGCATCACTATCTCGCCGGTCTCTTTGGTCTTCACCTCTTTGCCGCCGATGATGGGGCATATCGTGGTGGTCTTCTTGTAGAGCTCTTCAAGAGCCTTGCGTATCTCTTTGCGCTCTTTGCTGCCGGGGGCATAGCCCAATACGGGTTCGTTTTCGGGTTTCGGAAATGAAAAAATCGTGTTGTTCATTTTTTTTATGTATTTTAGTGATTATGTTCTGTTTGTGGTGTTTCACGGCACTTCTCGCGGCACTCTTCGCCGTGCATTCATGGCCTTGAAACAAATTGCAAAAATACGAATAATTCTTCTTAATCACAAAAAAAATGTAACTTTGTAACGCTTGAGCAATACATATAATGTATTCTAACGTTTTAAATATTAATAAATAAAATAATAATAAAAATTTTTGAACAATGAGAAAATTAGGTTTTTTATTGGTTACTTTCGCCGCCGTGGCGTTAGTCTCGTGCAGCGCATTGAACAATGCTTCGTCGCAAAATGCCGTAGCATCGGCGTCGGGTAGTGCCTGCGGTGCCGCCGTGTCGGGTCTCTACAGGAGCTACAAGACCACGGGTGGCATCAACCTCACCAACAGCAACGACCTCACCAACGCCCTGGCCTTGGCCACGGCCTACAGCCAGCTGCGTGCCAACAGCACTAACGAATCCTACAAGAAAGCCTTCGCCGCCGGTCTCGTGACGGGCAGCGCCGGTACGATAACCACCTCCAACGCAGTCAACTTCATGAACAGCCTGTTGTCGACGACAGCGCTAAGCGGCATCAACGCCAACAATATAGCCAGCAAGGTCGAGACGGTCTCAGCCATAGTAACCCTGCTCCGAGCCCTCAACTAAGAGTCTGGCATAGTTGTAGCGACAATTGAAAAATGGTGTCTCAATGCTTTTGAGACACCATTTTTTAGTATATTCTGCCTGTATTGTAGCCATGCGCGCCGTCAGGTACGCGACGGACATGGATTAGGCTGATATTTAGTCTTTGACAAGACGCACCGAACGGCCGTCGTAACGTTTGTTGTTGGTGGGTATGTTCATATTGGCATCATCGAAGTTCAGGGATCTCGCGAAGTAATTAGTGGACATCGAGGCCGTCCAGTATGAACCTCTTGCTCCGAGGAACCGTGTACCGTTACGGCGACCGGCAGCCGGCAGGAACACCGCTCCGCAGGCCTCCATAGCCATCCAGTCATTAGTCGTATACATGTTATCAGTATGGTGTCCGCTTTGAGTATTGATGTTGACAGGCTGGGCCACATCGGTTGGGTGCGCATAACTGTCAGGGAAGAATATTGCACCATTAATGTCGTTTACCATTGCCTTGGTGTAGCGGGCATTGGCGGTGCCGTTCACCGTTGAAGCCGAACGGGTGTTAATCAGATATTCCCATTCACGGTCTGTCATTGTTCGCCACAAGCCAGCGGCGTTGCCGCCGTTCGATATGGCGTTGTACACGCCCCAGTCGTAATTGGCGCTGGTGCCCGTCAAGTTAAGGTCTGTCATATTGGTTGAAGGACCATAGCCGTAACAGTTGTATGTCACGTCAACGGTATCCATCGATGTTGACCAAGGCTGGTAGTAGATGTTATAGCTGTCGGCAGCGTCGTGGTAGCCGCTGGTACCCCAACCGAAGAGGTCTATCCATCCGCTGTATGACGACGAGATGTAAATGTTGTCGCTACCTGCCACAGTACCGCCACGACTACCATAACTGGGATTTTGAGATCCCACATAGTCCCACTGGTGCTCAGCTAAATGCCATGTGCTTGTTGAAGCCTGATACTGCAGGTTGCCCATCGAGAAACGCACCGTGCGATCCGCCGCCACCGAGAACTCGCCTGGCAGCGTGCCGGGGTTGGTGAAGTTGAGGTTCGTCAGCGTTATGGTGCATATCTTGCCGCGCTGCACGTTGATGGTGCCGCTGGTGCTCTTGGTGCACGACGACTTGTCGTCGGCCATCAGCCGTATGCTGAGGCCCGTGTAGCTGCCTGCGGGCAGGTACATGTAGAAGTCGTGCGCCGACGCTATGCTTTGCGCCGTCTCACACAGCAGTATGGTCGTGGTGGTGCCGTCGGGCGTGCCGATGGTCGTCGACGTGCCCGAACCCGAGAGGGTGGCGGTGCCGTTGGTAGCCACGTCGGTGGTCAGGGCTATGCTCCTCAGGTTCACACTGCTCCGTGCCGTGAGGCGGAAGCGCACCACGCCGCACACGTTGTAGAAGCTCAGCTCCTCATCGTCGCTCACAGCGTACATGGGCGGCTCGCGCAGGCTGCCGTCGGCGGTGCGCTGCACGTTGGGCAGCGTTATCTGGCTGCTGCCGGAGAAGAAGCGGGCGGGATAGACGGCCTTGTAGGGGCTCTCGGCTATCTCGTCGCCGCTGCTGTAGTCGAACACGCCCTCCACCTCGCCTGCGCCAGAGAGCAGCAGGTAGTTGGCGCAGTTGCCGCCGCCGTCGTAGATGCGTATGCTGTCGCCTGCGCTCCACAGCAGCGAGCCGCCGCTGAGCGATATCTTGCCGTCGTCTTTCGACCGCTCGGCGGTGGCGCGGAAGGTGCGCACGGTCTTGTGGTTGTCTTTGTCGCACGAGGCCATGCTCACCAGCGTGGCCAGTGTAAGGATTATAACCTGTATCTTCTTCATATTAGTTGTGTTTGATGTGTTATAATTATTTGTTTTTTCAGTTTACTATGTCATGCCTGTTTCGAGGGCGCGTACCTTCGGCACGCATTATAGGGGGAGGTTGCTTAGACCCCAGACTGCGATTCGCTTGTCAGGGGTTATTGAGGGTCAGCCCCGCTGGGGCTGTGAGCCCGGCAAACTCGCTCGACACGTCTCTCTCAGCAAGCCCATTGGGTACATCAGAGGGCAAATCAATAGTCTTACCGTAGCGGTTACAGAAAGAGCCTCGGAGAGGCTCACCCTCAATAACCCCGCACAAGCCCGACAGGGCGCAGTGTGGGGATTGTGAAATAGAATATATATGCGTTTCGGAGAAACGCGCCCTCGATGTACGTTTGTCAGGGTTGGCTCTCCAGATTTGCCGAGGCCTGGGGATGACGCTATACATTATCATTTCTCTAACTCTCAAATTATAAGAGGTTGTTGTATTTTTTGTCCTCGGTGAGGCCTTCAAGGCCGCCGCGCTTGTTGAAGTCGCGGTTGCCGTAGTCACTGCCCGACGAAAGCCCCTCAAGGTTTCCACGGCGATTGAACAGTTCGTCGCCATAGCTGTCGCCCTGCGCCAGACCCTCCAGGCTGGCGGCAAAGCCACCCTCAACGCGGAACTCCACCACCGTCACAGTGGGCGGCACATATGCTGGCAGCTTTCTTTCCTCTGTTTTTTTCATGATATATTGTTCGACACTGGTTCCCGAAAGTGTCAGGCTTTCATAACTGATTAGAGGAAACACAAATAGAAGAAGCGCGGGAATCCAACTTTGCCCATCCCGCTACTCAGGCCTTCGCATTGCCCTGTCCAGAGGATAAACAACGCCAAACGCCCACGCTAGATGCGTACAATAAATATAATTGTAAGCAAACATGGACATTGACTTTGCTCTATCGTGCTGGACTTGAAGTTGCGAAGTTCGAGTAGCCGCAGATAAAACGCCGTTCAACGTCTTATATCTATGTCTCGCCACTCACCCTAACCCTTACAGAATCAGACGCCAACAAAAGCACTGACTCCCTCGGCCTTGGAGTAATGACGCTGCAAAATTACACATTATTTCCGACGTAGCAAAATTTATTTTCGCCCGCGCCCAAAACAAACACAGGTTCCATATAACACTCACGAGGCTTGGTGCAGTGGTGCGCCAAGCCTCGTGGAGTTTATGACGGGCTGTCAGGGCTTACACCTCCCAGGTGTCGCCGCTGTTGAGCAGGTCGTCGACGCATTTGTATTTGCCGTTCTGCATCTGCTCGTCCATCTGGTCTTCGTACAGCTGGGTGTACGACGGCTTTTTCACGTTGCGTATCACGCCGAGGGCCACGGGCAGGTCGCCCTTCATGCGGGCCAGCATCATGTGGATGCCGGTGTCCTCGGTGGTCTCGTCGTACACCAGTATATCGTCGATGGTGATGCCGTTCTCGCCGATGGTTACCGACTCAAGGCAGCGGCCGTTGAAGCGGATGCCTTTGTTCTTCTCCTTGCCGTAGAGCATGGGCTTGCCGGGTTCGAGCACTATGGTGCGGTCGTCGCGCACAGCGCGGTCGGTGATGGCGGCGTGGGTCTTGTCGTTGAATATCATGCAGTTCTGCAATACCTCAACCACGCTGGCGCCGTCGTGCTGTGCGGCACGCGTCATCACGTCGGTGGTGAGCGGCGGCACGCAGTCGAGCGAGCGGGCGAAGAACGTGCCCTGGGCGCCCATCACCAACTCACCGGGGTTGAAGGGGTAGTCGATGGTGCCGTAGGGCGAGGTCTTGGTCACCTGGCCGAACTTCGTCGTGGGGCTGTACTGTCCCTTGGTGAGGCCGTAGATTTCGTTGTTGAAGATGGTGATGTTCAGGTCCTGGTTGCGACGCACGGCATGGATGAGGTGGTTGCCACCGATAGCCATGGAGTCGCCGTCGCCCATATTAACCCACACGCTCAGCTCGGGGTTGGCGAGCTTCACGCCCGTGGCGATGGCGCAGGCGCGTCCGTGGATGCTGTGGAAGCCGTAGGTGTCCACATAATAAGGTATACGCGAGGAGCAGCCGATGCCGCTCACCATGCACACGTTCTCCTTCTTGGTGTGGGTCTTGGGGAAGGTGTTGAGCAGCGAGCTCAGGATGGCATGGTCGCCGCAGCCCGGGCACCATTTCACCATCTGGTCGCTTGTAAAGTCTGCCTTTGTATATTCTATGTCCGATTTCGGAACAAAATGTCTTTCTGCCATATCTTTATTGTTTTACGATTTATGATTACCGATTGTCTCGGTCGGCATAATCATGGTTTTGTTGTTGTGGTTTTGTTGATTGGCTTTGATGCAGGGTTAAGCGTTAAGCAGCTTGTTGAAGTGCTCTTTCAGCTCGCCCACCTCGAAAGGCAGTCCCATCACCTTGTTGTACTGGGTCATGGGGCACTCGGGGTATTGCGTGCGCAGGTAGCCTGCAAACTGGCCGTTGTTGAGTTCGCACACCACTATCTTCTTGTAGCGGCGCAGTATGTCGCCGGTGTTCTTGGGCAGCGGGCAGATGTAGTTGAAGTGGGTGTAGGCCACTTTCTTGCCTTCCTTGTTAAGCTCTTCCACGGCAAGGGTGAGGGCACCGCTCGTGCCGCCCCAGCCCACCACGAGCAGGTCGCCGTCGGGGTTGCCCGTCACTTCCTGGTCGGGTATGTAGTTTGCCACGCGGTTCACCTTCTCCTGACGGTTCTTGGTCATCAGCGCGTGGTTCTCGGGGTCGGTGCTCAGCGGGCCGTCGGGGCATTTCTCAAGGCCGCCAACGCGGTGGCGCAGGCCTTCCATGCCGGGCAGGGCCCATTCGCGGGCGTATTTCTCTTCGTCGCGGCGGAACGGACGGTAGTTCGGGTCGTTGGGCTTGGCCAGGCGCGGCGTGATGCTCGGCAGGTCGGCCGTCTTGGGTATGCGGAACAGCTGCGAGCCGTTGCCCAGGTAGCCGTCGGTGAGCAGCACCACGGGGGTCATGTGCTCGAGGGCTATCTTGGCGGCGGTGTAGGCCCAGTAGAAGCAGTTGGCGCTGCTGCTGGCGGCCACCACCACGAGGGGAGCCTCGCCGTTGCGGCCGTAGAGGGCCTGGTTCAGGTCGCTCTGTTCGGTCTTGGTGGGCAGACCCGTCGAGGGACCGCCGCGCTGCACGTCGACAACCACCAACGGCAGCTCGACCATCACGGCCAGACCCAGTGCCTCGCTCTTCAGCGACAGGCCGGGACCCGAGGTGCTGGTGCAGGCCAGTGCTCCGGCGTAGGAGGCACCGATTGCCGAGCAGATGCCCGCAATCTCGTCCTCGGCCTGGAACACGCGTGCGCCCAGCGATTTGTGTTTGGCCAGCTCGACCATCACGTCGGTGGCGGGGGTTATGGGATAGCTGCCCAGGAACAGGCGGCGTCCGCTGCGCTCGCTGGCGGCCAGCAGGCCCCATGCCGTGGCCACGTTGCCCGTGATGTTGCGGTAGCGGCCCTTGGGCATGTCGGCGTGAGCCACCTCGATGATGTGCGAGTGTATAAGCTCCAGCTTGTCGGCATATTCGTAGCCTTCGGTGAGCACGGCCTTGTTGAGCTCCACCACTTCGGGCTTCTTGGCAAACTTGCGCTCCAGGTAGGCGTAGGTCTTGTCGAGGGTTTTGTGGGTGATATAGAATATCATACCCAGCGCAAACATGTTGCGGCATTTGTCATAGGTCTTCTTGTCGGCGCCCTTCTCCGTGCCGATCTTGGCCGTGAACGAGGTGATGGGCGCGCGCACTATGGTGTAGGCGCGTTCCAGCTCGTCGGTGAAGGGGTTCTCGGTGTATCCGGCCTTCTCCATGGCCTCGTCGGTGAAGGTGTCGATGTCGACAATCACCGTGGCACCGCGCTTGGCCCATTTCAGCTGCGATTTGAACGAGGCGGGGTTCATGGCGACAAGGATGTCGCATTTGTCGCCCGAGCTGTAGATGTGCGAGCCAACGTGCACCTGGTAGCCGCTCACGCCTGCCACCGTGTTGTGCGGGGCGCGTATCTCGGCGGGATAGTCGGGAAATGTGGCAATATCGTTACCCGTCAAGGCGCTGGCATCGGAGAACAGCGTGCCCGAAAGTTGCATGCCGTCGCCGGAATCGCCGGCAAAGCGGATAACAATGTCGTCTTTGTTAACAATTTGATCTTGTGACATTTTATTGTATTTTTTATTATTATTTATTTTGTTTTGAGTGTTGCAAAGATAGTAATTTTTCGGCACATGCCTGCACTTTGTCTGCAAGTAGTTGTCAACATTTTATCACCAACCGCCCGTATCAGCCTCATTCTATTAGCGGTAGTCCTCGCGGTGGCTCCAGTGCTCCATGAAGTCCTCGTAGTTGCGCTGCAGCAGGGTAGGGGTGTCGAGCCCGTAGGGGCACTTGGCCTTGCACTGCCCGCATTTGCGGCAGTTCTTCACCTTCTGCATCTTCTCGTGGAACTCCTCGTTGAGGTACACGCTGTAGGGCGCCCTGCGCAGGAAGAGGTACATGCGGTTGCAGCTCTCTATCTCGATGCCCTCGGGGCAAGGCTGACAGTAGCCGCAGCCGCGGCAGAAGTCGCCGCTCAGCTCCTCGCGGTCGCGGGCTATGCGCTGCTCCATCTCGGCGGTCATCACCGGCGGGTTGTCCTGTAAGGATATGAACTCGTCCAACTCGCGCTCGCGCTGTATGCCCCAGATGGGCACAACGTGCTTGTAGCGCGCCAGGTAGGCGTAAGCCGTGGCGGCGTGGTCAATGAGGCCTCCAGCCAGGCCCTTCATGGCTATGAACCCCATGTCGTGCTCGCGTGCAAGCCTCACTATCTCAAGGTCTTCGTCCGACGCAAGGTACGAGAACGGGAACTGTATGGTCTCGTACAGGCCGCTCTCTATGGCCTCGCGCGCCACCTTGAGGCGGTGGTTGGTGATGCCAATGTGCAGCACCTTGCCCTGCCTGCGGGCTTCGAGCATGGCCTCGTACAGCCCCGAGCCGTCGCCGGGCTTGGGACAGAAGTCGGGGTTGTGAAACTGGTACAGCTCCACGTGGTCGGTCTTCAGCAGCCGCAGGCTGGTCTCCAGGTCGCGCCAGAAG
Source organism: Bacteroidales bacterium (assembly GCA_017962615.1). GTDB lineage: Bacteria > Bacteroidota > Bacteroidia > Bacteroidales > P3 > Colimorpha. The sequence goes on along the minus strand of JAGCUZ010000025.1, from coordinate 4,769 downwards.
CCCTCGGCCGTCACGGCACCCGTCTTAGTGCTGATTACAGCCTCGTTGCGGCGGCCCTCAAGGGCGAGGCCCATCTTCTCCTCGCTGTCGGTGTAGAACCGCGCGGTGTCGAAGTAGTACATCCCGTGGTCGAGCGCCTTGCGTAGCAGCCGCGACGACTCCTCTTTGCTTATTCTTTGTATGGGCAAAGCCCCGAAACCGTTTTTCGGAACGGTCAAGCCGCTCCGGCCTAATACGACAGTCTGCATTTCGTTGTTGTCTTTTATCGGGTTTAGAAACTGCTTTGATTTTATCCAATGCATTTCTTATGCCATATAAACGGTGCTTTTTCCGCAGTCCTTCGGTTACAATGGAACCCCATTGCGCCCTCAGTACCGCGATTGTTCTCCGCTTCGCTATCGAAAGTCCACTGGACTTTCTTCATCTCGTTTCTATGGCCAATAAATCTCATCGACAAAATCAAAACAGTTTCTTATATGCGGTTTTATCGTTTGCACCTCTTTTTGCAGGAGGTGAGTAATGTTTGCGACACGCTGACAATGAGCCGCTTCGGTGCTTGAAGCGCTCAAAACGGCCACCCTGTCGAATTGCAAATATACGAACTTTATTTCAGAGTGCAGCGCTTTTCTCACTCAGGCCGCCCGATTTCCGTTTTTTCGTGACTCTATTTCCAGTTTTCAGCCTCCCGATTTCCGGTTCTTGGCAGCTTGATTTTCGTTTTCCTGGCCGTATCGGCCGGCACTTTTTTGCCGCCATCCGAGGTGCCGTTTCGACTCCCTAATTCTACCCCGAAAACAGTGTTTGCACGTTTCATGCCGAAACAGCCCGTTTTTATCCCAATGTTGTCTGCAACTTATTTATAATTAATGTGATACGCTTATAATTTCAATACCGAAAATTTTTCGCACCGACCCCGATTTTGGTATATAGAACGTAAATCGTAAGTATATAGTTGATAAGGAGTTGGTGGGACCAACTCTTTATCATCTCTATACCTTCTCTAAATGTACCCTATATTTGATGGCAAAACCACCCCGAAAAGGGGGTTGAATGGGGGCTGAAAAGAGGGCGAAAATTGTCGGAATGGGATCCGAAAAGGAGAGGGTTTGATGTCGAAATAATTCTGGTCGTGGGCATGGTCGGATTGGGTTTCGTCGGGGAGGATTTTTTCGGAAGTTGTGCAGGGGAGGTTTGCACGGTGGCATGGAGGGTGTTTATTGTGGGCACTATGTTAAAGTCTATTAATATTTGAAAATATGATTTGCGGTAACAAAAAAATGTGTACTTTTGCAATTCAAAATGAAAATTATTAACAACATTAAAACACTGTAAAACATGAAGAAAGTTATTTATTTTCTCAGCAGCGCCATGCTGGTTGCAGCTATGACCGTGGCTTGCAACAACAATGCAGCCCCCGAAGAGGACACCACCGCTCCCGAGGCTATCGAGGCAAACGAGACCGAGTCGGTCGAGGCTCAGGCCGTCAACTCTGACGTGAACGCCGACAAGAGCGCCATGCTCGCCGCCGCCAAAGAGGCTGGCCAGGCCAAGTGCAACTGCTACAAGAAGGACGCCGCTTCGGTTGAGAGCTGCATCCGCGCTATCCTCCAGCAGAGCTATGCCGCTTACATGGACGACGAGGAGTTCAAGGCTGCTATGGATGCCGAGTACAAGAGCTGCATTCAGGAGAAGGTGAATGCTGCCGCCAAGGATGCCGGCGACAAGGCCATCAAGGCTGGTGCCAACGCTATCGCCAACAAGCTCAACGAGAAGAAATAAGGCACTGCAACCATATTGCAAAACCAAGAGCCCGGTGTAAAAAGCCGGGCTTTTTGTTTGTCAGTTTCCGGCGAATTGTGTATCTTTGTATTTCGAAGCAATCGTTGCGTATTTTTGTAAAACAATAAAACTTAGCATGCTATGAATCTAACAGGCAGACGCGAGAGCACTAATGTCGACGACCGCCGCCGGTCGTCGGCTGTGAAGAAAGGCGGATTGGGAATAGGCGTTGGCGGCATTGTGGTGGCGCTGATAGTCCTCTTTATGGGCGGCGACCCGCAGGAGGCGCTGCAGCTGGCGCAGACGAACCAGACGGTGGCGTCGAACTACGAACCCACGGCCGAAGAGGAGGAACTGGCCACCTTCGCCAAGCAGATACTGGCCGGCACCGAGGACGTGTGGAGCGAGGAGTTCCGCAAGATGGGGCGCAAGTATGTGCCGCCCAAGCTGGTGCTGTTCCACGGTAGCGTGCAGAGCGGCTGCGGCGGCGCCACGGCCTCGAGCGGCCCGTTCTACTGCTCGGCCGACCAGTGCGTCTACCTCGACCTTGAGTTTTTCACCAGCATGAAGGCGCAGCTCGGCGCCGACGGCGACTTCGCCTATGCCTATGTCATAGCCCACGAGGTTGGACACCATGTGCAGTATCTTCTTGGCACACTGCAGGATGCCCATCAGCAGATGTCGCGCCTCTCCGAGAAGCAGAGCAACCAGATAAGCGTGCGCCTGGAGTTGCAGGCCGACTATTACGCGGGCGTGTGGGCCTACCACGACAACGCCATGTTCTCGTCGCTTGAGGACGGCGACATCGAGGAGGGCCTTGCCGTGGCTTCGCGCATCGGCGACGACTACCTGCAGAAGAAAGCCTATGGCCGCACGGTGCCCGACTCGTTCAACCACGGCACTTCGCAGCAGCGTGTGCGCTGGCTCAAGAAAGGCCTCGCCACCGGCAGCGTGCAAGGCGGCGACACCTTCTCGCCCGCGTACAGCGCACTGTAGAACAGGGGAGTATAATAGGCGGTAAAAAATCGTAATGCCATGATAATCGATTTCGAAAAGATGGAAGAGGTGGCCAACCCCGGGTTCAAAGGGGGCGAGGGCACCACACTGTTCCGCACGTTCAACGACGGGATGAACAAGATAATGCGCGGACACCTCGACGTGGGGTGCTCCATAGGCTACCACACGCACGAGACCAACAGCGAGATAATGTACATCATCAGTGGTGAAGGCCGTTGCGTCACCGACGAGGGCGAGGAACGGCTGACGGCAGGCATGAGCCAGTATTGCCCCAAGGGTCACGGCCACGGCCTAATCAACGCCAGCCCTAACGAGCCGCTGATTTTCTTCGCCGTGGTGACGGAACAATAAAAGGTGGCATCAAATGCCACCTTTCTTTGTACCTCGGGTGGGTATCGAACCCACACGTCCTTGCGGACAGCAGATTTTGAGTCTACCGCGTCTACCATTCCGCCACCGAGGCTTTGAGTTTCAAGATGTTGTGTAAACCTTGCGGCTCAAAAATCATTTGCAAAGTTACACTTTTTTTTCATTCTGCAAAAAAAATAATGAATGAGGGTGTAAAGAATTTAGCCTCTATTTCTATAAAAAAGCGTATCTTTGTCTTTTGATTTCTTGCGCCGAAGGAGTGTGTGACGTGTGCTTATTTGTCGGTAAAGCAATGTGTTGCGTAATGATGTGCGTGTTGCGAGAGGGGGTAAAGTGCGGCTCGATGGACGCGAGACTTTTTTAGAAACAAACGAAAACAGCATAAGAACTGAATCAACAATGGAAATTGCATCGAAGTATGATCCCAAGTCCGTAGAGGATAAGTGGTATGCCTTTTGGCTTGAAAAGAAAATCTTTCACTCGGAACCCGACACGCGCCGTCCGTACACGGTGGTGATACCGCCGCCCAACGTGACCGGCGTGCTGCACATGGGGCACATGCTCAACAACACCATACAGGACGTGCTGGTGCGCCGCGCACGCATGCAGGGCATGAACGCCTGCTGGGTGCCGGGCACGGACCATGCTAGCATAGCCACCGAGGCCAAGGTGGTGAAGATGCTGGCCGAGAAGGGTATAGACAAACGCTCGCTGACCCGCGACGAATTTCTGAAATATGCGTGGGAGTGGAAAGAGGAATACGGCGGCATTATTCTCAAGCAGCTCCGCAAGCTGGGAGCCAGCTGCGACTGGGACCGCACGTCGTTCACTATGGACGAGGTGCGCTACGAGAGCGTGATGCGCGTATTCGTCGACCTTTATAACAAAGGACTTATCTATCGCGGCGTGCGCATGGTGAACTGGGACCCCCAGGCACTCACGGCTGTGAGCGACGAGGAGGTGGTATACAAGGAGAGCCACGGCAAACTGTTCTACCTGAAATACTTTGTGGAGGGCGAGGACAAGTATATCGTGGTCGCCACCACACGTCCTGAGACCATCATGGGCGACGCGGCGGTGTGCGTGCATCCCGAAGACGAGCGCTACCAATGGCTCAAAGGCAAGAAGGTTGTGGTGCCCGGCGTGGGCAGGGTAGTGCCCATCATCATGGACGAATACGTTGACCGCGAGTTCGGTACCGGCGCACTGAAGATTACTCCGGCCCACGACATCAACGACTACAACCTGGGCATGAAGTATGGCTTGGACAGCATCGACATCTTCAACGACAACGGCACGCTCAACGAGCACGGCGGCAAATATGCCGGCATGGACCGTTTCGCCTGCCGCAAGGCCATCATGAAAGACCTCGAAGAGGCCGGACTGGTGGAGAAAATAGAGGATTACACCAACAAGGTGGGTCACAGCGAGCGCACCGACGCCGTAATAGAGCCCAAGCTCTCGGCTCAGTGGTTCATGAAGATGGACGACATGGCCAAGAAGGCTCTCGAGGTGGTGGAGAACGACACCATCAAATTCCATCCCGCCAAGTTCAAGAACACCTACCGCCACTGGCTGGAGAACATCAAAGACTGGTGCATCAG
>JAGCUZ010000003.1 GCA_017962615.1 Bacteroidales bacterium | reverse complement strand
GTGGTGTTGCTGTAGCGTTCCATGAAGGGCACTATGCCGGTCGACGAGAGGGCGCAGTTCTTCACGGGGCTGCCGCCGGGGCGTATGTGGCTGAGGTCGTGTCCCACGCCGCCGCGGCGGTTCATCAGCTGCACCTGCTCCTGGTCGATCTTCATGATGCCGCCGTAGGAGTCGCTGTTGCCGCTGTTGCCGATAACGAAGCAGTTGGAGAGCGACACGACCTGGTAGTCGTTGCCTATGCCGCTCATGGGGCTGCCCTGAGGCACGATGTATTTGAAGTCTTTCAGCAGTTCGTACACCGTATCCTCGCTCATGGGGTTGGGGTATTTCCGCTCTATCCTTGCAAACTCGGAGGCTATGCGGCGGTGCATCATGTCGGGGTTGAGCTCGTAGATGCTGTCGCCGTCGCGCAGGGCGTATTTGTTCATCCAGACGTTGGCGGCCAGCTCGTCGCCTCCGAAATACTCAACCGACGACTTCATAATCTCGTCGGGGGTATACTGTGTACGTTCTTTTTTCATATTATTCTCTGTGTTCTCTTCTTGTTTCCTGTCGGTTTTCTTGTTCTGTGTATCGGTTTTCTCTTTGTCGCTCTTTGCCTTGTCGACGCTGGCATTCAGCTTCTTGGGAGCGTTTGCGGATGCCTTGGCACGCGGTGCATCCTTCTCTTTTTCGCTTTTGCCCATGGCGGGGCTGTCCGACGCCGCGGGGGTGCCAAAATCTAAAAATAGGTCACTTTGAATAGTAGCCATAACAATTATTCAATACACAGATTCAAAAAGTTGTAAAGAATGAGCACAACTCATTCAGTTGGCTAAATTACAAAGAAAATCTGTTATTGATTTGTTCGACGTGGCTTGTTTATGAACAAAGTATTCAACAATCATAAAAGATGCTGAATGTTAGATACTTGTCCTGCTGTACGAGTCATAGTCCAAGCCCGAACAGTGCCGCGGCGTTGGCGGTGGTGACGGCGTCGACGTCGGCCAGGGGCATCTGCTTGATGTCGGCAATCTTCTGTGCCACCAGCGGCAGGTACGAGCTCTCGTTGCGCTGGCCGCGGTGCGGCACGGGTGCCAGGTAGGGGGCGTCGGTCTCGAGGAGGATGCGCTCTATGGGGGTCTGCTCCACGATGGCGGGTAGGGCCGACTTCTTGAAGGTGACAACGCCGCCTATACCCAGGTGGAACCCCAGCCGCAGGGCCTGCGCGGCGTGGCTTTCATTGCCGCTAAAACAATGGAGTACGCCGCGCCATGAGGTGTGGCCCATGTCAGCGAGCAATTGGAACAGCTCGTCGTAGGCATTGCGCACATGGAGCGACACGGGCATGTCGTACTCCCGTGCCCAAAGCAGCTGCTGCCGCAGCACCGAGAGCTGCTCGGCGGCGTAGGTGCGGTCCCAATACAGGTCGAGCCCTATCTCGCCTATGGCCACATAGTCGTGCACAGGGTTGCGCAGCCGCTCGGCCACAAAGTCGAGCTCCTCGCGGTAGTCGGCGCCTACCGATGTGGGGTGCAGGCCTGCCATGTGGTACAGGCAGGGCTGGGTCAACGCCTCCTGCGCCGGGGCGCTGGCCTTGTCGATGGCGGGCATGAGCATGGCCGCCACGCCTGCGTCGAGGGCGCGCTGCAACACCTCCGGGCGGTCTTCGTCGAACGCCTCGTCGTACAGATGGCAATGGGTGTCGATCATGGTTTGGGGCAGTGCCGCGTTATAATGTTGGAGAAGAGATTGTACAGCTGCAGCAGCTCGGCGTCGTCGGCGAGCATGAGCCGGTGCGAGGCCATGGTGGCCGTGTCGTTGCGCGAGGCGGGGCCGGTCTGCCGCTGCCATAGGTTGCCCTCGGCATGGGCGAAGGTCTGCCGTGCAAGGGCTTGCAATAGGGTGGGGGATATGTCGTGGCGTTGCAGGTGTTCCTGCGCCAGTGCGAGGAGGGCGTTGCCGAAGTTGTTGACCACCACCGCGCCGAGGTGCAGCTGGCGGCGTTGGGGTGAGGTGAGGACCTCGCAGTGTGCGCCCAAGGCGGCCACGAGGCTGCGCAGCGTGTCGACCACTTGCGGGCTGCTGCCTTCGATGCATACAGGCACGCCGCCAAAGTTGGCCGGCATCTCTTTGCGTATGCTGCATACGGGCCATAGAACGCCGTAGCGCTCGGCTGCAGGCTTAAGCACATCCATAGGCACCGAGCCGGCGGTGTGCAGTACCGTCCAGTCGCGGCGCGGCAGCCCGGCGGCCACCGATGCAATGGCATCGTCGGTTACGGCGAGCACTATGATATCGTTGTCGGGCGAGAGCGAGGCAGGGTCGCAAAGCGCCTGTGCATCTACCCGTTGTGCCAGCTGTCGGGAGTGCTCGGCATTGCGTGAGCATACCTGCAACACGTTGCAGCCGTCTTCGCGCAACGCTACGGCCAGAGCTGTGGCTACATTGCCCGACCCTACAAAAGAGACGTTCATGGTTGGAGGTAGCCTGTGGGCTGCAGGCATTGCTTAGTACTCGTCCTCCTGGAAGAAGAAGTCGTCCTTGGTGGGATAGTCGGGCCACAGGTCCTCTATGCTTTCGTATGGGTCGCCTTCGTCCTCGACTTCCAGTTCGCGCAGGTTCTCTATAACTTCCATCGGAGCGCCCGTGCGCTGTGCATAGTCAAGCAGCTCTTCGCGTGTTGCGGGCCACGGTGCGTCTTCAAGTTTGGATGCTAATTCTAATGTCCAATACATTGTTACTTATTGTTTATTTGTGTTGTCAGTTTAGTTTGTTTGTGGGTGCCAGAATATCTCTTCTTTGTTCTCGAGCATCAGCAGCTGCCTCGACATGACGAACAGCAGGTCTGACAGGCGGTTCACGTAGCGCTGTATAGGTGCCAGGTCGCTCTGCTGCTCGGCTGTGCAGCCTGCGGCGAGCGTCACTATGCACCGTTCGGCCCTGCGGCACACGGTGCGTGCCACGTGGCACTGTGCCGAGCACATGCTGCCTCCAGGTATTACGAAAGCCTTCATGGGCGGGATGGCTGCCGTGATGGCGTCTATCTGCCGTTCTATCCTCAGGGTGGCTTCCTCGTCGAGGCGCGGCATGACGGCCAGCGTCTCCATATTGGCGGTGGCCAGGCGGCTCTGCACCACGAACAGCTCCTGCTGCACGCGCTGCAGGAAAGCCGTGTTGTCGGGACTTACGTCGGCAATAATCTGTATGAGCAGTGCCAGATGGGCGCCGAGCTCGTCAACGGTGCCGTAAGCCTCAACCCTGGCATCGTTCTTGGCTACCCTCGTGCCGTCGGCCAGCGAGGTGGTTCCGGCATCGCCTGTTTTGGTGTATATCATACTCTTTCAACAGATTTTACTTCGGGGATGGCTTTCTTCAATGCGTTCTCGATGCCCTGCTTGAGGGTCATCATGGCGTGCGGGCAGGTGCCGCAGTGCCCTTTCAGGGTAACCATCACCACGCCTTCGTTGGTCATGTCGACATATTCCACATCGCCGCCGTCCTCCTTGAGGTAGGGGCGTATCTGCTCTAAGGCGTTCTTCACTTTAACTACGACGCTGTCGTAAATCTCTGGGGTCATAATTATTGGATGTTTTCGTTATCTTTAGTTTTTAGGAAGCTTCCTTCACTTTGCGGGTTTGTCGAGCTTGCATATTTCGCGTATGGTGTTCTCGGCCAGCTGCATGAAAGCCTCGCTCTCGGGCGTCGGGGTGTCGCTCCACAGCGCCACGGGCTTGCCGCTGTCGCCGCTCTCGGCGATGCTCTGCACCAGCGGTATCTCGCCCAGCAGCGGTATGTTCATCTCGTCGGCCAGCTGCTTGCAGCCCTGCTTGCCGAAGATGTAGTAGCGGTTGTTGGGCAGCTCGGCGGGGGTGAAGTAGGCCATGTTCTCCACAAAGCCCAGCACTGGTATGTTGATGTTGGGGTTCTGGAACATCTCCACGCCGCGCACCACGTCGGCTAGCGCCACCTTCTGCGGCGTGCTTACGATGATGGCGCCGCTCACGGGCAGCGTCTGTGCTATGGTGAGCTGTATGTCGCCGGTTCCCGGGGGCATGTCCACCACCATGTAGTCGATGTCGTCCCACCACGTCTCGGTGAGCATCTGCTTCAGGGCGCCGCTGGCCATGGGGCCGCGCCATACGACGGCCTTCTCGGGGTCGACGAGGAAGCCCACCGACATCAGCTTGATGTTGTACTTGAATATAGGCAGCATATAGGTCTTGCCGTCGTGGTTCTCGCCGTAGATGTCCTGGCTGTCGACGTTGAACATGATGGGTATCGAGGGTCCGTAGATGTCGGCATCCACGAGGGCCACCTTGGCACCCGTCCGTGCCAGCGCCACCGCCAGGTTCACCGCCACCGTGCTCTTGCCCACGCCGCCTTTGCCGCTGGCCACGAGGATGGTGTGCTTGATGCCGGGGAACATCTTGTGCGGGTCGGGCTGCTCCACCTTGCGCGACGTGAGGTTCACCGTCACCTCGGCGTTGCGGTCCACGTACTCGTGTATGGCGTTCACGCAGTCGTCGCTCATTCGCTGTTTCATGGGGCAGGCGGGTGTGGTCAGCACCAGGTCGAACGACACCTTCAGCCCGTCGACGGCTATATTCTCTATCATGCCAAGCGTGACGAGGTCCTGACCAAGGTCGGGGTCGTCAACATGCGACAGAGCCATCTTTATTTGTGTTTCGGTTATCATATATATTATATTTATGTTGATATGTTTAATGTGGATATGTTGATACGTTTAATGTGGATATGTTATGTGCGTCAGCCACTTAAAACTTAGAACTTATAACTAATAACTACTTCAAAATCCAAATATCTCCTTCAGTTTGTCGGCCAGTTCCTCGCCTCGCAGGTTCTTGGCAATGATGCGGCCCTTGCGGTCGACCAGCACCGTGCTGGGCACCGACATGATGCCGTAGGTGGCGCCGCCCGACGACGTCCAGCCCTTCAGGTCGCTCACGTGGTTCTCCCACACCAGCCCGTCGTCCTTGATGGCTTTGAGCCATGCGTTGCGGTCTTTGTCGAGCGACACGCTGTACACCTCGAAGCCCTTGTCGTGGTACATGTGGTACAGCTTCACCACGTTGGGGTTCTCCCTGCGGCAGGGACCGCACCAGGATGCCCAGAAGTCTATCATCACCACTTTGCCGCGCAGGTCGCTGAGCTTGCGCTGCTTGCCGTCGGGGTCCTTCATGTCTATCTCGGGAGCCAGCGTGCCGGCCTCGAGGCTTGTGCGCACCTTGTTGTCGATGTACTTTACGAAGGGACTCGTGGCGTAGTTCTTTATCAGGGCGTCGCGCACCTCCTCGTACAGCGTCACGTAGGTGGCGAACTCCTGTTCGAAGTAGGTGACGAGGAACGCGCTCATCAGGCAGTCTTTGTTGCTTTGGATAAGCTTCTGTATGTCTTGGCGTTGCTTTATCTGTAGGTTGTGCATCATCGTGGCCAGCTCCTGCTTGCGCTTGTCGTCGGTCGACGGCTGCGAGTACTCGGCCTCTATGCGCTGCATGGTCTCGTAAGGCTCGGCTACGGCCGCGTTGAACTGGCGGTACAGCTCCATGTTCTTCGAGCCCTTCACGTTGGTGAGGTTCACCACGTTGAACTTCGGCTGATACTCCATGTCGATGGTCAGGTCCTTCTCCTTGGGCAGCACCATGAGGTGCACCACGGGGCTCTGCTGCATCAGGAAGCTCACCACGTACATGGTGGGCTCGGCCGCCGTGACGCTGAAGCTGTAGCGCCCTTTGGCGTCGGCGCGCACCGTGTCGCGCGGCGACAGCTTGTTGCCGTTCACCACCTCGTTGACGCACAGCACGGCGCTCTCGGCGGCAAAGCCCGTTAGGTTGCCGTGCACCGTGGTCTGCGCGTGGCCAGGCAGCATCGCCGCCAGGAAAAGTATAAATACGATGGATTTTTTGTTATTCTTCATAATACTATTAATATAGATGCGATAGATACGATAGATATGATAGATGCGATAGAACTTAAAACTTAGAACTTATAACTCATAACTAAATATTGCGTCAGCCACTTAAAACTTAGAACTTATAACTTAAAACTAATAACTCATAACTCCTTCATAATCTCTATTGTCTGTTCCACGTCCGAGTCGTTGTCGAGTGCGATGCGGCAGAATGCCTTCGTGCCGTACAGCGACTGGGCTATGTAGGCCTTTATATATGTGCACATCTCTTTCTTGTAAGCTGCTATGCCTGTGGCGTTGCGCTGCACGCCGGTGCGGTCGGCCGCACGCAGGAACTCGCCGAACATGGCGTCGCTCACCGCAAAGCCCTTCACGAAGCTCTCCTCGTCGGGGTAGGCCTTCAGCAGCTCCTGCACGTGGCTTGTCACGTACCTGAAGCCGAAGCGGGCGGGCAGCCCCTTGTCGAGCACGGCGTTGTAGTAGGCCACGCGCGGGTCTTTCTTGTAAGGTATGCGCCTGTCGGGGTACACGCCACCGCCGCCGTACACCGTGCGGTGCTTCACGAGGGTGTAGTACGGCGTCGAGTCGGTGATGCTCACCAGCGCCGAGTCGGTCAGCACCTCGTCCACTACGCGGGTGTAGAAGTCGCTGTAATAGGTGTTGTTGCCGTCGCCGTAGGGGCGTTGTATGCAGCGGCCCGAGGGGGTGTAGTAGTGTGCCGTGGTGAGCCTCAGCAGCGAGCCGTCCGACAGCTCTATCTGCTCCTGCACCAGTCCTTTGCCGAAGGTGCGGCGGCCTACCACCAGCCCGCGGTCGTTGTCCTGCACGGCGCCGGCCACTATCTCGCTGGCCGAGACCGAGAACTCGTCCACCAGCACCACCAGGCGCCCCTCGCCGAAGAGCCCGCCCCACGACGAGTACACCATCCTGCGCTTCCTATGCGCGCCCTGGCTGTACAGTATGGGGTTGCGGCCGGGCAGCAGCTCGTCGACGATGCCTATGGCAGCCTCGAGCAGCCCGCCGCCGTTATCGCGCAGGTCCAGTATCAGTGCCGTCATGCCCTTGGCCTTCAGGCTGGTAAGAGCCTTGCAGAACTCTTGGTACGATGTCTCCGAGAAACGCGTGAGCCGTATGTAGCCTAGGCTGTCGTTCATCATGCAGCAGCATGCCAGGCTCGGCGTAGGCACCATGCCGCGGGTCACCTCCACGCGGCGCGTACCGCTCTCGCCGTAGCGCTGCAGGGTTATGCCCACCTTGGTGCCGCCGGGGCCGCGCAGCAGCTCCACCACCTTGTCGACGGCAAGGCCTATGGCGTTCACCGTGTCGACGGCCACTATGCAGTCGCCCGCAAGTATGTCGAGGCCCGTCGACGGACCGTCCTCAATCACCGAGCCCACAAACACCGTGTCGTTCAACTGCTTGACCATCAGTCCTACGCCCTCGAAGCTGCCGTGCATGTCGTTCATTTCCTGCTCCACCTCGGCCTTGGTTATGTAGCAGCTGTGGGGGTCGAGCGCAGCCATAAGGGCGTGCACGGCGTCGTCCTGCAGCGAATCGGCCGCTATGCTGTCCACGTAGCGCGACGCTATCAGCCCCGTCACCTCGCCAATCTTGCCGTCGCCTGCCGTGCCCCTGGCGCCGTCGCAGCTGTGCGCAACAGGGAACAGCCAGCCCATCACAACGCCGAACAGTATCAGCAAAAGCGGCTTTTTCCACCCCTTGCGGCTGCCGTCCGGAGTTTTTTGCGGCTCCGCGTTCGATGCTTCAATATGTATATCCTCTTCTGTCATTGCGCTTTGCAGCCCGACGGGCTTACTCTATTAACGTGCAAAAATACACATTATTTTAGAATAATAGAACTAATGTCGTTTTTTTCGATTTTTTAGTAATCCGTATGTCTCAATCAGAACTATCCGTATATCTCAATCAGAACGAAAAGAACAAAAAGAAATTCTGATAGTTCTTTTAGTTCTGATTGAGCTTTAATTGAGATTTGATTGAAATCTGATTGAGAAACGAAAAGTCCGTTTACGCCCGTTGCACGCGTTAAACGCGCGCTTTGTGTGTAAATGTATGATACACAATCGTTACCGAGCAAAAATAAAACCGTTCAAAAATTGCACAACACCCCGATTTTGGTATATAGAACGTAAATTGTAAGTATATAGTTGATAAGGAGTTGGTGGGACCAACTCTTTATCATCTCTATACCTTCTCTAAATGTACCCTATATCTCGTTCGCCGAGGGGGTGGAAAACGGGGTTTATTTTGGGTGATGGAGGGTGAAAAACGGGAGTGATTTTGGATGGCTGAGGGTGGAAAACGGGGGTGATTCGGGGTGCCGAGGGCTGGGGAACGGGGGTGATTTTGGGTGACGAGGGCTGGGGAACGGGGGTGATTTGGGGTGGTGATGGGTGGGGAACGGGGGTGGATGAACGCCGAGGCATGTGGCATGGGTGGTGTGGAGGGGGTGATGTGCCTAAAATCAGTACGTTGGGATGACGGTGGGAAAATATTTTGCCAAGGTGCTTGGCATTCCAAATTTTTTGTGTAAATTTGCTTATATTTTCCTTATTCTATATTAGCGGTAAACTTATTGAAACACAATATAATGAAGAAAGTTATCACTTTATTGTCGCTCGCAGTACTGTCGGCGGGTAGCGTTTTTGCCTATGATTTTTCGCTGGCGTGCAAGACCGGCCAGTCGCTGTACTACGACATCACCGACTCGGTGAGGCGCGAGGTAAGCATAGTGTGGCCCAACGAGAAAGCGGAGAGGCTGTACGACATATACTCGGGCTATATGAAGCCTGCGGGCTTCGTGGAGATACCTGCATGGGTGACGCACCGCGGGGTGGAGTACAAGGTGACGGGCATCGCGTCGAGCTTCGCCTTCTGCGAGCAGCTGACGGGCGTGCACATACCGCAGACGGTTAAATGGATAGGTCCCGACGCGTTCAGCCACTGCACGGGGCTGACGACGGCCAACATACCGTCGTACGTGGAGGTGATAGGCGACAGGGCTTTTGCGAGCTGCGAGGCGCTGACGGGTATGCTGACGCTGCCCGCCACGCTGACGACGATAGGCGAGGGTGCTTTTGCCAGCTGCGTGTCGCTGTGCGGCCAGCTGCGGCTGCCCAGGTCGCTCGCCACCCTTGGCCGCTCGGCCTTTGCCGAATGCCGCGGCTTTACGGGCACGCTGACTTTCCCGGCTGGCCTGGTGGACGTGCCTGAGTACGCTTTCTTCCGCTGCAGCGGCCTGTTGGCGCTGACGATACAGTACGGAGTCCGCTCGGTGGGCAACCACGCCTTCGAGGGCTGCACGGGGCTGCGCGGGGCGCTGACGATACCGACGACGGTGACTTGCATTGGCGACTACGCCTTTGCGGGATGCCAGGGCTTTGCGGGCAAGCTGACCATACCGCGCAGCGTCACCGAGGTGTACAGCCACGCCTTTGCGGGCTGCACGGGGCTGACGGGCGTGGTGATACCCAACACGCTGACGATGCTGCCGGCTTACGTGTTTGACGGCTGCACGGGGCTGCAGGGTCGCCTGTCGATACCCGGCACCATAAACGAGATACAGGAATATGCGTTCCGCAACTGCATGAAGCTGAACGGTACGCTGGTGATACCCAACTCGGTGCGCCGCATAAAGGGTCATGCCTTTGCGGGCTGCGAGGGCATAAGGGAGCTGCACCTGTCGGCTTCGCTGGAGGTGATAGGCGACAACGCCTTTGCCGGCGACACGGGGCTGAGGGGCAAGCTGTACATACCGTCGAACGTGACCAACATAGGTGACAACGCCTTCATGGGCTGCACAGGGCTGACGAGCGTGGAGGTGTCGCCGTCGGTGCAGGTGATAGGCACCAACGCCTTCGTGGACTGCCGCAAGCTGGCGCTGTACGACGTGGACCCCGCCAACAAACGCTACACCAGCAACGAGGGGGTGCTGTACTCGTCGATGGCCGACACGCTGATAGCATGCCCGCCGGCATGGAGCGGCAGCTTCGCCATACCTAACCACGTGAAGGTGGTGGGCGACTTCGCTTTCCATAACTGCATCTATATAACCGACGTGTATATACCTACAACGGTGAGGGTGATAGGCAACTACGCCTTCGCGGGCTGCGAGGGCATCACGGGCACCATCAGCGTGCCCGCCACGGTGAAGACGGTGGGACAGAAGGCTTTCGTGAACTGCGGCCGCTTCCCCGAGACGATAATAATACAGGAATAGGTTTAAGTTATTAGTTCTAAGTTATTAGTTCTAAGTTTTAAGTGGCTGACGCAATCTTTATAGTTCTAAGTTATTAGTTTTAAGTTTTAAGTGGCTGACGCGTTATTCTGGTTATGCGTTACAGTTACAAGTCACATTAACAGCAGATAATATACATACATCAACAATATGACAGAATTTGAGAAATATGCAACAAAGCACCGCGGCATCAACAGCAACACCTTTGCGAGCTATGTGTCGGCGGTGAACGACTCGATGACGCCCTACATCATAGAAGAGCGCCAGCTGAACATGACGCAGATGGACGTCTTCTCGCGCCTGATGATGGACAGGATAATATTCCTCGGCACCGCCATCGACGACACCACGACAAACATCATGCAGGCTCAGCTGCTGTTCCTTGAGAGCATCGACAACACCAAGGACATCACGATATACCTGAACTCGCCGGGAGGGTCGGTGTACGCGGGCCTGGGCATCTACGACACCATGCAGTACATACAGCCTAACATCGCCACGGTATGCACGGGCTTGGCGGCGTCGATGGCCAGCGTGCTGCTGTGCGCCGGTGCCAAGGGCAAACGTTGCGCCCTGCCCCACAGCCGCGTGATGATACACCAGCCCATGGGCGGTGCCGAAGGTCAGGCCACCGACATGGAGATCACCGTGCGCGAGATACAGAAACTCAAGAAGGAGCTGTACGAGATAATAGCCCTGCACAGCGGCAAGGACTACGAGACGGTGTGGAAAGACGCCGACAGGGACTACTGGATGACCGCCGAAGAGGCCAAGGCCTACGGCATGATAGACGAAGTTCTTATACGCAAACAAGCGTAAACCTGAATTGCCAAAGATTATGACAATAAACATCATAAACCGTTCGCACCACCCGCTGCCGCAGTATGAAACGGCGCTGTCGGCCGGCATGGACCTGCGCGCTTACCTGCCCGACAACCCCGTCACGCTGCAGCCCCTGGAGCGCACGCTGGTAAAGACGGGGCTCTTCATGGAGCTGCCCGCAGGCTACGAGGCACAGATACGCCCACGCAGCGGCCTGGCCCTGAAGAAGGGGGTGACGGTGCTCAACTCGCCCGGAACCATCGACGCCGACTACCGCGGCGAGCTGTGCGTGCTGCTTATCAACCTGTCGAAGGAGCCGTTTGTCATCAGCGACGGCGACCGCATAGCGCAGATGGTGATTGCCAAGCACGAGCGCGCCGAATGCCGCCTGGTGGAGACCTTGTCGGACACGCAGCGCGGCGAGGGAGGTTTCGGGCACACAGGCGTCTGAGCCCCCACTGCCAACCACGCCATAAAATAAAAACCCCGCACAGATTGCTGTGCGGGGTTTTGTGTAAGTGGTGTTGCTTATCTTAGTGCTTGATGTACTCCAGGAGGGTCTCCCTGTCGGAGGAGTATTTGAGGATGCTGGCGGCGCGGTAGTAGTTCTCGGGGTCGGCGCAGCGGTGGTAGGCGTACTTGAGGAAGTCGAGCTGAGTGCTGGCGAAGGTGATGGTACGGGCGAGGGAGATGACCTGATCGGTGGTAAGCATCTTGTTGTCCACCATGGTCTTGGCAAGGTCAAGACGGTTGTTGTCGAACGACTCGCGCGTGAGCTGGTCGACCATTGCCGCCACCTCGTGGCCGGTGGCCACTATGGCAGGCCGCTTTGCGGGGGGCACGGCGGCAGGCGTGGCATGGGGGGCAGGCTGGTGGTTGCCATGGGGAACAGCAGCGGGGTTGGCGTGCGGCTGCGGCTGATGCTGAGGCATGGGGGCCGGAGGCACAGGAGCGGGAGGCATGTTGCCGAAGGGGTCGAGGGTGAGGTTCTGCCCGTGCGAATGGTGGTGCACCTTGTATTCGGCATTGCCGTGGCGGCTGTCGAAGGTGATGTAGGCTATCTTGTCGGCAGGACGGGTCAGACGTACAAAGATGTCGTGAGAGCCTGCTGGGAGGTTCTGCAGCACCTCGCGTTTGGTGGGACGGCGGCTGTAGAGGTTGCCGTCGACATAGACGACAAACTCCTCGCTGGTCTGGGCCGAGAGGGTGAGGGTGGCGTGCATGCCGTGATGCGGCGCAGGCTGCGGTGCAGGGTGTGCGTTATGGCGAGGTTGTGCCATCGTGGTGAGGCACAGCAGCAGAAATGCTATAAATGGGGATATTCTTTTCATTATCAGTAATGTTTAAAGGTTATACGCTAAAATGGTGACAGATCAACTCTTGGGAGTCTGCCACTTGAAGAACACCTGTATACCAGCCATCTGGTAGAGCTGCCAGTGGCCGAGGTGGTCGCCCCAGCCGCTGAAGTCGGTGTCCCACTTCATGTTGAGTGCGAAGTTGGCAGCCACATGGCTCGAGAGGCGGTAGTCGAGCTTGAGCTCGAAGTCGAGGTCGGACTCGAAGGCACGGCGTGCCAGCCATTTCTTGGAGGTGAGCTGGTCGAGCGTGTTGTTGGCATACTCGTAGCCGCGGTAGTCGGTGTTGGCGATGTCGTCCCACTTCATGGTGCCGGGCTTCCTGTAGTCGTAGAAGAGCTCGAAGCGGGCGTAGAGGTCGAGGTTCTTGACGATGTCCTTCTTCAGGTACTGAGCCTTGACGTAGGAACCAAGACCGAAGTAGGAGTAGGTGTACTTGAGCGGGTCGTCGGGGTATTTCTGGATGACACCATAGGTGTAGCCGCTGTCAATCAAAGACTTGTTGCACACGAAGGTGGTCTTGCCAGTGAGGAACGAGAGAGACACCGACCAGTTGTCCTTCTTGTGCTCGAAGGAGAGAGCCGTGGTGAGGTAGGCGGGGGCGAAGAAGCCCGAGACCTGTTTCTTGGTGGAGTCGGCCATGGCACCTATGCCGTCGTAGACATAGCCCGCACCGAACTGGGTCTTGAGGTTGGCCGTGAAGCTGGCGCCCCAGCCCTTGTAGGCGTTCCAGGAGAGGGCGGAGGTGAGGTCGATCTTGTCGTTGCTCTTGCGGCGCGTCTCGAAGAGGCCGCCCACGGAGTCGGAGTTGTCGAGGTCCTGCCAAGCGTAGCCGTAGGCGAGGTCGACGATGTTGTCCCACACGTACTTGGGATGTTTGTACTTGTAGTTGCCGAAGAACGTGCCGGTAACGTCTATCTGCGAGTTACCTGACGACGACCAGTTCTTGAACATGAACTCGCTGGCCTTGAGGGCGGGGTTGGTGGTGGTGGTCCAGGCACCGGCCTGACGTTGTGTCGCTGCGGTATCGGCTTGTGAGAAGGCGGCGGCAGAAATCGCTACGAAAAGCGAAAGAAATACAATACGTTTCATCAATTATCAGATTGTTGTTTTAGTGTTTGCAATATACTCTGAACTTCATGAGGTTCGAAGCCACGGGTGGCGAGCGACGACGTAACCTTGGCGTCGAGCCGTTCGGGCTTCTCGGTGGGCGTGAGCTCGCGCAGCTTGTTGGCCACGAGACCCGTCAGCACCTGACGGTATTCCTCTTCGTCGATGGTGGCCAGGCCGGCATTTATCACCTCCGACGATATCTGTTTCAGCCGCAGGTGATAGGCAATCTTGGTGCGGCCCCATTTCTGCTGATGCAGCTTGCTCTCGCAGAAGAACTTCACGAAGCGTTTCTCGTTGATGAAATCTTTCTTCTGTAGATACAGGATTATGCGGTCGGCCAGTTCTTTCTCAACCTTCCACTGCACCATTTTGTCGCGCACCGACGTTGCACATTGCTCGGCAGCCACGCAATACTGCTCGGCTTTTTGAACAAAATGCTGTTCCTCCTCATTGAAATCCAGTGCGCCGCGTTTCTTGGATGATGTGTGTTCAGCCATGATTTACAATACGTTGGTTTACTTGATAAAGAAAAATACGCGTTAATTTTTGTAATGAATAACGAAACAAATTAATAATTATTTTCCAATATTAAGGATTTTTTTCGTAATTTTGCATTTGGAACATTATATATATAAGCGAATGGGCAAAGGAAGAATACTCTTTATAAATCAAGCTATTACGCCGTTTTCTCCCGAAAACGAAGCCTCCCTGCTGGGGCGCAACTTACCCTCATACGTGCAGGATTCGGGGCGCGACATAAGGGTTTTCATGCCCCGCTTCAGCTCCATCAACGACCGTAGGCACCAGTTGCACGAAGTGATACGCCTCTCGGGCATGAACCTCATCGTCAACAACTGCGACCACCAGCTCATCATCAAAGTGGGCTCCATACCGCAGGCCCGCCTGCAGGTGTACTTCATCGACAACGAGGAGTATTTCTCCTCGCAGGGCGAATGCGTCGACGCCAAAGGCCGTGTGGGCGGCAACATCGACGAGCGCCTGCTTTTCTACGGCCGCGGCTCGCTCGAGGCCGTGCGCAAGCTCGCCTGGCAGCCCCACGTAATACATTACACGGGTTGGTTCTGCTCGATGGTGCCCTTCTACCTGCGCCGCATCAACAAAGAGACGGCCTTCTTCTCGGGCACACGCACCGTCCTCTCGCTCGTGGGCGACGGCTTCAGCGGCGTTATCGACAACAACATCGAGCGCAAGATGAAAGCCGACGGCGCTACCGCCAAAGACCTGCGGCTGTATCAGAACCTCGACTACCTCAACCTCATGAAGGCCACCATCACCTACGCCCACGGCATAGTGATAGCCTCGCCCAACGTGCACCCCGAGCTGGTGCAGTTCGTCAAAGAGAACAAGCGCTACTACGTTGACTACAACCCCGATCAGAACGCCATGTTCGCCAAAGTCAACAAGCTGTACGAGACCCTCGTCGGCGCCAACACACTCAATAATACTTGATGTTAGTTGTGAGTTCTAAGTTTTAAGTTTTAAGTGGCTGACGCATTTATAGTTATTAGTTCTAAGTTTCAAGTTATAAGTGAGCTGACGCAGCATCTATCGTATCTATCGCCTCTATCACATCTATCGTATCTATCCTATCAACATATTTTTACCATTGAAAACACACTTCCCCATACTATCCGCCGCATTGCTGGCTGTGGTGCTCCTCGCAGGATGCACTGACAAGGAGACGTCATTCGGCGCCGAGCTTCAGGACCCCTCCACCCGCTACAGCGGCACACACAGCTCCGCCACATGCAGCAACGCTCTGATGCTGCGCGACGACACCCTCCTCACAGTGGGCTATAGCCTCGGCCTCTTGGGACGTTATGAGGACCCCGTCCTCGGCACCACGCAGGCCGACATATATACCCAGGTCACCTTCCCCTATGCCGACAACATCCGCATAGACAGTCAGACCTCTGTCGACTCAGTCATACTCACCCTTGCGGTAAGCCATTTCCAGCCAGGACCGGGCAATAGCGCCTCTGCTTACACGCTGCAGATAACCGTCACTCAGCTGGCCGAGGCGCCGCTCACCGACTCCTCCTACTACGACCACTCAACATTGCCGCTCTCGTCGGTCAAGTTCTTCGACGGGACGACCACATTCACCCCTGGTAGCGACTCGGTGATACGTCTGCCCCTCAACGCCGCATTCGCGCAGCTGCTCGAAGGACACACCTACACCAGTGAGAGCTGGCTTGACGCCGTGAAAGGCATACACATAAGCATGGATAACAACGCCGTGGCCACCGTCAACTTCGCGGCGGCAGGCACCTGCATCACCGCCTACCTAAGCTCGGACACCAACCACAGCGAAGCTACATTCAACATCGGCGCACGTGCCACCCATTTCAACCACTTCGACAACCAGTTTGCCGGTCCGCTTGCTCCCTTTGCCGCAGGCGCTGACAGCATAGCAGGTGCTAGCACCCTCTACCTCACCCCCATGGCGGGCAGCAACCTGATGATAAGTTTCGACACCTTCGTGTCCAGCTTCCATGCGGCACATCCCCACGCCGTTATACATTACGCCGAACTGCTGCTGCCTCTTGCCGCAGGCACCGACACAAGCCTGCTGCCTGACAAGGTCATAGCCTTCAAGCGTACTGCTGACGGCAACCTTAGCTACATACCCGACATGACCGACGCACACCGTGCCTCGGGCTTCGACGGCACCTACGACAGCCGTCGCAACTGCTACCGCCTGCGTATCACGCAGCACCTGCAGAAACTACTTCTGCAAGGCAACGACTACGGCACCCTGCTCGCCCTCAACTCACGCCGCTCTTCCACGGCACGGCTTGCCGTCGACAACACCCCGGGCACCCAACCCATGAGAATAGAATTTATCTATACGGAATAAGTTAATAGTTCTAAGTTTTAAGTTTTAAGTGGCTGACGCCTTACAACATATCAACTTATCCACGTATCCACATATCAACATATAGCATATCAACGTCCAACATATCAACAACGAACAATGAAACAAACACTTCCCCTCTTCCTGATGCTGCTGGCCGCAGTTACCGTGTCGGCGCAGAAACCCTATGAGAAATACTACGATGCCGAGAAAAAGAAACCCTCCGTGTCGGGCATGATGCAGGACGGGCAGCGCACAGGCACATGGAACTGGTGGCACCCCAATGGGCAGCTATACCAGACCGGTACCTATGACGGCCGCGGACACAAGGTGGGGCTGTGGAAGATATACTACGCCGACGGCTCCAAATGCGCCGAAGAATACCACACCGGTGACGGCGTAAGCCGCGAGTGGTACCAGAACGGCAAGCTGAAAAGCGAGGTGCCTATTGCCAACGGCAGGAAGAACGGCATGTACAAGTCGTGGTACGCCAACGGCCGCCAGAAGGACGAGATACCCTTCGTCAACGGCTCGCGCGAAGGCAAGACCCGCGAGTGGCACGACAACGGCAAGCTTAAGTTCGAGGGCGAGTACCAGCGCAACGAGCTGAACTGCTACGGCTACTGGTGGACCAACACCGGCAAGAAAGACATGGAAGGCAAGCTCGTAGACGGCGAGCAGGAAGGCACTTGGACGTTCTACTGGCGCACCACAGGTACCATAGGCATCAAGGGCAACTACCTGCACGGTGTTGAGCAGGGTACCTGGACCTATTATTACGAGACAGGCGAGCGCTGGCGCGAAGGTGAATACAGCAACGGCAACCGCGAGGGACTCTGGACCACTTGGTACGAGAGCGGCCGCAAGCTCCATGAAGGCAACTATGTCGACGGCAAGGAGAGCGGCTTGTGGACGTCGTGGTACGAGACCGGCGAGGTGGACTATCGCGGCACCTTCCGCAACGGCCTCAAAGAGGGCGAATGGAAAGGCTTCTACGACGACGGCAGTGTCAGGTACATAATGCACTACAGCGGCGACCAGAAGCACGGCGAAGAGGTTCGCTACTACCCCAACGGCAAGATTGAGTCGCGCAGCAACTACAAAGAAGGCGGCATGCACGGCAAATACGAGCGCTACACCAACGCCGGCACGCCCATCGAGGCAGGTTCGTTCATCAACAACGAGAAAGACGGCCGCTGGGTATTCTACGACGAGCGCGGCAACGAGTCGGTGGTGGCCAAGTTCAAGGCCGGCAAGATGCTCAACATGGACCAGAAGACGAAGTAAACGTTAGTTTTTAGTTCTAAGTTTTAAGTGCTAAGTGGCTGACGTGTCAGCTTCTATCGCATCTATCGTCTCTATCGCCTCTATAACAACCTCAACATATCCCCATGCATCTGCTTCTTGCCTCTAAGTCGCCGCGCAGGCGCGAGTTGATAAGCCGTCTGGGCTGGCCGGTGCGCGTGGTAGACATCGACGTGGATGAACGGATAGACGGCGCGTGCGAGGCCTCGAAAGTGGCCGAGCGCATAGCCATAGCAAAGTCGGGGGGGTACCCTGCGGGCAATCTCAATGATGGTGAGATACTCGTCACCGCCGACACCGTGGTGGTGGTCGACGACAAGGTGCTTGGCAAACCGCACTCCGAAGAGGCGGCCATGCAGATGTTGCGGCAGCTCAGCGGCAGGTGGCACACCGTATACAGCGGCGTATGCCTCAGAACCCGCCAATGCACCGACAGCTTCACCGAAGCCACAGGCGTGCATTTCCGCCAGCTCTCCGACCGCGAGATAAGCCATTACGTCAGCACCTGCCACCCCATGGACAAGGCCGGTGCCTACGGCATTCAGGAGTGGATAGGCATGATAGGTATCGACCGCATAGAAGGTTGTTACTACAACGTCATGGGCCTGCCCCTCGCGCAGCTCTATTCACACATCCTCAGGATGGATGGTGAATTATAATCAGTTCGATTGACAGAAAACCATTACCTTTGACCTCTCAACAGGCATAGGTCGCACCGTCCGCAAGGTTCGTCGGCGGTGTCGCCGAAATAGGAGCGAAGCATCTCGCTGCGGCAGCCGTCGGTAGCCCTTACGTAGTTTATCATGGTCTCCATGCGCTGCACTGCCCGTTCTTTGAGGAATGCATAGTTGTGCTCGCTTATGGCGATGTGGTCGGCATCCTGGCGCGGCTGCACGAATACCACCTGCGGCCGGTCGCTCTTCTTACGGTAGACCACCATGCCGGCCTTGTCGAGCCGCTGCAGCGCCGCAATCACCGAGTCCTCGGTCGAGAGGTAGAAGCGTCGCGCAATCTCGTGCTCCGAGATGGGCACAAAATCGGTGAACAGGCCGCCGTACATGCGCAGTATCACTGCTATGATGTCGCCGTAGCGCTTGTTCTCGACCTGAAAGCGGTACAGGTCTTCCTGCGACACCGGCACATAGAGCGTCGACACGTCATAGCCGTCGTCGGGGAAGTCCAGCAGTCCTTCGCGTTGCAGGAACCCCGTGGCACGGTGGAACTGCAGCAGGTCGAAGCCGTAGGTGTTGCACACGGCGTTGGCGTCGAAGTCGTAATGCTGTCCCCCGCCCGAGCCCACGGGAATCTGGTAGAAGTTGCACACCGCCCTGTATACGTTCTTTATAAAAGAGATAGGCGGGAAATCGGCCTCGGTCTGGTATCTGAGGTTGTCGATGTCGCCCTCGTCGTACAGCAGCACGGCGTAGCTCTTGCCGCCGTCGCGTCCCGCACGCCCGGCCTCTTGAAAGTAGGCCTCCATGCTGTCGGGGATGTCGAGGTGCACCACGCAGCGCACGTCGGGCTTGTCGATGCCCATGCCGAAGGCGTTGGTGGCCACCATGCAGCGGCCAGAGGCCTTCATCCAGCGGCGCTGGCGCTCGTCGCGCTCCTTGGCCGACAGTCCGGCATGGTAGTAATCAACCTCCACGCCGTTGGCCTGCAGCGTCCTCGCCACCTCGTAAACCCTGCGTCGGCTGCGGGCATACACTATGCTGCTGCCGCCCGTCTTGCGCAGTATGGTAAGCAGACGGCCGGCCTTGTCCTCTTCTTTTAGGACCATGTAGGCAAGGTTGTCGCGGGCAAAGCTCGTCTTCAGGCAGCACTGCCGCTTGAACCCCAGCAGCCGCTGTATGTCGTCGGCCACCTCGGGGGTGGCAGTGGCGGTAAGCGCCATCACAGGCACTCGCGGCGTAATCTCCCTTATGCGGACTATCTCCAGGTATGGCGGCCTGAAGTCGTAGCCCCACTGCGATATGCAGTGAGCCTCGTCGACGACTATCAGACTCACCTTCATGCGCTTGTATCTCTCTATGAAGAGGGCGCTTTTAAGCCTTTCGGGTGATACGTACAGAAACTTGTACATCCCCGACATGCTGTTGTTCAGCACCACGTCGATCTCGTAGCCGCTCATGCCCGACTCCAGGCATGCCGCCGCTATGCCACGGTGCTTCAGGTGTGCCACCTGGTCCTTCATCAGCGATATCAGCGGCGTGACCACCACGCACATGCCCTCTGTGGCCATCACCGGCACCTGGAAGCACACCGACTTGCCGCCGCCCGTAGGCATCAGCACCAGTGTGTCGTTGCCCTCGAGAACCGACCGTGCGGCCGCTTCCTGCAGAGGCCTGAACGTGTCGTACCCCCAGTACTTCTTGAGAATATCCCTAAGCTCCAATGGCATGTTGGATGTTATCCGTTGATATGTTGATAAGTTGATAGGATAGAGGCGATAGATGATGCGTCAGCCACTTAGAACTTAAAACTTAGAACTTAAAACTAAGTAATCATCATCTAATCAGCAGTATTGTTCCTTTGCGGGTGACGATATCGGGTGTGTTTGGACGGCGGTAGCTGCACACGTACACATAGATACCTTCCTTGCAGTCGCGGCCGTTGAGGTTGGTGCCGTTCCAGCCGTCGTGCTGGTTGTGGCAGCGATAGACGAGGTTTCCGTTGCGGTCGTAGATGTACATGGAGTAATGCTCCAGCACGTTGCCGCTGTAGATGCGGAACACGCTGTTCTCGCCGCCCAGCGACGGGGTGAAGGTGTTGGGCAGCCAGGCGGTGAACAGCACCACAGGCAGGTAGAAGGCCGTGTCGGACACGCAGCCCAGCGCGTTGGCCGAGTAGAGGCGTATCATCACCGAGTCGTGGTTCAAGTCGGTGAAGGTGTAGGTTACGTCACGCGAGGTGGAGGTGTTGCCGTCGCCGAAGTTCCACAGCGTGTGCACGCCGTGCTCCGACAGGTCGTGGAATGTCACGCTCGGGTCTTCCGAGTCGATGAATATCGGGTCGTACTCCACATGGGGTATAGGATACGGATAAACCGTCACCGTTATGCTCAGCGGGTTGGCGTTGCAGCCGTTGCTGCCGTGGCCAATCATGGTGTAGGTCGTCGTGTGGCTTGGCGACACGGGTATGCGGTCGCGGCTGGTGCTGTCGGTGTTCCACTGCGCCAGCGTGGTGTCCTCGGGGTTGCCGCGCCAGGTGTAGCTGTAAGCTCCGGCGGCGGTGAGCCACACGGTATCGCCCACGCATATCTCGGTCTTGTCCGACTCAAGCGTGGGGTCGACCACGCGCACAAAGAGGCTGTCCCAGGTGAAGCACTCGTTGGGGTGTGTGGTCACCTTGACGTAGTACCACGTGCTGCGGCGCGGCGACACGGTTATGCGGTTGCTGGTGCTGAAGGGCATGCTTGCGCCCATGGCGTTGTACCACTCGAAGGTACAGCCTTCCACCGAGGTTGACACCTCGATGTCGCCCGTGGCGCCGATGCACACTATGGTGTCGCCATCTACATGCAGCTCGGGGTATTTACCCACGCGGATGGTCTGCATCGTCGTGGCCTTGCATATCACCGTCACGTTGGCGCCCGAGGTGTCGGTCACGTGGGCGGGACGTCCGCCTGCCACCAGCTCCACCACCTCGGTCGAGTCGAACGAGATGTGTATTGTGCGCGCCGTGTCGGCCAGGGTGTCGACGGTGCCGTCGTCGTGGTGTATCACCCAGCGGCGCCAGTCCGAGTTATAGGTGGTGTCGCTTATCGCTATGGTGTCGCGGAAGCAGATGTCGTTGCGCTCGAACTCGAAGCCCGGCACCGGCGGCTGCAACGCACGCACCATCACCATCTTCTTGTTCCAGCAAGTGGTGTCGTGCGCCGAGGTGCGCACCGTCAGGCAGTATTGGCCCGCGCCGGGGAACTGGTGCGTCACCCTGCCTCCTCGGCATATCTGAGCCGGAGTGCCCATCGTGTCGCGTGCGTTATAGATGGTCCACACCGTCAGCGAGGTGTCCACGTTGTCGTCGGCAGTCTCCACGATGGGTGTCTGGCTGCGGTCTATAAGCGTCACTTTGCTGTCGCAGTCCAGTATCGTGTCTATGGCCAGGCTCGGCTTCTTGTTCATCACGTCGGTGAACAGCTGCGACACCACAGGCAGCGCCGGGTTCATGTACGACGTCATCTCGCACATGAACGACTGGTGCGGTACCACCTCGCCGCTGGAGGTGGTGAGGTGCGCCACCGTCACGTTAAGTATCGAGTCGGTCTGGCCGGCTATGGCCACATAGTTCGTGGGGTCGTTGGCCGCCGAGCCCGACAGGTAGCCCGTGGAGCTCTTGTACCACTGGTACGCGCTCAAGCCCTTGGGGGCGGCGATGCGGGCCACAGCCTCCGTCTCGCCGGCCGCGCAGCCGTTGGCCTCCAAGCGCATGGGCTGGCATTCGCCGGCTATGTAGCAGTAGCCGTAGTGCGCAGAGTACGAGCAGTCGCCCGTCATCACCTCTATGCGCACATCTTGGTACAGCAGGTCGTACAGGTTGATGACCACCTTGGCCCACGGCTTGTACACGTTGCTGTTGTTGGGCATCACGAAGTTGCCGAGCTGGGTGGTGTACAGCGGACTGGGCACCACGTAGCACAGGTTGTCGCCCACGTTCACGTAGTCGTTGCCCACCTTGCGCTTTATGCGGATGCCGAACTCGGGGTTCGGGGCTCCGTTCTGCTCGGAGTGCAGGGCGTTGTACAGCGATATGGAGTACCAGATGGTTATCAGCGCGTTGTCGTAGCTCACCTTGAAGTCATAGTACAGAGCCTCGGCCTGTGCGCCGCCGCACGAGTTGCCGAGTCTTATCGAGTGGAAGAAGGTCGGGTCGGGTGGCAGATACGACAGCTGGTTGCTCGTCAAGGCATCGGTGCCGGCACTCTTGATGACGAAGCGGTTTGTGTGGTCGGTGCCCAGCTGCGACTGGCAGCTCGACCCACCCGTCACGGTGGCCATCTGTGCCGCCGTCACGGTGGCGTTGAAGGTCATGCCCGGCGACGCGCAGGTACTCACACGCGTCTGTTTCGTGCCTGTACCGCCCGAGTAGCGGCCGGTCACGTCACTGTTGTACAGCATGAAGTTCAGCGGGTTCTTCAAGCCGTTACACGCCTGCTGGCTCTGGCTCCAGGCTGTTCCCGTTGCCGCCAGTATAAGCAATGCCGTCAATACAAGATGCCGAGTTTTCATGAATGTTGATATGTTGGATGTGGATAGGTTGATAAGTGGATAGGATAGATGCGATAGATGCTGCGTCAGCCACTAGGACCAATAGGACTACTAGAGCTACTAGTACTACTAGAGTCCATAGCCCCTATCTACCTAATCAGCAGCAGCGTCCCTTTGCGGGTTACGATGTCGGAGGTGTTGGGGCGGCGGTAGCTGCACACGTACACGTATATGCCTTCCTTGCAGTCGCGGCCGTTGAGGTTGGTGCCGTTCCAGCCGTCGTGCTGGTTGTGGCAGCGGTACACCAGGTTGCCGTTGCGGTCGTAGATGTACATGGAGTAATGTTCCAGCACGTTGCCGCTGTAGATGCGGAACACGCTGTTCTCGCCGCCCAGCGACGGGGTGAAGGTGTTGGGCAGCCATGCGGTGAACAGCACCACCGGCAGGTAGAAGGCGGTGTCGGACACGCAGCCCAGCGCGTTGGCCGAGTAGAGGCGTATCATAACCGAGTCGTGGTTCAAGTCGGTGAAGGTGTAGGTAACGTCACGCGAGGTGGAGGTGTTGCCGTCGCCGAAGTTCCACAGCGTGTGCACGCCGTGCTCCGACAGGTCGTGGAAGGTCACGCTCGGGTCTTCGGAGTCGATGAATATCGGGTCATACTCCACGTGGGGTATAGGATACGGATAAACCGTCACCGTTATGCTCAGCGGGTTGGCGTTGCAGCCGTTGCTGCCGTGGCCAATCATGGTGTAGGTCGTCGTGCGGCTTGGCGACACGGGTATGCGGTCGCGGCTGGTGCTGTCGGTGTTCCACTGCGCCAGCGTGGTGTCCTCGGGGTTGCCGCGCCAGGTGTAGCTGTAAGCTCCGGCGGCGGTGAGCCACACGGTGTCACCCACGCATATCTCGGTCTTGTCCGACTCGAGCGTGGGGTCGACGACGCGCACAAAGAGGCTGTCCCAGGTGAAACACTCGTTGGGATGAGTCGTCACCTTCACGTAATACCAGGTGCTGCGGCGCGGCGACACGGTTATACGGTTGCTGGTGCTGAAGGGCATGTTCGAGCCCATGGCGTTGTACCACTCGAAGGTGCAGCCCTCCACGTTCTTGACAGAGACCTCGATGTCGCCAGTGGCGCCGATGCACACTATGGTGTCGCCCTCCACCTGCAGCTCGGGATACGTACCCACGCGGATTTGCTGCTGCGTGGTGGTCTTGCACACCACGGTCACGCGGGCGCCGGTCGTGTCGGTCACGTGGGCGGGACGGCCGCCAACCACCAGTTCAACCATCTCGGTCGAGTCGAACGAGATGTGGATGGTGCGGGCCGAATCGGTCAGGGTGTCGACGGTGCCGTCGTCGTGGTGTATCACCCAGCGGCGCCAGTCGGAGTCGCTGGTGGTGTCGCCGATGGCTATGGTGTCGCGGAAACAGATGTCGTTGCGCTCAAACTCGAAGCCCGGGTGTGCCGGAGGAGCTATGGCTCGGACGGGCACCCTCTTCTTGTTCCAGCAGGAGGTGTCGTAGGCCGAGGTGCGTACCACCACGCAGTAGTTGCCTGCTGCGGGGAACTGGTGTGTGGCTTTGCCGCCGTGGATAACCTCGGCGGGGGCACCCATGGTGTCCTGAGCATTGTAGAACTCCCACACGGTGAGCGAGGTATCGACGTTGTCGTCGGCAGTCTCCACTATAGGAGCCTGGCTTTTATCGATAAGCGTCACCTCGCTGGTACAGGTCAGAATGGTGTCGAGGGTCAGCTTGGGTTTCTTGTTCATAACGTCGGTGAACAGCTGCGACTTAATTGGCTTGGCGGGGTCCATGTACGAGGTCATCTCGCACATGAACGACTGCTGCGCCACGGTGTCGCCGCTGGCGGTGGTGAGGTGCGACACACTCACGTACAGTATCGAGTCGGTCTGGTTGGGGATTGCCACATAGTTGGCGGGGTCGTTGGCGGCCGAGCCGGTAAGAAATCCCGTGCGGCTCTTGTACCACTGATAAGCGCTCAGGCCTGCAGGGGCCTTGATGGTTGCCACGTCCTCGGTCTCACCGGCGGCGCAGCCGTTGGCCTCCAGACGCATGGGCTGGCAAGTACCCGAGATGTAGGCGTAGGCTCCGTGGAACTGGGCGTTGCAGTCGGAGATGTACATCTCGATTCTCACCTTCTGGTAGAGGTACTTATACAGGTTGATAGCCACCTTGGTCCACGGCTTGTAAACATAGGGGCAGCCGCTGATTCCCGAATAGGCGCTCCAACCTGTGGGTAGGTTGCTCGTACCGTTAGGAGCCTGAACGATGTAATAGAGCGAGTCGGTGATTGGAGTCGTTGCCCATGTGTCGGTGGCAGGATTGGTCTGACGGCACACGCGGATGATGAATTCCGGGTTGCCAGTCGGGCCATGGGTAGGAGCCTCCATAACACAGGCGTAGTCGACGAATATCAATGCGTTATCGGCTGTCACATCCACCTCGTAGAAAATGGCGTCGCCGCTGTTGCCACTCGAAGAGCACATATCGCCGATTCGAATGCACGAAGCACATCCCTGGGGTATTCTCTGAAGGGCTCCGCCCGTATGAGCATCGCCACCCTGCTGCGTGATGATTTGGAAGCGGTTCTTGTTGTTGTCGGGAGCACTGCCTCGGTTGCAGCCCGAACCGCAGTTGCCGGTGGTCATAACTGAAGGCATCTGCATCCATAAAACCTTTGTCGTCGAGGTGGATGCAGAGTTGTAGATGTTGCTCGAAGTACTAACACCGGAGTTACGGATACCAGTCTTACCGTACCAGCCCAGGAAGTTGACAGGATTTCTGAGGCCAGTACATGCCTGCTGTGCCATTACACCAGTACCCAAAAACAGGGATACAAACAGCGATAAACAAAAAATGCGTTTCATAATAAATAATATAATATTAATATAACAAATTGATTTTCGCATACATTCTTGCGTGTGTGCAGATTTATCTCTTTGTTATATATGACGCAAAATTAACACTTTTTGCCACAAAACAATGCAAGGAATATTCACATTTAACAATCTTTAACAAATCAACCACTCTTCTGCGCCCCTAAAAACTCACCAGTATTCACCACATATACAAACCCTTATCCGCCCCAACCCACCCCATGACTCTC
>JAGCUZ010000024.1 GCA_017962615.1 Bacteroidales bacterium | reverse complement strand
CGAAGAGCTCGTCGAGGTTGTCGTGCACCTCGTCGACCCAGCCCTGCGTGTAGCGCTTCTGCGTGGCTGCGGGGTTTATCTCAGCCGTAATGGAGACCACACCTGCGATGTCGCCCGCCTTGGGCTGAGCGCCGCTCATGCCGCCGAGGCCGGCGGTGATGAAGAGCTTACCAGCCGTACCTCCACCGAGCTTACGGGCGGCATTAAGCACAGTGATGGTGGTGCCGTGCACGATGCCCTGAGGGCCTATGTACATGTAGCTGCCAGCGGTCATCTGGCCGTACTGCGTCACCCCGAGGGCGTTGTAGCGCTCCCAGTCGTCGGGCTTGCTGTAGTTGGGTATCATCATGCCGTTGGTGACCACCACACGCGGGGCATCCTTGTGGCTAGGATAGAGTCCCATGGGGTGGCCGCTGTACATCACCAGCGTCTGCTCGTCGGTCATCTCGCTGAGGTATTTCATCACAAGGCGGTACTGCGCCCAGTTCTGAAACACCGCGCCGTTGCCGCCGTAGGTGATAAGCTCGTGCGGATGCTGCGCCACGGCAGGGTCCAGGTTGTTCTGAATCATCAACATGATGGCGGCAGCCTGACGGCAGCGGGCCGGATACTCGTCTATCGGGCGCGCGTACATCTTGTACGTCGGGCGCAGGCGGTACATGTATATGCGGCCGTAGCGCTGCAGCTCGTCGGCAAACTCCTTGGCAAGCAGCCTGTGGTGCTTGGCGGGGAAGTAGCGCAAGGCGTTGCGTATGGCCAGCCGCTTCTCGGCAGGCGTGAGGATGTCCTTGCGCTTAGGCGCATGGTTCACAGTAGGGTCGTAAGGTTGAGGTTCAGGCAGCGGGTCGGGAATGCCCAGCCGCAACTCATTCTGGAATTCTTCTGTTGTCATTGGATAAGGTTATTTTAGTTTTATTTATTCGATAGATGTGATAAAGGCGATAGATATGATAGAATCTGACGCGCCAGCACTTAAAACTTAAAACTTATAACTAATAACTTATAAGTTTATTGTTATTCCTGCTTCAAGCCGTGGCAGGTGGAGGTAGAAGTTGCCCGGGGCGATCACGGCAGGGATGATCTCTAAGCCACCTATGCCCGTCATGCGGTAGCGGGCGTAGACGCCTATCCAGTCGTAGGCAAAGCGCGTGGTGAGGCCCCAGTTCCAGCGGTCGTCGTCGATATACCGCGGGTTGCGGAACGAATGCTGCTCCTTATCGCATTGAAGAGTACCCTTGTATGCAACCATATAGTTGTAGCCGCTGAAGCTGCCGTACACGCCGAGGTCCCAGTGCAGGCCCTTGTGGAACAGCGAGCCGCCCGGCACCAGGCGTATGCGCTGGAACAGCTCGAGCGACCACTCGCTGCGCATCAGCTCCTTGTTCGTTGCCTTAGGCTCTTTGGCCATCGCCGTTGCATCGCCGAGCAGCATATCGTCCAGCTCGTTGTGCACATCCTTGTCGAAGGCGTAGGTGCTGAAGCCCCACTCCAGGCCTAAGCCGAGGCAGTACCACTTGCGGCCCATAGCCCGCATCAGGCGGAAGCCCACCCTGTCGGCAGGCGACCAGAAGTTCACGTCGTGCTCCTTGGCGGCGGTCTTCACGTTGACGCCCAGCTGGTAGTACATATCCCAGCGCAGCAGGTTGTTGGCGCCCCACTTGGAGGTATTGTTGTCGCTCAGGTCGCGGTTGGTGATGACATCGTATTCGTACAGCCTGTCGCCCTCTTTGTTGGTGAACTGATAGGCCAATCGGCTGCTCACGTTGCCCGCATCGCGAAGCTTGCGGTTGTCGTCGGCCGAGAGCTTGAACGAATTGGTGTAGCCGTCGAGATGCACGTTGAGCGTGCGGTCGACCACACACGACTTGGCTATCTCGAGTTTCTTATCGGGCGAGAACTTCTCGAGCTCCAGCGATATGTACTGATACAGTATGCCGTCGGCCTGCTGCACGTTGAAGAATATAGGCTGTTTGGTGTATTCCTTGAGCGGCACCACATATATCTTGTCCGCGTCCTGCTCGAAGCGGAAGGTGGGCTGCGGCTCCTTGCGCTGCTTCTCGGTGAAGTAGGAGGCCTGCGGCACACCGTAGCCGAAGGCGTAGTCGAAGTAGGGGTAGAGGTCGGCCGAGCGCTCTATCTCCTCTTTCATCTGCATGGCCGTGTAGCCTTTGCGCATCTGCCATGCACAGGCGGCGAAACCGCTGGTGAGCGGGCAGCTGAAGCTGGTGCCGAAGGCCATGGTGGTTGCGTCGAGGTTGCGGTGGTCGGCCACCACGGCGTGACCGAAGGCGCACACGTTGGGTTTCAGCCTGCCGTCGGCGCTGGGACCGTAGGAGCTGAAGGAGATATGGCTGTAGTGCTCGAGGTCGTCGGTGACGCCGCCCACGCATATCACACCGTCGGCATCGGCAGGCGTGATGATGGTCTTCCAGCTCCTGTCGTCGCCCTCGTTGCCGGCCGAGTTGCACACCAGCATACCCTTGCAGGCCGCCATGTTGGCAGCCTTGGCCACATAGCTGGTGCCGTCCATGTCTTTGGTGAAGTGGCGGTCTTCGCCGTAGCCCAGCGAGCTGCTGATGATGTTGGCTCCATGCTTGTCGGCACGCTCCACGGCCTGCATCCACCACACCTCCTCCTTGAAGGGCTCCGGCTCCACCTCGGTACGGTAAAGCAGGAACTCCGAGCCGGTGGCCAGTCCCAGCTGACGACCGTTGATGACACCGGTGATGCACGAGAGCGTCATGGTGCCGTGGCTGTTCCAGCCGAATACGTCGGCCTTCTTGTTGGGGAAGTTCCAGGTGTCGAGTATGCGGTTGTTGTCGCGCAGATGCTTGAAAGCGGCGTGCTTGTCGACGTTGGGGAAGCCGCCGTCGAACACGGCAATGCGTACTCCCGTGCCGTCGATGCCCTTGTCGCGGAACAGCTGCCCCTGCATCCTCACGAGCTGGTTCTCAAGCGTGTCGGTGGAGGCCATGATGCCCTGCTTTGCATTCTCGCTTCTCGCCGCTTTGCGACATTCAGCCATCTGCATGTCGGTGGCTATCAGCTGCACACGCTTCACGTACGGCAGCTTGGCGATACGCTCTATCTGCTCGTCTGTGGCCATGACAGCCAATGAGTTGAGCCATCGTGACCCGCCAACCTCTTCGGTAGCCACCGCGTTGACGCCGTACACAGAGCGCTGCACCAGCGGGTAGTTGCTCGCGTCGTAGAGGTCGGCACCGCTCTGCCGGTAGCGTTCTATGGCCTTGGCGTCGAAGTAGGCGTAGGGGTCGAACGTAGCACCGTCCTTATCGGTAAAAAACACCCAATAGCACGACTGGGCCCTAAGCAGACCCGAGCCGAGCATGAACAACATTAACAGACTTAAAAGTGCTCTTTTCATAATGATATCGTTTTTTTGTTATTGTTCTATGTGGTTACATGTCACTGCATTACGTCGTGCAGTATTTCGTGTGAGTGGAAAGTCTTGAAGTCCACTATGTGTATCTTGAAATATTCCAGCAGGATATTAATCAGCTGTTTGCGCTGAGCCAGAGTTGTCACAGGGGTCTGCCCCTCGAGGTAGTAGTGCAGCAACGTGCTCATCGACGGCTCGATGACATAGGCCGTGTTCACATCCTGCGCCTTGGCACGCATGGATGGCGGAGCCACGAAACGCCCCTCTTTGAGGTTGAACACCGGCTCCTGCATGCTGTAGTTGTTGAGCGGACGGATGCCGAGGTGGTGCGTCAGGTTGACCATGTAGACCAGCGGGAAATCGGCCCTGCCTGTTCCGACGCCGGCGTCCTCCATGTCCTTGAGGCGCTGCACGGTGAAGTCGAACAACGCCGGGTTGGGCTCCTCCTCGCGCATGGTCTTGTAAAGCAGCTCGTCGATAAAGAAACGCATGGCGTTGCCGTACTGCCTCTCATTAGGCCGTGCGCTGCCCACATCGGCATGAGCCGTGTGCAACTCCTTAACGAACTGTATCTGTTTCTTGGGGTTGTTGTACACCGTCATGTCCAGGTGGCTCAACGGCTGCAGCAGGTTCTGCTTGGTGCGGCTCTTGCTGCTGCGCACGCCCTTGAAGATGTACGACTTCACGCCCATCTCGCGGGTGAAGACCTTCGCGATGACGCTCGTCTCCGAATATGCTGTGGTTCGCAGTACCAGACCTTGTGTTTTGACCAAAACCATTTTTAGTTCTAAGTTATTAGTTCTAAGTTCTAAGTAGCTGACGCGAACAATATATAAACGTTAAACATATCAACATATCAACATCCAACATATGGCGCTTGCTTGTTCTATCGTATTATCAGTATCTTGGCTACGGCGCGGTTCTTGCCTTCCTCGTCGGTGGCGAAGACGAAATAGGGTCCGCTCGACACCCTCTGGCCACTGTTGGTGCGGCAGTTCCACACCACCTGTCCGCCGTTGGCCTTGCCTGAGAAGACCACATGGCCCGCGGCGTCGGTTATATGCGCTATGGCATTGCGGCTGAACCCTTTTATGGCCACCGGCCCGTCATAGTCGGGCGTAACGGGGTTGGGGAATACACGTATCTCGTCGCTGTTGCGCGACGTGGCATAGGTGGCCGTGCCACGGTATATCACAAGTCCTTGGTCGGTCCCTATATACACCTCGCCCGACTGCGGCTGAACGGCTATAGCCTCTATCTTGTTGGAAAACAGCGGACTGTTCGATGCCGTGAAATGCTCCAGCTGCTCCAGGCCGCTGGCCGAGAGGAGGTACAGACCGCCCGTCGATGTGCCCACCCACTTGCGGTTGGCACCGTCGACGGCTATCACCGTAACATTCTCGTAGGCCATAAGATACTCGGTGTTCTCGCCTTGGAAGAGGATATTGCTGCAGCTCACCGGCGACTGCTCGCCGTGGCCTCCGTTCTGGAAGGCGCGGTAGGCGTCGTATATCACCTTTATGCCTTTGTTGGTGCCAATCCATATCTCGCCGTCGTGGTCCTGCGCCATGCAGTTCACCGTCGAGGTCTCCAGGCGGCTGCCGTTGTTGGGGTCCACGTAAGCCAGCAGACTGTCGCCGTCGTGCACATATATACGGTTGGCCTTGCCGGCAAACCATTTGTAGTTGTTCACACTGTCCCACAGTATCTTGTCGACCTCGGCCCCGCCCACCACGCTCTGCGTGTTGAAGCTCTGCCATGTGCCGTCCTTGCGGCGCACCGCCAGCGCGTCGGTAGTAAGCGAGTTGGTGACCCATGCGTTGCCCTTGTTGTCGAATGCCACGGCACCCACCCGCAAGGTGCTGAACGACCCCGAGGTGTAGGGCCGCAGCGCGCCGCCGGTGTTCGACTCGTTATATACGTTGACCACCCGTCGGTCGCGTATCTCCACCACTCCCCTGCCCCACGACGCCGCAAGCACCATGGCGGTGTCCTTGGGGTTCACCGCAGCGTCCAGTATGTCGTACAGCGTGTCGAGACCCCCGCCCTGCTCCAGCGTGCTCCACTCGCTGCCTCGCGCGGTGCTGAGCTGCGCAGGCAGATACACGTTGGTATATGTCGAGCTCTTGCCTCCCGGGCTCACCATCACGCGCCCTTTGTAGGCTTTCAGGCCGTATATGCTGTTGCCCGCCGGGCCCTGAGGGCAATAGGTGTGGTAGCTGCCGCCGTATGGAGGCTCGTACGAGGCCATGCCTGCCCATGCGTGAGCTGTCCACAGCGTCCAGTCGTCGGCCAGCGCGGCGTCGCGAGCATCCATCGTAAGCCAGTCTATGCCGCCCGTCTGCCACTGTCGGGCCAATGAGGAATCATACCCGCACACCTGGTCACTGCTGACGACAATCAGATAGCCACGCGATACCCTTACCCTGCGTATACCTCCCTGCTGCCAAGGCTGCCACGCCGGCGGCGCCGACACCCGTTGCGGCAGCTGAGCCTTGTAAAGCACCGTGTCGTCGTCGGTCTGCACCAGCGCCAGCAGGTTGTTGCCAAAAGCCGTTATCTGAGCCACGCGCTGACCGCGCAGCACGCTGAGCGTGTCG
This sequence comes from Bacteroidales bacterium, assembly GCA_017962615.1. GTDB lineage: Bacteria > Bacteroidota > Bacteroidia > Bacteroidales > P3 > Colimorpha. The sequence goes on along the minus strand of JAGCUZ010000024.1, from coordinate 20,203 downwards.
GCGTGCCAGTTGTCGGCTATGTGCAGGAACTGCGTGGAGCGCGAAGCCGAGCGCAGCCCCGTGAGGGTGGCGGCAATGACAAGGCTGTCGGTAAACGCCATGTCGTACACCGGCAGGTAGGCCCCGCCGCTGCCTATGTACCACGTCTCTTGTATTTCACGCCTGTGCAGGTCGACCACGACGATGCCGAAGCCGCATGCCAGATAGGCCTTGCCGTTGTCGAAACTGATGCTGTAGATGCTCTTGTCGCCGCTTATGTCGCTGCGTTTCACGTCGCTGAGGTTGTACACTCTGTCGCCGCTCAGTATGTCGATATTGGCGTTATTGTACACCACCACCAGGTTGGCCGTGGCGGCATCGTAGGCCATGGTGGCGATGCCCACGTCCGACAATCCCGTTGCCTTCGAGAGGCGCTGTATGGCCTGTTGCCCATAGTCGTAATAGAACAGAGCCTTCTCGCCAGCGGCGTACACCCTGCCGGGCGTCACCGCCACCGTCGAGGTGGACGAGTACGAGAGGCCGTCGCGCCACGACCCCACGGCCGTCTGACTCCTTGCCACCGACGGCACCAGAGCCAGCAGCGGCAGCAGCACCGCTACCCCGCTTGTGCGCGTGCTGCGCATAAAGAGCGACAACGTCAAGAGGCACATCAGCCATGTGACCAAGGTGTTGACCATGGCAATCAGTATCACCGTCAGCAATCCGCGGAAGCTGAACAGCTCGAGCATCGAGTAGGTGAAGTGATAGATGAACAGCAGCACCACAGCGTAGTACGAGAAAACCTGAAAGCCCACCGACCTTATGCTCGGCGTGTCGATCTCGGCATTGCTGTCGCGCTTCAGTATCTTGTCGGCCCACGTCACCCGCATGAACGCCACCAACGTGGCCGACGCGCAGTGCAGGCCCGGCATGTTGGTGAACAGGTCAACGCTGAGGCCCGCCGCAAAGCCCAGCAGCACCATAAGCATATACGGCAGCCCCGTAGGCAGCATCAGTATAAAGAGCACGTACAGGAACGGCGTAACATACCCGCCAAGGAATATATTGTTGAGTACCAGCACTTGGAATATAACCAATGCCAAGAATCGCACTATGTTTTGGCTCAACAGTTTGCTCATGAAAATTAGATGTTGATATGTTGGATGTGGATATGTTTGTTGTTGATAGGTTTAATGTAGATAAGTTGATAAGTTATGTGCGCCAGCCACTTAAAACTTAGAACTTATAACTTATAACTTAATCTTCTCCTCGGTCCTGCGCATCAGCGAGTCCTGCTCCCACTTGAAATGGTTGTTTACTATATACACGTGGTCGAGGTTGTTAAATTCGGTGGCGAGCCTTATCTTGATGCTGTAGAAGCCGCTGCCCGGCTTTGTGCTCAGCGAATGCACATAGCCCACCGGCACCCCTTCGGGGAAGTCGTTGGCAAAGCCGCTGGTCACTATGGTGTCGTTCTTGTAAAGCTTATGGGTCGTCGGTATGTCCCTCACCGTTGCATAACGGTGGCTCTGGCCTTCCCACACCAACGTTCCCGACAGGTTGTCGCGCTTGGTCTTCACGCTGTTGCTGCTGCTAGGGTGCAGCACCGGCATCACCGTCGAGAAGTTCTTCGTGGTGTTCACCACCACGCCCACTATACCCTGCGGCGATATTACCGCCATGTCGGGCTTCACGCCATGCAGCGAGCCCTTGTTGAGCATTATGTAGTTGGTCTGCTTATTCCAGCTGTTCTTTATCACCGACGCCTCCATGTAGGTGTAGCGCTGCTTGTACACCGTGTCGTTCACGGTGAACACGCTGTCCGTATAGCTTATGTACGACGAAGCCAGCTGGGCTCTCAGCCTGGCGTTCTCGGCGGCAAGGTGTTCGTTCTCCTTGCGCAGGCCGAAGTAGTCCGTCACCGCCAGCGTCGTCTTGAACCACCGTCCCGCCAGGGCGTTCGATGCCGACACCATGCGCGAGTTCTGGTAGTGGCTGTTCTTCGACACCATCAATAACGCCACAACCTCAAGCACCACGAAGAGGATGACATAGTTATAACGCTTTATGAAGTTGAGTAGTTCGTTCACGCTTAGATGTTGATGTGTTTATCTGTGGATACGTGGATATGTTGATATGTTATGTGCGTCAGCCACTTATAACTTAGAACTTAAAACTTATAACTAAAAACTTATAACCCAAGGTATTGTTCAATTTCACGCCTCACCTGCTGCACTGCCGTGTCGAGGTCGTCGTTCACTATTACCACGTCGAAGTTCTTGGCCTGCTTCAGTTCCTCCACCGAGCGTCCAAGCCTTTTCGTTATGGCCTCCTCGCTCTCGGTGCCACGGGTACGCAGCCTGCGTTCCAGTTCCTCCACACTTGGCGGCATCACGAACAGTGCCAGCGCGTCGTTGCCGAAGTGGCGTTTCAGGTTCATACCGCCGTTCACGTCCACGTCGAATATGATTACATGCCCGTTGTCCCATATCCTGGTTATCTCCGACTTCAGCGTGCCGTAGCAGGTGCCACTGTACACCTCCTCCCATTCCAGGAACAGGCCGGCATCCACCCTTCTGCGGAACTCCTCGGTGTCCAGAAAGTAATAGTCCACGCCGTCGCGTTCCCCGCTGCGGGGCTGACGGCTTGTGGCCGATATCGAGAATTCAAAACAGTCGAAATACTCCAGCAGCCGACGTATTATCGTCGTCTTGCCGCACCCCGACGGTGCCGAGAACAATATTGCTTTGCGGTTATCCATCGCTGTGCCTTTCGGTTTAAAGGAATTTGCGTTCCAGTATGGAGTAGAACGTCTTCACGGCAAGCGACTCCATGTCCCAGTGGTACTGCTCGGCCACGCTCGACACATACCCCATTGCAAGCGTACGGTCCTCGATGTCATTCAGGTCTAAGATGAACTTGTTGTACGCCTTCATATTACTGTGGAACAGCTCGTTCATGAAGCTGAACTTGTCGTTGATGTTGATGGCCTGACGCAGGTCGGTGATGCGCTTGCCGTTCATCTTCTTGTCCAGCAGTTCCTCTTTCTCTTCGCCCAGCGCGTCGCCGATGGTGCGCACCGTGGGCTGCTCGGGCATGTCGCCGTGGCGCAGGTAATCCACCAGCGAAGGCTCCGTCTTCGCGCTCGGCGCAGGTTCAGCAGGCTTCGCCTCAACAACAGGCCCCGGGGTCTCTGTTTGCACAGGCTCTGCCGCTTGCGGCACCTCGACCTTCGGCATAGGCTCCACCGGCGTTGCCTCGTGAGCCGCACCCTCGTGCGACCCCTGCTCGGAGAGGATGTCTGAGAGTGTCGGACCCTGGTGTATGCTGTCGGCAATCGACGGCTGCTGCTGGCTCTGCTGCAACTTGTCCCACAGCGTGTCGGCCTGCGGCTGGTCGGCTATGGTATGCACAGGCTCCTGTACCGGCTGCGGCTCAGGCTCGGACATAGCTACGGGCTCAACAATAACCGGCTCAGGTTCCGGGGCGATGTCAGGTTCAGGCTCTATAACCACGGGCTCGGGTTCTGGAACCTCAACAGGTTCGGGCTCAATGGCCACTGGTTCCGGTATCGGTTCAGGTTCCGGCTCTGGCACAAACTCAATCTCCGGCTCCGGCGCAGCCACCGGCTCCTCCTCAACCACTGGTTCGGGTTCCGGCTCGGGCTCCTGCAAGTCGAAAAGCGTGCCGTAGTCGTTGCCTTGCAGCTCCTCGACGGGAGGCAGCTTGGTCTGCAACGATGCCATATCGGGCTCTGCCTCTGGCGGAGCGAAAGGCGACTCCTCTTGTGCTGCCACCACAGCGGGCTCGGCCACGGCCGCCGCCGCTGCCACTGCCGCCACAACGACTTCGGGCTCTTTTGCCGGTTCAGGCTCCACACTCACCGTCTCGGCCTGCACGGTGGCGACCTCTTCGGGCACTTCCCGCACCTCGGGCTCGTCGGCAACAGCCTCTGTAGCCGCAGCTTGACTCGGCTCCTGCACGGCACTGAGCACCGCCTCGTACAGCTCGCGTATCTCCTGCAACAGCAGGTCTCTCTCGATGGTCGGCATAGCCATGCCGTACTGCTTCACGCGCTCCATCATGGAGCTCAACTTCGAGAACTTCTTTTCCACTGGATTATATTGCTCTTCCATTGCTTGTATGTTTTATTATTTATTTATCAGTCAACTATTATCTTACATCCTCTTGGCGCGGAGGATTCCAAATTGTAAAATTAATATATATTATTCAAGTAATAAAAGAAAAATAACAAAAGTTTTGCATTGCGCACGGTTAATAACTCCTATATCTCATTTCTTCAATACTTTCGCGTTGAAAAAAACGTCCGTGGACGCCTCTCCCCGCCCGATGCATAAGATATAGCTATCAGCACCACCCAAAATCACTATATTTGGCTATTGTGCAGTCAGCGAGGCGGATGTAATTTTGCAGCACCGACACAACAAGTCAAAACAAGCATAAACAACTGACATTAAGACAACAAAACCATGAATCTGTTAAGCAAAATCTTCAGCAACACGCGCAAACCCGAGGGATTCTTCGGGCGCATTATGGTCAACGGCATGAACGGCGGCTCCCATGCCCGCATGGCGCAGTGGGGACTCTCTTTTGTCAACATCGCCCAGGGCGCAAACATCCTCGACATAGGCTGCGGCGGCGGTGCCAATATCGCACGGCTGCTCACGCTGGTGCCCAAAGGCAGGGTCGAGGGCATCGACCATTCGCCCCTCTCGGTCAAGAAATCCAGCCAGGTCAATGCCGCCGCAATCTCCGCCGGCCGCTGCCGCATACAGGAAGGCAGCGCAGCCGCATTGCCCTATGCCGATGGCGCGTTCGACCTCGTCACCGCCTTCGAGACCGTCTACTTCTGGCCCGGCATCGAGGAATGCTTCCGCGGCGTGCACCGCGTGCTGCGCGAAGGCGGACAGTTCCTCATCGTCAACGAAGACGACGGCCTCTCCGGCGCCAACGACAAGTGGGAGAAACTTATCGACGGCATGCACACCTACACCCCCGACGAGCTCCGCGCTCTCCTCGCCGCCGCCGGCTTCGGCAACATTTCGGTACGCCGCCAACAGCAGCACCACTGGCTCTGCGTGTCAGCGACAAAATAATGTAACACAAATAAAACAACATCAATTTATGGAAACAAATATCTCTAAAGTGTCCCTCCTCTGGGTAATCATCATGGTTGGATTCGCCATGCACATGCTGGCCGACATGCTTCCCGCCTTCTGGGGCGCCACCATCGCCATGCCCGACGCCACGGGCCAAGCCCCCACAGGCATGCTGCTGTTCATGGTAGGCATGGCATTCTTTGTGCCCGCATGCGGCCTGTTCTGCATGAACTACCGCCGCTGCAAGGCCATGCGCGTCATCAACCTCGTGCTCGCCGCGCTGATGATGCTCTTCAACCTCTTCCACGCCACCGAGCTGCTGATGGAGTTCAGCCCCGTGCAGCTGCTCATCCATCCCGTCATGGCCGCCCTGGGCATCTACCTGTTCATCCACTCGCTCCGCGTAATGAAATCCGGCAACTGAAACAGTTTGACACTATGGACCTGAAAATTGGCGACATACAAGAAACCGCATTGATAACATTGGCCATACGCGCCAGCGAAACCGACCGCCCAAACGCCAGAATAAAAGACCTCAAGGCCAAGGAAATCATCGACACCCTTGGTGTTGACGTGAGCAAGTACGACCCGTTCATGTCGCACGAAGGCGTGGTGGCCTTGAGCATCTTCTCCACGACCTGGTGGCACATAAAGGCGGAGTATACAGCCAGCGCCCGCTTTTGAAGAGGAACTCGCCGAGGTCGAGATCCTCTGCCACGATGTCGAGCCAGTATTTCACTTTTTCTTCCCTGGTCATAGTTGTTGTCGTGTTGATACTTGGTTTCTTTTATTGTTTCTGTATCCGTAACGCCAATTTGTCTTTTTTATTGTGCCCTTCGGGAAACAAAATCACTACTTTTGGTGATTGGGCGGATGGAGAAATAGCGGTATTTTTGCAGTCGGATTCTGACAACGGAAGAGTAACGTAAACAGTTGAATTATATGAAACCAAACTACAAGAACTGGATGCCGAAGGGCATGATTTGGAGTGCGGCGGCGGGATGTGCCGTATGTCTGGCGCTGGCGCTGCTGTTCGGGCTCACGACGCTGACATCCGGCACGTGGAAGACGGTGCTGACCATCCTCTTCGCCGTCGGAGCGGCGGTATGCGTCGTGGCAACGGTGTGGATGGTGCTTATGTACCGAGCCTTCTCCTACGACGGCAAGCGACAGATGTCGCGCCAGATAATCGACGGTGTGGCCGCAAAGGTTGTGCTGCCCGAAGGTGGGCGCGGCCTCGATGTGGGCTGCGGAAGCGGTGCGCTTACCATAGCCGTTGCCAAGCGCAACCCGCGGGCGCTGATGACGGGTATCGACCGCTGGGGTGCCGAGTATTCCTCTTTCAGCAAGACCCTCTGCGAGGAAAACGCCCGTGCCGAAGGCGTAAGCAACACCACCTTTGCCAAAGGCGATGCCTTGCGGCTCGACTTCGCCGACGGCTCCTTCGATGCAGTGTGCAGCAACTATGTGTATCACAACATTCCCAGCCATAACCGTCAGGAGGTCTTGATGGAGACGCTCCGAGTGTTGAAGAAAGGCGGCTCATTCGCTATCCACGACATCTTCTCCCGCCAGAAGTACGGCGACATGCAGCTTTTCGTGCAACGTTTGAAGAGTATGGGCTATGCAGATGTGCAACTCATCCCCACCGATAACGGCCTTTTCATGACCCGCCGCGAAGCCGCCTGGATGGCGCTCAGCGGTTCAGCAATACTGACAGGCACAAAATGAAACAGACCGCCCTCCTGCTTGCCCTCCTGGGCAGCCTGCTGTGCCTCAAGGCACAAAGCTACGTCGGCACCATTACCGTGGGCAGCTATACCCAAAGAAACGTCAAAGTGCAATTGGACGTCGCGACCGAACGGGAGCAATGTCCCTCAAAAGGGGCCTCCACACCCAAGGGCTGTGCCACCATGACCATCTTCAATGTGAAGTTCTCCTACATGATGCCCGTCAAGTTAGACGTAGTCATCCCCTCACTCACGCTCAGCGGCACACACCTTACGGGCAACAACATTACCCCCCTGAGCAATGGCAAACGCTACGACAAGTACCTGGTGCGCAACCTTGTCGGCACCGCCGACGGCCGCCATCTGACATTCTCCTGCCTTATGGGTAAGAAACGACTAACATTCAACGGCACACGAACATTGCGCAAAGCGAGAACAGAATGAGCTTGCTCACTCTGCCGAGCCAAAGCAAATCAACTAAAGGTAAAAAATGACAAAACCCATTCTCTTAACCCTCCTGTTGGTGGCGGGTTGTCTCAATCTGAAAGCCCAGCAGGTCGCGACTGAAAGAAGCAACCCCACCTCCTTGAAGAGCCATGCTGCCGGCGAGTCTCAGCCGCAGCTGTTCGACGGTGGCATGATGGTACACACGGGCTACCTTAGCGGCCGTGTCGAACCGCTCAATTACCAAGCCTCCGGCTACCCGTTCGGCATTGGCGGAGTGCTCCGGTTCCATGTAGGCAGCCACCTACGTGTTGGCACCGAAGGCTATGTCTCGACCCTGGGCCAACTCAACAACGGTAGCTACCTGCGCATAGGCTGGGGCGGACTGCTGGCCGATATCCGCTGGCCGGCGAGGCGCATCGTACCCTATGCCGGCCTATGCCTCGGAGGTGGCAAAACCACCACGCTGCTCATGTTCGACGGCTCAGCGTCCGACTGGAAGCCCGAAACCCGTGCCGTGCTGCACAGCGAGCCGTTCATGCTCGTCAACCCCTATTTCGGAATAGAATACACCCTTACCACAGCCGTCCACATCACCCTCAAGGCCGACCGCCTTGTCCCGCTCAGCGGCGAAGCCATCCCTACCGGCGTGCGCCTCTACCTCGGCTTCATCTTTGCCCACTGACAGCCGCTCCTCGTGGCACCATGCCGAAAAAGTGGGCACACCCATGTCGCCAGGAGCGTTGCTCATAAGGCGAGGAACGCGTTTTACTTATCATTGTTGAAGCATATAAACCCTGCGTCGCGGCAGGGATGCGACGCCACACGACGGGTTTGCGCGAATTTTATGGATAATTAGTTGTATATCAATACAATGTGCAACTTTTTCAAAATTCGCACAAATCACGATTTTGGTATATAGAACGTAAATCGTAAGTATATAGATGATAAGGAGTTGGTGGGACCAACTCCTTATCATCTCCTTATATACTTTATACCTACCATTTATTAGCCTCGGAATGGGGTTGAAACACGACACGATGAACCCTAAATTCCATCGCTGACACAATATATTGCATAGTACATCGTTATTAAAAAATAATTAGAAACTATGCCAGAATTATTCAGAGCACACGGATTTGTCTTTATGTTCTTCAGCCTTGAACACGCGCCCATACACGTACATGTGGTGGGCAAGGATGGCGACGCCAAGTTATGAATGGAACGGCGATCGTTTTGTCCTGCAACAGCAGCATAATATAAAGCCCTCCGATTTGCGGAAAATCCGCACGATGATTGACGATAACGCCGACATCATTGTCAATCGGTGGAATCAGTATTTCAAGGAGGTGAATGATGAAAATTGAAAGTATTTGGTTTGATGGCGACTATATCTATGGCAGAACCGACAATGGAGACGTGCTGCGCCAACCATTGCGCTTCTACCCTCGTTTGCGCCGGGCCACCACCGCCCAGAGGTACGACTATCGTATTAGCACCATTGGTATACACTGGCGCAACATCGACGAGGATGTCAGCTTTGAGAGTTTTCTCTATGACGAGCACGAGCCTGCGTTGATGTATGCCCGCTAATCTCCTTGCTTTGCACTTTTTGCAGCAAGTTTCCTGTTTTATCCAGGCGGCTTACCGCGTCAGCCCACTTAGAACTTAAAACTTAGAACTAATAACTATTTGCGGCCTTGATGGCTCCAAGGCAGTGAATCCTTACCACGCGGTTGGGGTCTCTCTCGGCTATGGTGCGCAGCTGCTCAAGGTAAGGCTCCACGAGGGCGGGCCTGCGCTTGCCTACGACGCGGAACATCTCAGGGGCCTCCATCCTCACTCGCTCGTCGCCGTCGTGCAGCAGCTCCGCGTACAACGGCAGGTAATCGCCGTAGGCCTCGGGGTTGACGGTGGCGATGTTCTCCGACGCCCATACGAAGGCCAGCCTCACGGCGGCCGCCTCATCGTGCGTAAAGCGGAAGAGGGCGGCCCAATAGGGCTCTACGGTACCATAGCAGCCCCGTCCGATGCGCCCGAGGGCATTGACGGCACGCTCGCGCAGGAGCGGATCGGCGCTGTCGCAAAAGGCGGCCACCGCCGCGACGCTGCCCGTTATGGCATGCGGGAACGCGAGCCCCGCCTCGCCAAGCAGCCACAGCGCCTTGGCCTTGATCTTCACCGACTCCGACTCAAGCAGCGACGCGACGTATGGGATATTCTCCTCCCATCGCTCCCTGCTCCGCGTCAGCACCCCGAGACTCTTGTACAGTTCCCTTTCAGTCATACAGACCTATAACGCCACTGCCATGATTTTATTTCGTGCCGGAAGCATTGCATAGAGAACCGCCGCAAAGGCTCGGAAGCCCTTGCGGCGGTAATGTTCTGTGGGTTGCCTGCGCCTTACTTGATTACTGATTTGACAAATGTCTTGAGGTTCTCGATGTCGGTGGCATCGGGGTGGCCGGCTTTGACGGGTCCCATGGCACCGGGACATGTGAACTCCTGCTCACTGACCTTGATACCTCGAGCCTCGAGGGCTTTGCGCATCTGAGGTACGGGCGACTTGATGATGGCGCATGAGCCGAAACAGACCACGCATTTCACTTTGTCGGGGGTGAGGGTGTTGATGAACCGAATCACACTGCCGTCCACCTTTCCCAGCATCACGCCGGCACCGAGGAAAAGCACGTCTACCGGCTCAGCAAGGGGCTCTGCTACTGTCTTGGGCTCCGCACCCACAATGTCTTTAACGGCCTCCACCATCTGCTTGGTGTGGCCAAATCTGCTAAAATAACGGATTGCTGTTGTCATATCGTTTATTGTTTGTTTTTCATCATGGCTTCCACCTCGTCGCGATGCTCGTAGAGGGTGCATCCGCCGGTGTGTTCCCAACCCAGTGCGCGGGCGGCACGGATTTTATGGAAAAGGGGCGATGCGATAGCGGCACGGAGGCCGTCGCGGGCGACGTTGCTGTCGCTGTAGGGCGAGAAAGGACAGGGCTCGGCGGCACCGTCGGGACCAATATGAAAGAATCCGCGGCCCGCGGCCATGCAGCCGTCGAGGGCTTTCTCGTCGCCGGGGAAACTGAGGAAAATCATCTCCTTGTACTGCTCGCGCCGCTGCTCCACAATCTGCTCCATCTCGGCCACATGTTCGTCGCGGAAGGCCAGATGCTCAGTTGTCTCGTCGAAGGGGACATATTCCACATAGAACACCAGCCGGCAACCCAGCTCGGCAAGGTGAGAGAGGAAGTCCTCAGAGGTCACCTCGCAGTAGTTCGCGGTGGTGACGGTGATGCTGGTGCCGAAGAAAAGCTGTTCCTTGTGCAGCATCTCCATCGAGAGCAACGCCCTCTGGAAGACCCCGTTGCCGCGGCGCTCGTCGGTAGCCGCCATCTCGCCTTCAAGGCTGATTACTGGGATGAGGTTGAGGTTGCGCTTGAAGAACTCCGTGTAAACCGCGCCAATCATGGTGCCGTTGGTGAAGACGGGGAAGATGATGTCGCCCGTGGCGGCAGCGGCCTCAAGGATGGCGCGTTGCGTCAGCGGTTCGCCCCCAGCCAGCAGACAGAAACTGATGCCCAACTCGGCGGCCTCGCGGAAAATGGAGCGCCACTGATCGGGCGAGAGAGTTTCTTTTGTAGGGGTGTCACCAGCGATGCCGTTCTTGCGGGCATAACAGCCTTTGCATTGCAGATTGCATGTGGTGGCGATACTGGCAATGAGAAACGGCGGCACAATGACACCCTCTTTTTCCAGGTACGCCTTGCGCCGCCGTTCGGCTTTGCTCACGGTGCTTTGCATCTTGGCTACAAAGCGAGCCTCTCGCGGGTTGCCCAGCACATTGAGGTAGGCCGCCGCCATGATGTTGCGGATGCTACCCGCCATATATGCACCGAGATCCATGATGTTAAATGTTTATGCTGGGTTAAACTTGTCCTTTGGCTGCTTGCAACGGGGGCATTTCCAGTCGTCGGGGAGGTTTTCAAAAGCTACACCGTCGTGCTCTGCTGGGTCATAGACATAGCCGCAGATAGAACAGACATATTTGCCGCTCTTGGTCTTGTAGACAATCTCGCCGATGGGCAGCGGCTCGGGCATGTTGTTCAGGTCCACCACACGCTTGGCTGCAAGATTTTCGGGGCCGAGGGGGGTATGGGTGGAGAGATAGACCGTAGGATGGGTGGCCACGAACTCGCGTACACGGTCGAGGGTCACGCGGGCGTCGTCCCAATGGCTGTTGAAAGCCGAGAGTCGGTTCTCGTACAGGGCTTCGTCGGTGTAGGTGACATCGCCTTGGAACATATAGAAAAGCCCGTCGTTTTCGGCAATGACAATGCTGTTGCCCTTGGTATGACCTTTTGCCTTGATATAGTAGATGCCATCGGCAATCTTCTGGCACTCTGGGAAATTGTAATACGCGCCATCGGTGAACTTAACGGGCACGATATTGTCAATTCCTTGCAGCTCGTCAGCCTCCAGTTCCTCTTCATTAACGTATATTTTGGCGTTGGGAAAACTCTTCAACTCGCCGCTGTGGTCGGCATGGCGGTGGGTGAGTAGTATTTTCGTAACCTGCTCGGGTTTGTAGCCAAGAGCACGGAAACCGTCCATGTAACTCTGTGTGTTGTAGCCGGTGAAAATCATCGTATCTTTCTCTGGCACCTGTTCGGGTGCCCCTGCGGGCAAACCTGTGTCAACGAGAATCACCTCGCTGCCAGTATCGATGAGGTAGTTGTAGAGGCCAGAGCGATATTTGATATTGGCATCATATTTTGCAGCCTCATCCTTGCCGCCAAAGGCCCACTGTTGGGTCATAAAGCCGCCGTCTTGAAAGGTTATTGATTTGATTTGCATAATGTTTTATTCTTCTTGTTTGACAAATTTCTCTTTTTTGCGTTTGCAGCGAGGGCAACGCCATGTGTCAGGCAGATCCTCAAAAGGAGTTCCTGCCGGAATGTTGTTTTTGGGATCCCCCTTTTCGGGGTCATAAATGTATTTACAAGGACATTTGTATTTTGCCATAACAGATTTCATTTCAGTGACAAAAAAGGGAGAGTCCACACCCTCCCCATGAACAAAAAATATCTGCCTCGTCGGACAAACACGTTTACCCTGTGGAAGCCAATCAGTTAGCCGGTGCCCACTTGCAGCGGACGGGCGAGACGATGGCGCCTTCCTTCTTCAACTCGGCGAAGGCTTTGTCGACCTCCTTGCGGTCGGCGTTCAACATCTTGGTGACATCTCCTGCGGAGACGGGCTTGCCAGCTTCGCGCATGGCTTTCAATACTTGGTCCTTCATAATTTTCAATTCTCAATTCTCAATTTTCAATTTACTACATCATTTCGGTTAAGAATGCCTCGTAGCCCAGCTTGTCGATGTATCCGAGGTACTGGCGCTCCCAATCCATGTGGGCTTTCTCGTCCTCGATCCACTTGTAGATGAGCTTCTGGGTGATGTAGTCGTCGGCGAAGGCCTGTGCGAGTTTGCTCATCTCCTCTATAGCGGTAGGTTGAAAATCGCTCTCAATCTGCTGTTTGGGGTCGTCGTAGAACGGGAATTCGATGGTCTTCATCATCTCCTGCAGCTCGGCGGGCTTGCAGCCGAGTTCCACCAGGCGGTTCAGGACCTCTTCGGCCTCGTCCCATTCCTCTTCGGCTTCCTCTTTCCATTTGTCGGCCAGTTTGTTCCAGCCCTGCATGCGGCAGTAGGCCGAGAAGGCGAAATGTTGTTTGCTGTTTCCGAACCAAGTGGCGCCCATGTAGGCGAATCCTTTCAATGCTTCTTCTTTTGTCATAATGCTTAGTATTAAGTTGTTATACGTTTATTTAATAAATTCTACAATTGCTTTCGAAAGTGCAAAAATACGATTTTTCGGGAAATAGGCGGCAATCCCTGTCGAAACAAAAACCGACCGAAACGAAACATGTCGATTTTTTTCCGTATCTTTGCACTTTGAAAACAGCAAGCACTAACACATTAACACATTGACACATTGACACATTAACATAATGTACACGCTAAGAGATTTTCAGCAAATAACTTACGCCATGCCGGTACCGGAACGCTGGGACTGCAATATCTACTGTCTGGAAACCGATGACGAGCTGACGCTGCGCACCAACATCACTCAGGGTTTCCTGTCGGCCTATTCTTTCACTATGGTGCTGGAAGGCTGGCTGACGCTGCAATACAACGGGCAGGAGCTGACGCTGCAAAAAGGCGATATGTTCATCTACATGCCGGGCCTCTCCATCACCATCCTCGTGGCCTCGGACGACTATCGCGGCATCTGCCTCATCGCCGACGAGGGCTACACGCTAGAGCTTCCCGTCGTGCGCAATGCCATTCGGACAGCCTATTTCCCACTGCTGGAGTTTGGCCACCCGCGCCTGACGCTGCAGCCCGACGACAGTGGCCATCTGGAGCAGCTCATGCGACTGGCCATCAGATACCTGAATTCACCCAACCCGCTGCACGGCGAGAGCCTGCGCCTGATCTACAGTCTCTTCCTTTCCGACCTCTCGGCCATCGAAGACCGCAGTGTGCACAACCACCGCTTCTCGCCGCGCGTCGAGGAACTCTTCCTCCGTTTCATACAGTTGCTGCCGCAACACTTCGTCGAGCATCGCGACATCGCCTTCTATGCCGACCGGCTCTGCATCACCACCACATACCTCTCGCGCATCGTCCGTCAGGTGAGTGGCCGCACCGTCGCCGACTACATCGACCAGATGCTGCTGATGGAAGCCGCCTGGCTGTTGCAGACCTCCACCCTCACCGTCGCCCAGATTGCCGACCGCCTCCACTTCGCCGAGACCACCACCTTCGCACGCTTCTTCAAACGCCTAAAAGGCTGCACCCCTAAGGAATACCGAAACAACAACACCGCAGTATCATGACACCAATAACTATCGGAATACTACTGCCATTGATTGGCACCATGCTGGGCTCCGCCTTTGTATTCTTCATGAAAAAGGAGATTCCCGACAGGCTGCAGAAGACCCTCCTGGGCTTCGCCAGCGGCGTGATGGTGGCCGCTAGCGTGTGGTCGCTGCTCATACCGTCGATAGACATGGCAGGCGCCCTCTCGGCCCCGTCGAGCCTGGCAGCCGTAGCCCCCGCCGCCGTAGGCTTCCTTGCCGGCATCGTGTTCCTGCTGCTGATCGACGAGCTGACGCCCCACCTGCACGTAGGCTCGCAGAAAGCCGAGGGACCCCGTTCGCGCCTCTCGCGCACGGCGATGTTGGCGCTCGCCGTCACCATCCACAACCTGCCCGAAGGCATGGCTGTAGGCGTGGTCTTCGCAGGCGAGTCGCACGGACTTACGCTCAGCGCCGCCCTGGCCGTCTCTATAGGCATAGCCCTGCAGAACATCCCCGAAGGGGCCATCATCTCAATGCCCATGCACGCCGAAGGCAACTCGCGCCTGCGGTCGTTCATTATCGGCACGCTGAGCGGCGTGGTCGAGCCCCTCGGCTCGGTGGCCATACTGCTGCTGGCCGGTGTGCTCGGCGTAGCCCTACCCTACCTGCTGGCCTTCGCCGCCGGAGCCATGATGTACGTGGTGGTCGAAGAGCTCATCCCCCAGGCCGCGCAAGGCCGCCACACCAACCTCTCCACCATCGGTTTCGCCCTCGGCTTCGTCCTGATGATGGCCATGGACATCCTGCTGGGATAGCCTGCAATCGCCCCGGCTGCCGATTACTGCTTGGCGTATGTCCCGGAAATACCTGATGACGATGACAGCGTCAGCGTGTTCTTGTCTTCTGAAAACACATAAGACACTATTGCCACCTCAGTTGCACCCCTCAACAAAGTAAACGTCTCCTCGTTATACGTGTAGTTGAACTCATTGTCAGGGCCCCACGACACTTTCGTTTCCGCAAACGCAAAATAGTCATTCTCGTCTCTTCCTTCACCAACAGCCTTGTAGGTGTTGCCGGCAAACGGGTTGGAGCTTACATTTGTCCCCGAGCCGCCATTCGTCCCCGAGCCGCCGTTGATTTCCGTGTTGTCCTCCGGTTTCGGGTCATCGTCTTTTGTGCAACCAACTGTTGCAAAGCACGTAGCCATAGCCAACAGTGCCATTAGAAATATCTTCTTCATTTCGTAAAAGTTAAATTAAATATGTTTTCTCTTTTCATGCCCTTCGATACACTCTTTCCTAATGTGGAATCGACAACGTATGTGGCGCATAAACTATCCTTATGGCTACAATCATCATAACGAGGCTTGCCACAGAGAACAGTATAACGAGCCATTTCCTGGTTTTCCTGCTTCGCGGAGGCTCGTCCTTCCAGCGCTCCTCGCCCTCGGCGTACAGCCGGTAAATGTTCAACACGAACATATTGTATATGGCGAGAGCCGCAAGAATGATTATACCGACATAATCCGGCATCTGCCTCTTCAGCGCCAGAGCGGGAATAATCAGCAACGTATTCAGGTTGGCCCATTGTATCAGCGTCACCACTGCCATCGATGACGCGTAGTTGCGCAACCTGGTTGTACCGTAATAAGTATCGGTGAAACCATGCTTGTGAAACATGCTCACCAGCCGGTAATAACAGTATTTGTAGAATCTAGGCATATTGCGATTATTGCCTCTTGTTTCATCGGGTCGCATTCACCGCGCATATATCGCTTCAGGGCTGGGAATCGGTCAAGGAGAATTGGACAGGCACTACGTATTGGCGCCGTACCACATAGCCGTGAAATACGGCGGGCTTCCATGCCGGCATCATGTCTATCACACGCAGAACCTCGGCGCCGCACCCAAGCTCGGCGGCCAGGCTGTCGGCCTCCTCGCTGCCGTACACAACGTCGCGCAGCACCTCGGCGTTGGTGATGCTGCCGTCTTTCTCAACCACGAACCTCACGTACACGCGCCCCTCCACCTGCTGTTCTTTAGCCGCTTCTGGATAGCGGATGTTCTTTCTAAAGAAAGCATACAGCGAATCCTCGCCGCCCGGAAACTCCGGGTCATCATCCGAAATAGTAAAAATAGCCGTGTCGTTGGGGTCCACCTTGGGCGCCGCATTCATGCAGGCCGACATCAACCCGATGCCGCACACCACCGCGATAGTCAGAATTGCTTTTTTCATACCTTCAAACTTTGTATCATTAACGCCCGATTATCGGAAATATTGCCCCTCGGCAGCGTTTACTTGGCCTTATGGTAAAACCGTTCGCCGCGGAAGCCTTCGGTAACCGCGCCCGTGGAGAGGTCGAAGCTGAGGGATACAGGCGGTGTGGGGCGAAGGTCGAAGTATTCGAGGCGGGCAATGGGGAGGCGGAAGTATGCGAGAGTGTCGTAAGAGGAATAGAGGCGCGGGAGGACGGGATTGTGGTTGTAAATCCAACGCTTTGTGTCGTCGTCAACATCGAACAATGCCGTTCCGGAACAGCGGACGGAAACGCGGTCGTGCAGAGCAAGGAACTCCACGGCGGGATTAGCCTGTAGCTGCTGCCACACAGCTTTCTGCGGTGCAGTGGCGAACCAGAGGGTGGAGCCGTCAACCTTCATCACTTGGAACACACGCGTCTGCGGGCGATTGTCACTCACTGTCGCCAGCATGCCCTCAGGGTGCTCGCGGAGGAACTCCATTGCTTGCTCTATCATAGCTGGCTTAGGATTTCGTTGATGTCTTCGGTAAAAGAAATAAAACGTGGCATATCTTGTAAATATGCCTCGGGATTGTCGCGGTTAAAGCGGACGAGGGTGGTGTTTGGGAAGCGCTGTGCCATCTCCTCGAAGGGGAGGCGGATGATGCCGGGTGTGTTGTAGCCGATGCCGAATTCCAACAGCAAAAGGTTGCCCTGCGAGCCCTCCTTCACAAAGTCGCTATAGCGTTTTGCCTGCCAGTGCCAGTGTTCATCCTCGACGAAGGTGTCATCCACGCGCAGATTCATCGCTGCGGGGCGGCCGTCCTCAGTCAGTGGGATCATGTTGGCGGGGATGCGGCAGTCGTCGATGAGCGGCAGCACCTGCTCCACCCAGCGACGGTTGCTCCATGTTATCTCAGGCTCGCCGCTGGCGGGTTGGAACCGACCATAGTCGCCCTGCGTGGCGAAGATGTTCTCCTTGTTGAAACCTGCCAACTCGAATTGTGCATCGACATTGGTCGTCACCACGAAAGCCTCGGGAAACAATTCACGCAGCCGCTTGTAGAGCGGCAGCGCCCCCGTGCGGTAACGGCAGAACCAGATGTGCTTTGCCCAGCAAGCCCAATATTCTTCAGGCGTCTCGAAGGGGTGAAAACTTGAGGAATAGAGGTCGGTGATGCCGTAGCGCTCAATCCACGGGGCAAACTCGCGGCGGAAGTCCTCGCCGGCATAATCCAGCCCTGCGGCAGTTGATAGACCACTGCCCGCGCCGATGATGATGCGGTCGGCATCCTTGATGGCTTGACGCAACGACTCAATGCGCTCCAAGTAGCTGACGGTAGATGTCATAGTCGATATCTTTGAAAACGTTGAACACAACCTTGATTCGAGCATCCCTGCATGCTTCTACAGCAATTTCAGCGGCACGCTGGTTGGGGAAATGGAACTCTCCCGTGGAGATACAGCAGAAAGCTATACTGCGACACCCATTCTCTTCGGCCAGCCTCAGGCAGTTGCGGTAGCAGTCGGCCAGCTGGCGCTCCTGCTCCTGGGTCGGGATGCCGGTGGCTATAATCGGCCCCACGGTATGTATGACATACCTTGCGGGCAGGTTGTAGCCTTGCGTGATAATAGCCTCGCCTGTGGCAATCTCGCCGCCACGCAATGTATTGTCGCACTCCTGCCGCAGCTGCAACCCCGCCGCCGAGTGGATGGCATTGTCGATGCAGGCGTGCAACGGATGCCAGCAGCCCAGACCCCTGCTGTTGGCGGCATTGACTATAGCGTCCACCTTGAGCCGGGTAATATCGCCCTTCCAGAGGGATGTTGATACGTTGATATATTGACACGTTGATATGTTGTCGTTCTCAATCTCAACAATTCCCTTGTCCTGCAGCTGCATCTGCAGCTCCGCATCCTGCGCCTGCAGGAACTTATCGCTCAGTGGCTGAGGTTCCCACACATTCATCAGCGCCCGCAGCAGCAGTTGTTTCTCCTGCAGCGTCTCGGGCATCTCGGCATCCACCCCATTATGCTCCAGCAGGTAGCGGATGCAGAAGTCTATGTTTTCAATCCTGTTCATGGTATTTCTTGCGGTCGGAAATGATATCGTGAAGGTTTTGGTATGCCCAGTTGAGGAGTTGGCGCAATACGGGGAGGAATGAGTGTCCACGCTCAGTAAGCGAATACTCTACGCGTGGCGGCATCTCGGCATATACTGTGCGCTGCACCAACCCGTCGGCCTCCAGCCCGCGCAGCGTCTGCGTGAGCATCTTCTGCGAACAGTCGGGGTTCTTCTGCTCAATGTCGCGAAAACGCATGGGGGCATCGCTGCCGCCCAGCGTGTAGAGCACCGCCAGCGTCCACTTGCCGCTGATGCGCGCCAGCACATTGCGTATCGGGCACTCAGGGAAGATAGGATCCTGAATAAAGTCTTTGGTCATAAGGCAAACATATTTTCAATTTGCAAAGGTACGACTTTTTTCGCAAACGGGCGGACTTTTTTAGTTGAAGCCCGCCCGTGTTGCTATAAGGAATGAAGAAAGTTTATTTGTATAGAGCTTCTGCCAACGGGGCAATATCGCCGGGCATGTCGGGGTAGGCTTTGGCAAGGGCATCGGCAAAGGCGGCGGCATCCTTGCACTCGGCGCGGAGCTGCTTAACTTTCTCGAGGTATGCGATGCGGGCTTCGACGGCGGCTTTCTCTACCAATCCACCGTGACCGCCAATGAAGTAGCGGGCACCCGTGGCAAGACTGGCCTTCGTGGTCTCCAGCTCGGCGTCGATAGCCGCTGCACTACCCATCTGCAACGGGCTCATGTGCATCTGATAGGGAGCCCAGTGTGTATAGCACACCTGACCGCCAATGAGAATCATGGCACCAGGGAAGTCGGAGGAGGCTCCGCGGTCGAAGCGGAAGCTTACACCGGCATATTGCTGGGTGCTGCCGAAAGGCACCTCGGCGGCCTTCTGCGTGGGCAGGTCAACCATTGTCTCGCCAAACTGCTCGGCAAAGCCTTTCATCATGCCGCCATAGACAGGACCTTCGATAAAGGCGGGCATACCCTCAGGCATCGTCAGGGGCAGGGTGTCGCTGCCACCCAGGTGGTAGTCGGTGATATCGGTCATCACGGGCTTGCCGAGAGCCTTGATGTATTCGGCAAATTCGGCAGCGTTGACCTTGAACAGGGGGTACTCCATCACCACCAAGCCGTCGCGACCCTCGATGATGTAGCTGGCGTCGTACATGACGTCGTTCGAATTGTAGACATGCAGCTTGAATCCGTCAAGCTCGTAGGCCTGAAACTGGCCCACCATTTCTTTCTGTGCGTTCATAACAGTATCATTTTGATTGTTAACATTCTTGCAGCCTACGGCGAAGATGGCGGCTGCGGCCATAATGATAATC
Organism: Bacteroidales bacterium; assembly: GCA_017962615.1. Classification (GTDB taxonomy): domain Bacteria; phylum Bacteroidota; class Bacteroidia; order Bacteroidales; family P3; genus Colimorpha. The sequence goes on along the minus strand of JAGCUZ010000024.1, from coordinate 413 downwards.
GATTTTTTCATTGTTTTCTTTATTTGATTTCGGTTGCAAAAGTACAACGATTTCCCAAACCCCGCAAGAGGGTACCCGCGCGTAAGCCACTAACCTCGGGGTAAGTAATACGGTAACCGCAAGTAACCGTCACCGCCACTTTAACACTTTTTAACACACCGCACCCCCTCCCGATAGCACTCAATACATATTGTAAAGCCTCCGCAACAGGCAATTTTGCACCTGTAAAGCCCCCGCTTCATGCCCATAATCATCCATCCCTACGCCATCCATCCCGTTCCCACCCTCTCCATTTCCAACTCCCATCCACCCCATTCCCCACCCACGACCTCTCCATTTTTCACCCCCACCCTCTCCATGTCCCACCCCATTCAACCCCAAATTTCCACCCCCTCCCAACGCAAATATAGGGT
>JAGCUZ010000023.1 GCA_017962615.1 Bacteroidales bacterium | reverse complement strand
CCAGAGCGATTGGGTTTCTTGCTTGAGCGGAAAACGAGACTCGAACTCGCGACCCCGACCTTGGCAAGGTCGTGCTCTACCAACTGAGCTATTTCCGCTGACGCTCTCTTCGCGGCGAAGGGGTTCCCTTGCTTTGTTGAGCGGAAAACGAGACTCGAACTCGCGACCCCGACCTTGGCAAGGTCGTGCTCTACCAACTGAGCTATTTCCGCGTTATTTTAAGGAGCCGGATGCTCCGTTTTTTAGTCCTTGCCGGTTCAGCAAAAACGAGTGCAAAAGTACAACTATTTTTTGAATTGGTGAAAACTTTTTTATTTTTTCGCTACAATTTTTTTTATCTCGTTCAGTTTAAGCAGCGCTTCTATCGGCGTAAGCGAATCAATATCAATATCTAACAGTTTATCTCGTATCTCGTATAATGTTGGGTCGTCAAGCTGGATAAAACTGAGTTGATACCCCTCTCCGTACTGATTTTTTTCTCTCGACGAGGCCTTTTTTTCGATTTTTGACCCATCAATTTTATCTGTTTTTTCTGCTTTCGACTCCATCATTTCGAGCATCGCGTTGGCCCGGTTCAACACCTGCGGCGGCATACCTGCCATACGTGCCACATGGATACCGAAACTGTGCTCGCTTCCTCCCGGCTTCAACTTGCGAAGGAATATCACTTTGTTGTCGACTTCCTTCACCGCCACATGATAGTTCTTTATGCGCGGGAAGGTCTCTTCCATCTCTATAAGTTCGTGATAATGCGTGGCAAACATCACTTTAGGACGGCGGTCCTTACACTCGTGCAGATACTCTGTAATGGCCCAGGCTATGCTGATGCCGTCGTAGGTGCTGGTGCCGCGCCCTATCTCGTCGAGCAGCACCAAACTGCGGTCGCTAACATTGTTGAGGATGCTCGCGGTCTCGTTCATCTCGACCATGAAGGTCGACTCGCCCGAAGATATGTTGTCTGACGCCCCTACCCTTGTAAATATCTTGTCAACAATGCCTATCTCGGCCTTGGCCGCCGGACAGTAGCACCCTATCTGCGCCAGCAGCACTATGAGCGCCGTCTGCCTCAGCAGCGCCGACTTACCCGACATATTGGGCCCCGTTATAATCATTATCTGCTGCTCGTCAGCGTCGAGCCGCACGCTATTGGCTACATACTGCTCACCTATCGGCAGTTGCGTCTCTATGACAGGGTGACGGCCGTCCTTTATATCAATAACAGGCTCTTCGGTCAGTTGCGGACGGCAGTAGCCGTTGGCCAGCGACACCGAGGCGAAGCTCTGCAGGCAGTCTATCTGCGCCGCCACCTGCGCGTCGAGCTGTATCGGCGGCACATACTCCACCAGCTCCTGCAACAACGCCTCGTAGAGCCGAGCCTCCAGCGCGAGGATTTTCTCCTCCGCTCCAAGGATACGCTCCTCATACTGTTTCAGTTCTGGCGTTATATAACGTTCGGCATTGGTGAGGGTCTGCCTCCTCACCCACTCTGCCGGCACCTTGTCGCGGTGCGCGTTGGTAACCTCAAGGTAATAGCCAAACACGTTGGTATAGCCCACTTTAAGCGAGCTGATGCCCGTAGCTTCTATCTCGCGCTGCTGCATGTTGGCAAGGTATTCCTTGCCGCTGCCCGACAGGGCACGCAGCTCGTCAAGCTCGGCGTCGATACCCGCGGCTATTACTCCGCCCTTGTCAAGCTTGGCAGGCGGGTCGGGCTGTATCTGACGGTCGATCTTGTCGTATATAGCGCGGCAGTCGTTCAGCTGTTCGCCGAAGCGCACCAACGCCTCGTGTCCCGAGTCTCGGCATATCTGTTTGATGACCGCCACCTCGCCCAGCGCGCGCTTCAGCTGCTGCAACTCGCGCGGCGTGACGCGTCCCACTGCCACCTTCGATATCAAGCGCTCAAGGTCGCCTATGCCCCTCACATGCTGCTGCAGCCCTTCGCGGAGCGTAACGTCACGCACCAGCAGGTCCACCACGTTCAGACGCCCCTCTATGCGGGTCTTCTCCTTAAGCGGCATGACGATCCATCGGCGCAAAAGCCTGGCGCCCATGGGCGTCAGCGTGTTGTCTATAACGTCGAGCAGGGTGCGCGCCTTGTCGTTGGGACTGCTAACGAGCTCCAGGTTGCGCATGGTGAACTTGTCAAGCCACATGTAACGGTCTTCCTCTATGCGCGACAGCTTGCAAATATGTCCGGTCTTGTCGTGGTGCGTATCCTGAAGGTAGTACAGGGCGGCACCTGCCGCCACGACATCCTCCTCCAGTTCCTCCACACCGAAGCCTTTCAGCGAGGTGGTTCCGAACTGCTTCTGCAGCAGCTCTTGGGCGAAGTCTTTCGTAAACACCCAGTCTTCGAAGGTGTTGGTGTAGTATTTCTCAGGGAAACGTTCCTGAAATTCTCTCTGTTTCTTGCGCTGCAACACCACTTCGGTAGGTTTGAAGCTCTGCAGCAGCTTGTCAACGTGCGACATATCGCCTTGCGACAGGTAGAACTCGCCTGTCGACACGTCGAGGAACGCCACTCCGTGAACCTTATCGCCAAGGTGCAGGCCACAGAGGAAGTTGTTCTCTTTCACCTCCAGCACCATGTCGTTGTACGACACGCCCGGCGTCACCAATTCGGTGATACCCCTCTTCACCAGTCCTTTAGCGGTCTTCGGGTCTTCCAGTTGTTCGCATATAGCCACCCTCATGCCAGCCCGCACCAGTCGCGGCAGGTACTGGTCCAGTGCATGATAGGGTATGCCGGCAAGGTCGGTGTAGCTGCCGTTGCCGCTCGCCTTGCGCGTCAGCGTGATGCCCAGTATGCCCGAAGCCTTCACCGCGTCGTCGCTGAACGTCTCGTAAAAGTCGCCAACACGGAACAGCAGCATGGCGTCGGGAAACTTGCGTTTCATCTCGGCATACTGCCGCATCAACGGTGTGTCCTTGTCTTTCGTCTTCTCAGCCATGTCCCTGCGTCACACCGCTATTGTCTCTTTATCAAGTCTCTTATCGACGGCAGCTCCACCTGTCTGAACGCCGAGAACAGACCCGCCGGAGCCTCGTCCTTGTTGTAAATGCCGCTTATAACTCCTTTATATTTATCGCTCAGCAGGTTGCGCTTCAGCTTCAGCGTGGGCGAGAGCAGACCGTTGCCCGACGTCCACTCCTCGGCCACCAGCCTGAAGGCCTTTATCTGCTCGTGCGGCGCGAACATCTTGTTCATCTCGTCAATCAGACTCTTGTACTTGGCCTGCACCTCGGGCATGCCTATCAGCTCCACGTTGTCGCGGTAGTGCATCATGTGCTTCAACGCCCAGTAGTGCAGCGTGTTGAAGTTGGGCGATATTATTGCCGAGGCAAACTTCTCGTTCGCGCCCACCACCATCACCTGGTCGATATACACCGACTCGCGCAACTTATTCTCTATCAATTGCGGAGCAACATATTTACCTGCCGACAGCTTGAAGATATCTTTCTTCCTGTCGGTAATCTTGAGGAATTTGCCGGCCACCATAGTCCCCACGTCGCCCGTGTGGAACCAACCGTCCTCGTCAATCACCTCGCGTGTGTAGGCCTCGTCTTTGTAATAGCCCATCATCACGTTGGGACCGCGTGCCAGTATCTCGCCGTCGTCGGCAAACTTCACCTCCACGCCTTCCAAGATGGGGCCAACGGTGCCGAAGCGCCTGATACCCAGCTTCTGATTGTTGACAGCTATAACCGGTGACGTCTCCGACAAGCCGTAGCCTTCGTATATGTCGAGTCCTGCGGCACTGAACAGCCGTAACACGTGCTGCGGCAGCACGCTGCTGCCCGTTATGATGGTCATCCTGTTGCCACCGAAGCGCTCGCGCCAGTGACGGTACACCAGTCTGTCGTATATCCTCTGCTTCAGAAGAAAATAGGGCGACAGCTTCTTAATGATGGTCTGGTCATAATGCTCGCCGTGCCTTATAGCCTTGAAATACATCCACTTCTTGAATCCCTTCAAGTCCTTGCCGGCGGCATATAGCTTGTCGTACATCATCTCCAGCACCCTCGGCACTGCAGTGAAGCCGTTGGCATGAATCTCCGCCAGGTTGGCGGCTATGGTGCCCATGCTCTCGGCATAATATATACTCACGCCAAGGTATTGGAAATGATAGTTCATGCTGCGCTCATACATGTGGTTCAGAGGCAAGAAGCTCAGCGCCCTGCAGCTGCTGTCCATAGCGTTCACGTTGGCGTGAGCCAAGAAGTTAGAGCAGATGTTGCGGTGCGACAGCATCACCCCCTTCGGGTCGCCCGTCGTGCCGCTCGTGTAAATCAGCGTCACCCAGTCGGTTTCCTTTATGTCGCGCTTGCGCTGCTCCACCAGCGGCAGGTAGGTGTCTCTGCCCGCTATGCCAAGGCGCAGTATTTCCATCATCTGATGCTCTTCGGGTATGTTGGCCAACGTGTACACCTGCGGTGCGTCGTCGCCCAACGCATCCAGCGCCGGACGTATACGTTTCAGCAGCACCTTGCTCTCCACCAGCAGCAGCTTGGCCTCGCTGTGGCGCAGTATATGGGTGTAGTTCTCCACGCTCAACGTGGGATATATAGGCACATGTATGAAGCCGCCCATGGCCAGAGCCATGTCCATGAAGTTCCACTCCGGACAGTTCGAGCTCATCGTCAGCACACGGTCACCAGGCTGCAAGCCCAGGCCGCACAAGCCATAACACAGGTAATGTGCATATTTATAATAGTCGTGCGCACTGTAGCACTCCCACTTACCATTGCGCTTCGCCGCAAAGATATCGTCCTTCGGATAGTTGACAATCAGGTGCTCCAGCAGGTCGAACGTTCTTGTAATGCTTACTTCCATTTTCTCTACGAAATAAAATGCAAAGATACGTTAATTTTTTAAAACGTCACAAAAAAAGTGCCAACAGCGCCACCTACTACGGCTAAAAAAGTGAGTTACCGTAGTGACGACGTAACATTTTACCTCAATATTACTCTTACAAACCGTCACCCGGCAGCCTCAATTATGCAAATTAAATTATTCATTTTGCATAATGCAAATTGCATAATGATGCAACACACTGTTTATAAAACATCTCAAACAACACTCCACATATGAAAAACACCGCAAAAAACCTGGTTTCAAAGATATGTACACGTATAGCACCCCTCTGGGAAATGGGGCAGGTCAGTACATGAGGCCGAAGAGCCATAGGGGAAGCTTGTTGCCCATGGGGTACTCGATATCGTCGCAGGCGAGGTAGGCGTCGTTGCGGTCGGCCACCTGACTGCCGTCCTCTGAGGGGCCGCCCACCTCGAAGGTGTAGCGTCCGTCGACACGGAAGTCGGCGGGGCGCGTGTACTCCACGGCGTGCCTGTAGGCCAGCTGGTTGCAGAAGAAGGTCTCACGCACGGTGCCTTCGTTGGCGTTGCCGAGTGTGAGAATGTGGCACAGGTTGGGGTTGTCCATCAGAATCTTGTCGGGCTTCTGCATGCGCCGCACCGAGGTGTCGTCGGAATAGAGTAGGCGGATGAGCTCGGCCTCTTCCAGATGGTGCAGGTAGGCCGTGAGGCTCACGCGACTCAGCTCTGTGGTGCGCGACAACTTGCTGATGTCGACCAGCATAGGCACCTCGGTAGCCAGCACGGCAAGCAGGGCTTTGAGCTTACGCACGTTGCCCACATCTACCCCTCTGAGCTGCGGCAGCTCGATGCCGAGCACCATGTTGACGACATTCTCGACCTTGCCGTCGTAGGCAGCCGGGTTCTCCTTGCGGAAGGGGTAGTAGCCCGAGCGCAGATAGTCGCCGAAATACTGAAGCGGACGCACCATGCCGAGCACATCGACGCACACCTTGTCGGCATCGTGCAGCAGGGTTTCGAGCGGGTAGGCAGGGATTGCAACTTTATGGTAGAAACGCAGGTACTCGCGAAACGAGAGGCCTTGCATGGTATAGCTCACGCAGCGGCGCGAGAGGTCGGCCTCAGCGTTGAGAATCTGCAACAGCGACGAGCCTGAGAAGACCACCTTCATAGCTGGATACATGTCATAGATGTTCTTGACGCACTGGCTCCAATGTGGATACTTGTGCACCTCGTCGAGCAGCAGGCACACGCCACCGGCGGCATGGAACGCCTGCACGACGTCCATCAGGTCGTGGCGCGCAAAGTAGGCGCTGTCGAGGTTGACGTACAGTGCTTTGCGCGTCGCCACGCCGTAACGCTGCTTGATGTGCTGCAGCATGAGGGTGGTTTTGCCCACACCGCGAGGGCCACGAATACCAATCAGACGGTTGTTATCCCAGTCGATTTTGTTCATCAGCGAGCGCACAAACGCAACACTAACATTCTGTAGCAGATTTCTTTGCAAAGAAAACAACGTTTCCATAGAGCAATATTTTATTATGCAAAGATACAAAAAATTGTTTAATATGTTAAACAAATATTGGTTATTTTTGTTTAACAGGTTAAACAGATTTGGCTGGTTTTTGTTTAATGCGTTAAACAGTTTTGCCGAGCAAGGGGGCATGGCGGGCGGGGCGGCGGGAGGATATTTAGTGGTTGCCACAGGGGCGGCGGGAGGATATTTTTAGCGGTTGTCACAATAAAGAAGTGAATATGCAGTTATGGTATCGTAAATTATAATAACGAGCATGACATATACGACAAATAACAAACGATGCGTCAAGTGGCGCGGCGCATGGACGGCCGTGGCGGCTCTGCTGGCGGTGCTGGCCTGCGGCTGCGATAGGTTCGATGGCTTGCAAGAGGTGCCTGCCTACCTGAGCGTGGAGGGAGTCAGGGTTGTCGACGACCCGCAGTCGAGCTGGTCGGCCCTGTACGGCGAGGGCTTCCTGGCCACGCAGGCCATCGACGCGGTGCAGCTGAGCCTGTACTTCGAGAACGACACCTCCGAGGTGGTTCTCGGCACCTACCAGCTGCCCTGCAAGGTGCCGGTGCTGCGCCAGGGCACGGTGAAGCGGCTGGTGGTGACGCCCGTGGTGAAGCAGAACGGCATTGCCGCCACGCGCATAGCCTACCCCTACTACAACGCAGTAACGCTTAACGACATACGCCTCGTACCCGACTCGACGACAGCCCTCGGCACGGTGACGACGACGGTGAACCGCTTCACCGAGGTGGCGTGGCACGAGTTCTTCGAAAAGATACAGATGGACGTGTCGCTCGACAGCTGCGTGGGGCGCGTCACCGACCGTCCCGACCTGGTGCGCACCGGCACGGGCTCGGGCGTGATACATGTGGGCAGCGGCACCGCGGAGGTGAACTTCTGGAGCGACACGACGATACACGTGGCCGACCCCACGTCGTACCTGTACCTTGAGATGGACTACCGCACCGACTTCAACATGAGCGTGGGCATCAAGAGTCCTACGATAGCCGGCGGAGCCGAGCAGACCAACTCGGCCATGATGCTCTATGCCAACGAGAGCTGGCAGAAGATATACATCAACCTCGGCAAGGTGTGGCGCTACCACGGCCACTATCCCGACATAAGGCTCTTCTTCACCGTGTTCAACAGCGACGGCAAGGAGGGCGACGTGTACCTCGACAACATGAAACTGCTTGTGATATGAACCAGCGCGCACAACAGTTGAGGTATATAATATGCGACTTCGTGGCGGCCGCCTTGGCGTGGGCGTCGCTGTTCGCTTTCAGGAAGATAAGGCTGGAGGGAGCGGCGTCGGTGAATGCCGAGACACTACTGACCGACCCCAAGCTGTGGCTGGGCCTGGCGGTGATACCCACCTGCTGGTGCCTGCTCTACGCCCTGATGGGCAGCTACAGCGGCGTGTTCCGCAAGGCGAGGCTCAAAGAGCTGCAGGAAACGGCGATAGCCACGGTGCTCGGCACCCTGGTGATATTCTTCGTCATCATGCTCGACGACCAGATAAGCAAGTACGAATACTACTACGTGTCGTTCCTCTTCCTGCTCGTCGTGCACTTCACCCTCACCTACATACCGCGCCTGACGCTCACCACGCGCACGGTGAACCGCATACACCGTCGCACGCTGGGCTTCCCCACCCTGCTCATAGGCAGCACCGAGCGGGCCTACCAGACCTACCTCGACCTCGAGCGGCAGGAGGTCTACTCGGGCGAGCGCTTCGCGGGCTACGTGAGCGTGGGCGGCGCTGGGCGCAACGCCAAGCTCGACGGGGTGATGCCCTACCTGGGCGGCATCGACAGCATCAACGACAGCCTCGAGCGCTACAAGGTGGAGGAGGTCATCATCGCCCTCGAGGAGACCGAGGGGGTGAGCATCAACGAGATACTGCGCCTGCTTAACCGCCGCGACGACCTGCTGATAAAGATAACGCCCAACCTGAGGGACATCATATACGGCTCGGTGAAGGTGGACTCCATCTTCCACTCGCCGCTCATCACGCTGAACACCAGGCTGATGGCCGAATGGCAGTACTCGGTGAAGCGTGCCATCGACATCACCGTGTCGATACTGGCCATGGTGCTTCTGTCGCCGGTGTACCTGGTGACGGCCATCATAGTGAAATGCTCCTCGCCGGGCCCCGTGCTCTACGCGCAGGAGCGCATAGGCCTTGGCGGCAAGCCGTTCAAGATGCACAAGTTCAGGTCGATGTACGTGGATGCCGAGGCCGACGGTCCGGCCCTGTCGAAGGACAACGACCCGCGCATCACGCCTTTCGGACGTTTCATGCGCAAGGTGCGCCTCGACGAGATACCGCAGTTCTACAACGTGCTGCGCGGCACCATGTCGCTGGTGGGGCCGCGCCCCGAGCGGCAGCACTTCATCGACCAGATAGTGGAGCGTGCGCCCGAGTACCTGCTGCTGCAGAAGGTGAAGCCCGGCATCACGTCGTGGGGGCAGGTGAAGTTCGGCTATGCCGAGAACGTCGACGAGATGGTGGAGCGCATGCGCTACGACCTGCTGTACCTCGAGAACATGTCGCTTGCCACCGACATCAAGATACTGCTCTACACGGTGATAATAATCGTGCAAGGCCGCGGAAAGTAATATTAACGTCAATTCCCGTTAATTGACCATTAATTAATTATTGAGAACAAAAGATTAATGAAAATTAACGGATAATTACACGGCAATTAACGTTTCAGTATAATCTCAAGATATTCATACAATTTCACACGTCACATAACAATAAAACACCGATGAAAAGAATTGCATTAACCGTCAGCATTGCCGCGATATGCGCGGCAATGGCGTCGTGCGGCGCCAAGAGTCCGCGCCTTGCCAGCAACAGCGACACCCTCAACTGGGCCATAGGCATGCAGACCGCCCAAGGCCTCAAAGGACTCGGACAGATGGGCCTCACCGTCGACAACGACATCATAATTAAAGCCATACAAGCCACCCTCGAAGGCAAGGCGTCGCCCCTCAACGACACACAGTACTACGCAGCCCTCGAGCAGCTCAACATGCTGATATCCCTGGGCCAGAAGCAGGCGCAGCAACGCGCCGTCGAAGAGGCCACGGCGGGCGAGGACGACTACTTCGCACGGCTGCAGAAAGAGAACCCCAACGTGAAGAAGTCCAAGGACGGTTTCTACTACGAGGTGCTACAGGCGGGCCACGGCCCCGTGTGCAAGTACCGCCAGGTGGTGGTGTTCGACTACCGCTCGTTCACCATCGACGGCAAAGAATACGACAAGACCTACGGCAACCGCGACCCCATAACGCACGTTGTGGGCGAGCCGATGTTCCAGGGGCTGATACAAGGCCTGTGCCTGATGAACGCCGGGTCGAAGTTCCGCTTCTACTTCCCCCACGAGACCTGCATGGGTGCCAACCCCGACAACCCCTACACCCCGATGATCTACGAGATAGAGCTGCACGAGGTGCGCAACGAGTAGCATCACACAACATCCAACCACCACGCCACCACCGCCAAACGCCTCGTAATGCAATAGCCCACTGAGGCACCACCGCGAACACCTTCAACACGGGTTGCACCGACGGTGCGATCCGTGTTCTTTTTTTATGCCGCCACGGACATAAAAAACGCAAAAACGGCGTTTTGCGGTTTTTGCACCAAAATCGGGCACAATATCACCGTAACACATTTATACCAAATTAGTTACAAGCCATTTTCAAGTCGCGCACAAAACGCGACAAAACCCCAATTTTGATATATAGAACGTAAATCGTAAGTATATAGTTGATAAGGAGTTGGTGGGACCAACTCTTTATCATCTATATACCTTCTCTATATGTACCCTATATTTGCATTGTTTCAGGGGTAAAAAATGGGTGGGAATGGACAAGGAATGGCATCCGGTGATGACGGTACGGGTTGGCGGTGACAGGCACGCGACATGCCACCGTATAAAAACGTGCCAGCGGCACGTGCTCTAAGTAACCCCTGACAAGCGAAGCGCAGTCTGGGGACCTTAAGTATAGAACACACATGCGTTTCGGAGTGAAGAAAAAGCCTGTGGCTTTTTCGATAGCGAAGCGGAGAATTGGCGCTCTCGTTACAGCAGTCTGTATAGATGGTGACAGTCTCGTTATTTGGCAGGCAGCAGGTGCTACGACACATCCTGCATGGCGACATATACCACCATGTACATATTATATCCGGCTCGGTTCGAGGGCGCGTGCCGCTGGCACGCAT
>JAGCUZ010000022.1 GCA_017962615.1 Bacteroidales bacterium | reverse complement strand
CATGGAGAAGATGGAGCAGGGTCCTCTGACCGGTTCCTACGCCCGCGACATCGTCGTCAACATCTACGACGGTAAGATGCACCCCGTGGACAGCAACGAGACCGCCTTCAAGATTGCCGGCCGTACCGCCTTCCGCGAGGCCTTCAAGCTTGCCAACCCCAAGATTAAGGAGCCTATCTACGACATCGCCGTCACCGTGCCCACCGAGGCACAGGGAGGCGTGATGACCGACCTGCAGGGTCGCCGCGCCATCGTCATGGGCATGGATGCCGAGGGCAAGTACACCACCCTCAAGGCAAAAGCCCCGTTGGCCGAGATGAACCGCTACTGCACCGCCCTGAGCTCGCTCACCAGCGGCCGCGGTACCTTCACGATGACCTTCAGCAGCTACGAGCTCGTCCCCGCCGACGTGCAGCAGGCCCTCCTCAAGGCCTACGAAGAGGCTGCCGCCGAGGAAGAATAGTCTTCGTACGACATCAAGCCAGAAGTCTCGAGAGGGGCTTCTGGCTTCTAATTAATAATAGTATGTGTACAGTAAGCGTTCAAGTAAATGAGGCAGCTCTCCGTCGGAGCAATCCCGCCTTCTCCAGCATGGATGCCATCAACCAATGGGTTCAGCACTTGGTGGACGTTGCCACAAGGGAACTGACGGCTGACAAGTCGCTGGATGACTTCCCTTGTGTCTATACCGAGGAAGAAGCCATAGCAGAGGCCCGTCGCCGCGTAGCCGACCTCCATAGTGGGAAAGACCGTACAGTGCCGCATAGCGAGGTGATGAAGAGTATGAACGAACTGCTTGCTTCCTATGCAGGTTGAATGGACAACACAGGCACAAAACGACCTTGCCGAAGTGCTCCACTACATTGTAGACAAGTTCGGACTGAACACTGCAGTGCGTGTTAATGGTGAGATTCTGGAAGACGTTGAAAATCTGTCGCGATTTCCGCTGTTAGGTCGTACAATATTCACGGAGTATAATAGCGGATTGGAATATCGTTCGCTTTCGTTGAAGAGAAGCAGTGTCATATACATCATTGAAGGTGACATAGTGAAGGTGGTTATGTTGTGGAACAACCGTCGCGACACAAAACAGCTTCGCGCCATCCTTTCCGGAAATATGAGTGATTGAGAGATACTTCGTTACTTCCACGAAGTAAAAAAAGGCTACCGCAAGTTACTGACGGCATAACAGATATAAATAATATGTCAGACATCTGACATATTCCCACAAATTACAAAATCAGCAACGCCACCGACTTTGCCTGCAAGGCCATGAGTACCGCTGAAATAAAATGCAGCGGGAAACATCAACTGCCGCGTGTTATCCTTGATATTTATCAGTACTAGATAAGTTCCAATAAGAAACGCAACTTTTTGAAAGAAAACGTAGGCTAGAAAAGGAGTTTTTTTCCGGCAAAGGAAGAGAAAAGTATCCTCTTCCCTTGCGCAGATGGAAAAAAGCGACAGGTATTCCCAAGAAAACTGTTGATAGATATTTGTCAGAGTTGAAAAAGGCAAATATCATCAGGTATGAGGGCTCGGACAAGAATGGAGGATTCCATATTAACAATGACTTCATGGAATAATAGTCCATTGGTATGTAAATAAGTATGTAGGTGGTTATGTAAGTGAGTATGTAAATGAGTATGTGAATGAGTAGGTGAATGAGTAGGTGAATGAGCACGGCCGACGGCATTTAACTCGTGAGTGACACTCACGAGTTTAAGTTTATGGCTCCCGACGGCAAACCACGTGCGGCCATGAGACAGAGCCGTAATCCACAGACGACGGCAACTGCCAGCTGTCAGACCGTAGCGTCGTTATGCGACGCGGCGGCGATGAGGAATACGAGTCACGGTGTGTCGTCATACGCCACGTGTCAAGCGGCGTATGACGACACACTGCATCTCGTACAGGTGTTCGACTGATTATTCCTTGCCCGTGGCTATCGCCTCGCCGGGCTTGCTGTTGTAGGCGCACTTATCCCACTGCACGCTCACCTCGCGGCCGTCCTGGCGGCTCGCCTTGACCCAGCCGTAGTGCACGCCGTCGTCGAGCTTGAAGCGGCAGCCGATGTAGAACGTGGCGGGCAGCGCGTTCATGTCCTCGAACATGGCATCGCCCTGACCCTCGAAGCGGCTCGAGGCTCCCACCGTCACATTGGCCGCAAGCGGCTCGATGTAGTCCCACTGGTCGGCTTTGTTGACGATGTTGTTGCCGCCTTCGGTCCACTGGTAGGCCACATAGCCATAGCCGCCCGCGCCCAGCTTGAACTCAAGCGTACCGTCGTTGTTGAAGTCCACGCCGTAGGTCTCTTCGGTGTAGCCCCCAATGGTGATGGTGCCATGACCTATCTTGCCCGTCTTGATGGTCGACGCGGGGGTGCCGTTATTGCCGTTGTTGCTGCCACCCTCTTCGGGGTCGGTGTTCTCCTTCTCGCCGCAGGCCGTCATAGTGAGAGCCACTGCAGCCGCGAGTAACAAAGTATAGATGCGTTTCATGGTTGATTTTGTTTTAATTGTTACCCAATATTAACGCCCAGGCGACAGAAAAATTGTGCCGCCACGAATCAAAATATGTGCCCAAGGTGACAGTTTAGGCCACGGCGAGGACCGCGGTCACCATCACCACGGCCGTCAGGCTGTGGGGGTGAGGAGGAGTTCGGCGACGTTCTCGACGTGCTGGGTGTGGGGGAACATGTCGACGGGCTGGATGCGTGCCACCGTGTAGCGCGGGGCGAGGAGGGCGAGATCGCGGGCCTGTGTGGCCGGGTTGCAGCTCACGTACACTATCTTGGATGGCTGGCATTGAAGGAGTTGCTCGATGACTTTCTCGTGCATGCCTGCTCTCGGCGGGTCGGTCACGACCACGTCGGTGGTGCCGTTGGCGGCTATGAAGTCGGCGGTGAGCACCTTGGCCATGTCGCCTGCATGGAAGGTGGCGTTGCCTATGTTGTTGAGGAGGGCGTTGGCCTTGGCGTCGGCGATGGCTTCTTCGACGTACTCGATGCCCACCACCTTGCGACAGCGCGAGGCGAGGAAAAGGGCTATGGTGCCGGTGCCTGTGTAGAGGTCGTAGACGGTTTCGTTGCCCTGCAGGTCGGCAAACTCGGCCACGAAGCCGTAGAGCTTGCGTGCCTGGGCCGAGTTGGTCTGGTAGAACGACTTGGGATTGATGGTGAAGCGCAGCGTGGGGTCGCCGTCGTAGCCCGTCATCTCTTCGACGATATGGTCGGTGCCGCGGTAGGGGACGACCTGCTGGTCGGTGTAGGAGTCGTTGAGCTTGGTGTTGACGATATACTGCAGCGAGGTGATTTGCGGGAAACGTTCCTGGAGGGCGTCGAGGAGGGGGAAGAGCTGGTCGGGGTTATGCTCGGCCACGACGAGTATCACCATCCACTGTCCGGTGGATGTGCATCTTATAACGATGTTGCGCAGGAATCCGCAGTGGTTGCGTATGTCGTAGAACGAGAGGTGGTGCTGCAGGGCGTAGTCGCGCACGAAAAGGCGTATGGCGTTGCTCGGGTCGCGCTGCAGGGCGCAATGCTCGATGGGCAGCACTTTGTCGAAGACCGTCGGCACATGGAAGCCTACGGCGTTGTCGGTGGCTGCAGGTGCCTCGCCGCCGATGGCTTCGGTGCTAAGGGCGGCGCGCAGCTCGTCGTCGGTGCGCCAGCGTTTGTTGGAGAAGGTGAATTCCAGCTTGTTGCGGTAGTAGAAGATGTCGTCCGAGCCGCAAATGGGGCGCATGCCTTGGGTGGGGATGCGGCCTATGCGTTGCAGCACGTCGCGCACAAGTTGTTCTTTGTAGCGCAGTTGCGCGTCGTACTGCATGTTCTGCCATTTGCAGCCGCCGCACACGCCGAAGTGTTGGCACTGCGGCTCGGAGCGCAGCGGCGAGGGCCGTTTGACGGCTATGGCGCGTGCTTCGGCGTAGTTTTTCTTCTTCTTTATAAGCCTGAGGTCGACGATGTCGCCCGGTACTACGAAGGGTACGAAGACGACCATGCCGTCGACTTTGGCGATGGCGTTGCCCTCGGCGGCGGCGTCGACTATCTCAACGTCGGTGAGGACGATATCTTGCTTGGGTTTGCGCATGATGACAATAGTGTATGTATATACTAAAAAAGAAGTATTGCGCGCAATACTTCTTTTTTATAACTGCGAGTCGGTGGCGTTACGCGGTTATCGTTCGTCAGAGACAGTAAGTTTTTTTCTGCCTTTTCTGCGACGAGCAGCCAAAACTTTCCTTCCGTTGGCCGTAGACATTCTGCTGCGAAATCCGTGCTTATTGACTCGTTTTCTGCGTGATGGTTGAAATGTTCTCTTCATTGTTTACTCATTTTTGGAGTTGCAAAGGTACGAAAAAAAATAGATACGGCAACATTTTTTATTGCCGATTTTGCTATTGTGAATTTAAAAATACTGATATACAGTTTGTTGTAAAGAAAAATAAATTATTATTTTTAAGTTTATAGAAAAAAACGTACATTTGCAAATTGAAACTTATGAACAAATCTTTGTCAAAAAATGGATAAATCATCCTTTTACAGCGCAATAGCAAACCTTAAAGAATACACACTTCAAGACAAATTGGACATTATTGCCGAGAAGACGCGCTTTCCGTACTGCTCGCTGCTGCAGATGCTCGACCTTTTGAGCGACAAGGCTGTGTCGATATACAAATGGGAGGAGCGCTACGAGCCTAAGGTGCTGCTGCACATGCCCGAACCGCGTGTGGTGAGCGCATGCCTGGGCGATGTGAAGCCGACCGAGGTGAGCACTGCCGACGACAAACGGCTTATGGAACAGATCGAGCAGCTGAAAGCTGCCTACAAGACCATCCAGGAGGAGCGTGCGCACTCAGCACAGGAGGCCGTGGCCAACGTCGCACCGGCAGCCGAGGATGCCGCACCGGCACAGCCGAAAACGCAGGGCAAAGAGGAAAAACCGTACGATATTATACGCGAAATAAATGACTATCAAGAAGTTTCGTTCAAAACCGCTCCGAAGAGCGAAATTTTGTCGAAATTTCTGGAAGTGGGCAGCATAAAAGTGGACGAAAACAGCCCCGACGCAGAGCAACCGGTGGAGGTGCTTGCGAAAAAAAGCATCTGCGACGACGAGTCGATAGAGACTGAGACTCTGGCACTTATATACGAAAAGCAGGGCAAATTGGAGCGCGCTATAGGTATTTATCAAAAATTAATAGATAAAAATCCCGAAAAAAATAGTACTTTTGCAGCCCGAATTGAAGAATTGAAGAACAAGATAAACAATACGAAAACAAAATAATAAAAAAGAAATCGACATGAACGGATTGTATGTATTCCTCGTTGTATTGATACTGATTGTATGCCTGTTGCTCGCCGTAGTGGTGCTCGTGCAGAACTCCAAAGGCGGCGGACTTGCCGCTAACTTCTCGGCGCCCAACCAGATAATGGGTGTGCGCAAGACCACCGACTTCCTCGAGAAGGCCACGTGGGTGCTCGCCATAGCACTGCTGGTGCTGAGCCTGGCGGCCACCGCCACCATCCACGCCGGCAAGCACGAAGCCGCTGCCACCACCGAGGTGAATGTGTCCAACGCCCCTGCCGCCAACGCCACGTCGCCCATAGCCACGGCTCCCGCCGCAGAGGCTCCCGAGGCTCAGTAAAGCACGGTATTCCACAGGATAATCACAAAACAGCTACGAGGAGGTTGAGCCACTGGGTTGACCTCCTTTTTATTTTTTACCGATGAGCAGCCATCCCAACGTAGAGCGACTGATATTCACGCGTTTCCCGCATCAACCGACGCAGGGGCAGCGCGAGGCGTGCTCGCTGCTGGTGGACTTCCTCTTCGACGCCGACCCGCATGTGGCCTTCCTGCTGAAAGGGTATGCCGGCACGGGCAAGACCTCGCTGGTGAGCGCGCTGATACAGACCGCGCCGCTGCTGCGGCTGCACACGGTGCTGCTGGCGCCCACGGGCCGCGCCGCCAAGGTGCTGTCGGGCTACTCGGGTCAGCAGGCCTACACCATACACAAGAAGATATACATGGCCAGCACCGACGCCAGCGGCGCCATAAGGACGGTGCGTGCTCCCAACAAGCACAGCTACACGCTGTTTATAGTCGACGAAGCCTCGATGATAGGCCTCGACACGCCCGACGGCGGCGCAGGGTGGGCAAGGCGCAACCTGCTCGAAGACCTGCTCGACTACGTTGCCGACGGTAACCACTGCCGCCTGCTGCTCATGGGCGACGGCGCCCAGCTGCCGCCGGTGGGCGCAGGCGAGAGTCCGGCGCTGAACGCCAAGTACCTGGAGTCGCTGTCGGGTCTGAGGATATACGAATACGAGCTTACCGAGGTGGTGCGCCAGCAGCACGAGTCGGGCATACTGCACGACGCCACCGTGCTGCGCAACCGGCTCGCCACCCTTGGGCCCTACGAGCCTGTTGAGCTGCCGCTCTTTGCCGAGCCCGACGGCACCGACGTGGTGCGCCTGCCCGGCACCGCGCTCGAGGAGGTGCTGCAGCACGAGTACTCGGCTACGGGCATAGAGGACGTGGTGCTGGTGACGCGCTCCAACAAGCGCGCCAACCTCTTCAACCAGGGGATACGCAACAGGGTGTTGTACCGCGAAGAGGAGATCAACGCGGGCGACTACCTCATGGTGGTGAAGAACAACTATTTCTGGACCGACGAAGCGTCGGAGATGAGCTTCATAGCCAACGGCGACATCGTGGAGGTGCTCGGAGCCCGCAACTTCCAGGAGCTCTATGGTTTCCGCTTTGCCGACGCCACGCTGAGGTTTGTTGACTACGCCGACGCGCCGACGCTCGACTGCAAGCTGCTGCTTGACACGCTGCACAGCGACAGCCCGTCGCTGTCGGCCGCCGAGATGGCGAACCTCTTCAACGCCGTGATGGAGGACTATGCCGACCTGCCGCACAAGTACGAGCGGCTGAAGGCCGTGAAGACGAACCCCTACTTCAACGCGTTGCAGGTGAAGTTCGCCTATGCGCTGACCTGCCACAAGACGCAGGGCGGGCAGTGGCCCACGGTGTTCATTGACCAAGGGTATATCACCGACGACATGCTCGACAAAGAGCTGCTGCGGTGGTTCTACACCGCCTTCACGCGAGCCACCCGCAAGGTGTACCTGATAAATTTCGAAGACAAGTTCTTCTCCGACGCCGCCGGCGAGTAACCGCCGCTAACCGTCAGTCTTGCCAATGAAAGAGACACACGCTCCGGGCAGCGTTATGCTTGGGCAAGGCTCGAGGCCCATTCCCACACCGGCACGACGGCAATTGTATACCCGCCTTCGACAACGATGTCTTTTTGATTGAAGGTTAGAATAGCGCCGTTGCTTATTTGCAGCTCCTTCATGGCTGTCAGCAGTCCCCCGACTTCACGCTCCTCATTGTCGTGGTTCAACTCGTGGCACACTTGGAAAACCATCGACGGCTGTGTCTTTTCGCATACGACGAAGTCGCACTCATGCCCCTCGTCACTATAGTAGTATATCTGGCTCCATCGGCGTCTCAGCTCGCCGAACACCATGTTCTCAAGCTTGCGGCCCTCGTCGGTCGTGGCCGACGTGGTCACTATGGAGTGCAGTCCATTGTCGATGCAATACACTTTTTTAGGACTTATCATCTGCGCCTTGTAGGAGTAGGCATAGCGAGGCACGAATGAGCAGAGGTATGTCTGGGATAGGTATGAGAAATATTCGAGAACGGTCTTTGCGGTCTTCACATGCACAGCCTGCGTGAGTTTGTTGGCCGACACAAGGTTGCCGATGTTGGTGATAAGATAATAGGTGAGTTCGCGCAAGGCCTGCACATCCTTCACCCCATACCGTACCGAGATGTCGCGATACAAGATGTCGTCGAGCAAAGACGACAGTATCACCTCTTCGCCGAACTTAAGGTATTGCGGGAAACCGCCTTCGCTGAGATATCCTGCGCAAGCCTCGGGCGACGCAGAGAGCCCCTTGAATCTGCAGTATTCATTGAACGAGAACGGGAACAGCTCACGTGTGATATGGCGGCCCGTAAGGCGGGTCCCAAGTTCGCGGCTCAACAACGAAGCGTTGGAGCCAGTGACCATTACATGGTATCCCCCGTCCAATGCACTGCGCACATAGCTCTCCCAGCCCTGTACTGTCTGTATCTCGTCGAAGAAGAGACTTTGCGCGCCCTCGTCCTTTGCCACTTTGTCTATTAATACAAAGTCGGACGCGGAGAAACCTACAAGTCGTGGAGTGTCGAAGTTGAGGTACAGACACGGTGCTTGTGTACGGGCTATCACCTGTCCCATCAATGTACTTTTTCCGCATCGGCGTATGCCCGAAATTATGGTGGCAAAGCCCTCTATTGGGAGTTCAACACTGTCGATTATGGCACGGCTCATGCCGATATTCCGAGCAACCGATTCCTTTTGAGAAGCTACAACATCCTTTATTTCAGCATACTTCATATATAACAACAATTATTGTCCACTTTGCAAATATACTATTTTTATTGATAATAAAAGAAAGTTTTTATTGCTAATAAAAACTCGGCGTGCAGTAGAAAGGCTGTACGAAACAGTCGTTTTTGAATTTTTTTCTTGCTATATTGCAAAAAAGTCGTAATTTTGCAGCGTCGTTTCTGACCAAAGCCGAAGCAGGGGAAAGCGTCCTGCCAAGGCGGCGGGAGGGGCGGCAAGACATATAGAAAAGACGTTGTAACAGCGTTTATCTGCGGCAAATAGGAACTTCGCAACTTCTTTCTTTAGCTTCGCAATAACGCAATGTCCAACGTCCATGTTTGGTATATAGTAGTCGTACTATATACGTCTGCGTGGGCTTCGGCATTGCTTATTCCAAGTTAAAGGGCAATGCGAAGGCCTCTATTTGCGGGATAAGCAACGAGACTTAGACCCGCGCTTTTTTATATGTTGTTTGAAAAGTAGAATATTAACAAAACAACATATAATATATAATAAAATGAAACAAAAATTACTTTTATCGGCAGTCATAATGATTGCGACATTTTTATCTTCAACATCCGTGGCGCAGAATCTGGACCCGGTTGCAGGTGAAAAAAGTGGTTTCTTCAGCATCGGCCGCAACACCAAGGCACGCTTCTCGCAGGGCAACCTGCAATATCAGGCCTCTACCGGCACGTGGCGCTTTGCGGAGCACCAGTATGATACTATAGGTGCTGACAATGCCAACATATCCAGTACCTATAGTGGCTGGATAGACCTCTTCGGGTGGGGCACCAGCGGCTGGAACAGTGGCGCAGTATGCTACCAGCCGTGGGCTACAAGCACCAGAGACAGCGACTACTACCCTGGTGGAGCATATACCAACAACCTTACCGGCTCATACGCCAATGCTGATTGGGGCGTGTACAATGCCATCAGCAATGGCGGCAACACCACAGGTTTATGGCGCACATTGACATATAATGAGTGGTATTACCTGCTGAATACACGCGCAAACGCTTCGTCGAAGGCCGGATACGCCACCGTCGCTGGCGTGCATGGAGTGATATTGTTGCCAGACAGTTTTTCCGACCCGATGAAGAACAACGGAAGCGGCGCTTTCGTGCCAAGAGCCACCACAGGCTGGGATGCCAATGAGTACACTGCCGACAACTGGAATGCGATGCAGAACGCTGGGGCTGTGTTTCTGCCGGCTGCTGGCTGTCGCATCCGCACTAGGGACAAAAGCGTCGGGTCGCAAGGCTTATACTGGTCGTCGTCGTACGACAACAGGATGGGCGCGTACAACGTGGAATTCTACAGCGACTCCCTCTGCACGTTCGATGCGATCTACCGCTACTACGGCCGCTCCGTCCGTCTTGTCAGGAGTTACCCATGCAATAGCGCAAGCACTGAGGTTATGACTTCCTGCGACAGCTACACTTGGCATGGCAGGACTTTCACCTCGTCGACCGACACTGCCACCTATACCACTACCAATGCCGCAGGCTGCGACAGCGTGGTAACATTGAACCTGACGGTAAACTACAGCAACACAGGCACCGATGTTCAGACTGCGTGCGACAGTTACACATGGATTGACGGCGTGACCTACACCGCCAGCAACACCACAGCTACCGACACCCTCGTCAACGCGGCAGGCTGCGACAGCATCGTCACCCTCAACCTCACAGTGAACTACAGCAACACAGGCACCGATGCTCAGACTGCGTGCGACAGCTTGGTATGGATTGACGGTACAACTTACACTGTCAGCAACAGTACGGCCACCGACACACTTACCAACGCGTACAACTGTGACAGCATCGTGACGCTGAACCTCACCGTCAACCTCAGCAACACGGGCTCAGAGACCGTCACGGCCTGCAACTTGTACTCATGGCACGGCATTACCTACACCACCAGCACCACAACGCCCACCTATACCACTACCAACGCCGCAGGCTGCGACAGCGTGGTGACCCTTCACCTAACCATCAACCACTGCTCGACCACCGTGACTACGGCTTGCGACAGCTTGGTGTGGAACGGCACCACGTACCGCACCGATGGCACATACAAGCATGGCACCGACACGCTGATTCTCACCATAAACCACAGCACCACTGGCACCGAGACGGTCACCGCCTGCAACAACTACACATGGCATGGCACCAACTACACGGCCAGCACCACCACACCCACCTATACCACCACCAACGCGGCAGGCTGCGACAGCGTGGTGACGCTGCATCTGACCATCAACCACTGCTCGACCACCGAGATTGCCGCCTGCGGCAACCTGAGGTGGCACAACACCACCTACAGCGCCAGCGGCACATACACCGACGGCAACGACACGCTGATTCTCACCATAAACCACAGCACCTCGGGCAGCGAGACGGTGGCGGCCTGCAACAGCTACGAGTGGCACGGCCGCACATTTACAGCCAGCGTCGACACGGCGAAGTATACCACCACCAACGCGGCAGGCTGCGACAGCGTGGTGACCCTGAACCTCACCATCAACCACGACAGCAGCAGGGTCTTCACGGCCGAGGCTTTGAACAGCTACACGTGGGTGATACGCAACAACAGCCACACCTACACGCAGAGCGGCACCTACATCGACCGCTACACCACGGTACACGGCTGCAGCGGCACCGACACGCTGCACCTGACGATAACGGCCTCGGAGCGCTACTATAACGTGCGTGTGGCATCGAACAACACCTCGTGGGGTCGCGCCTACCTGGTGAGCGACAGCCGCGTGCAGCATGGCCGCCAGGGCGTGGTGCGCGTGACGCCCAACCGCGGTTACCGCTTCTCGCACTGGAGCGACGGCAGCACGGCAAGCCCCTACGCCTTCACCGTGACGCAGGACACCCTGCTGGTGGCCTACTTCGAGCCCGCCACCTTCACGGTGACGCTCAACAACGCCAACCCCGGGTGCGGCATAGTGTCGGGCTCGGGCTCGGCGAACTACGGCAGCCGCCACAACATAGCGGCGGCACCCAACTACGGCTACCGTTTCATCCGCTGGGACGACGGCGACACCAACGCCCACCGCACCATTACCGTCACCGCCGACGTGACGCTGACGGCCTACTTCGGCACCCGCCAGTTCAGCGTCAGCGCCCTGCCCGCCAACTACGCCCACGGCACCGTGACGGGCGGCGGCAACTACGACTACCGCAGCATGGTAACCCTTGCGGCCACGCCCAACGGCGGCTATGAGTTCGACCATTGGAGCGACGGCGAGACACTTAACCCGCGCCGCATCACGGTGACGCGCGACACTGTACTTACAGCCGTGTTCCGCATGGTGCCCGTGATACCCACGCATACGGTCACTGTGGTGAGCGCCAATCCCGCGATGGGCAGCGTGATAGGCGGCGGCACCTACAACGAGGGCGCCGTGGCGGCCATTGCAGCCATAGCCGCGAGCGGCTGCGAGTTCACGGGCTGGACCGACGGCAGCACCGCCAACCCACGCATGATAACAGTGACGGGCGACACCACGTTCACCGCCAGGTTCCGTCAGATACCCACCACACAGACCTACACCATAACGGTTACGAGCAATGATGCCACCCTGGGACGCGTGAGCGGCAGCGGCACATACGACGAGGGGGCTACAGTGTACCTTGGTGCCTATCCTACGGCACACTGCCATTTCCTGCGCTGGAGCGACGGCAACACCGAGGCCAACCGCAGCTTTGCCGCCAGCGGCAACCTGAGCCTCACGGCACTTTTTGCACGTGACAGCATAGTGATTACCGCCCGCGCCAACGACGACCGCATGGGTCACGTGGTTGGCGGCGGGGCCTACCCAATAGGCGGCGAGGCGACGCTCACCGCAATACCCAACTACGGCTACCGTTTCATCTGCTGGAGCCACGGCGAGACGAGCAGCACCATAACCTTCACGGTGCGCTATGCCGACACCTACACCGCCCTCTTTGAGAGCACCACGCAGGGCGTTGACGAGGCCGAAGGCGAGAGCATCCGCGTGTGGAGCCACGGCCTGACGATACACGTGGCAGGCCTCACGGGCGAGCCGCTGAAGGTGTACGACGTGACGGGCCGCCTCGTTGCCGAGCGCACCGCCGCCCACGGCGACATGGTCATCCCCGTCACTCACCCCGGCCTCTACCTCGTCCAGACCGGCACCGCAACCCACAAGGTGCTGACAAGGTAACCTTAATGCCCCAGCGGGGCATGACAGAGGTAGCCAGCCAATTCATTGGCTGGTAAACATACAACAAAACACATGCGTGCCTTTAGGTACGCGACATATATCTAGGATGTTGATGTATCATGTCGCGTACCTAAAGGCACGCTGATAATATAACCACATCATCGTTCCAGCCGTTGAAACGGCTGGCTAACATTGTCCGATGCCTACGGCATCACTAGTGGCGGCGCAAATGCGCCGCCACTCTATTTTATATCAACATCTTACGCAACAAAAAGCAACTGTTTTCAAAACCGTTCAACATGCCGATTTTGGTATATAGAACGTAAAGCGTAAGTATATAGATGATAAGGAGTTGGTTGGACCAACTCTTTACTATCTCTATACCTTCTCTAAATGTACCATTTATCAGGTGCGGAAAGGGGTGGCAAAAGGGAATGTTGGGCGATGTTTTGGATTATTTTGGGGATACATTTGCAATAAAAAGTCAGCCCAAGAGTTATCATTGCAAAATAACAGAAGAAAGTATGTGCACAGTTAGTATTAAAGTGGATAATGAAACGGTGCATCGCATCAATCCCAACCTCAAAAATAATGACAGCATTGAGCGATGGGTGCAACATTATGTGGATGAGTTCATACATAACCTATCAGCCAATGAACACCCGTCATTATCGCCTAACGCCCACAGCGCCGCGGAGATGCGTGATATCCTTAAGGAACGCATTCGTCGCGCCGAGGCAGGTGAGGAGAAGGTGATTCCGAACACAGAAGTGTTTGCACAGATAGATTCTCGTTATGGCTTTTGAGATTGGTTGGGCTTGGGGATGCTAGATATTGTAACTGTTAACTAGATATTGCAACTGTTAAAAATTGCTATAAAGCGATTTATTTATATATATATTTATATTTTTTCGTACTTTTGTAGTTATAATACGCGCCATGTACAGAGTGTGGCGATGTTATGTAATTGTATGATTATAAATAGTATAGATATATGAAAAATCGCTATTTTGGAGTGTTGTCGGTACTGATTATTATCGTTGCAGGCATCCTTTGGCCCATGCAGAGCCATGCCCAGCGCTATCGTCGCACAACAGTTGAAATAGGAACCTCGGCAACCACCAACCAGTGCTATGCACCCTTCATAAACAGCAACCGCCACGGCTGGGTGCAGATGATTTACTCCGCATCTGAGATAGGCATCGCGGGCTATATAGACACCATCTGGTACCACTGTGCCCGCGTTGCCAATGCCAACAACCTCGACACCGCTGTGAAGCTCTACATGGGCCACACCATCATGACCGAGGCCCAGGCCAACAACTCCTGGGTGCCGCAGAGCGACCTGACGCTGGTGCTGACGGCGCGTAGCGTGCAGCCCACCGACACAGGCTGGTTTGCCATAGTGCTCGACAGTGCCTTCTACTACAACGGCGAGGACAACCTGGCCATCGCTGTGTCGCGCCACGGCGCAACCAACAATACATCACAGCGTTACTACTACAACGCCGCCCCCAACGGCGCCACCCTATACCGCTCCACCAATGCCTCGGCATCATACGGCGAATACCCGCGCAACGCCAACGGTACCACGCCGACGGGCACAATGTCGACACACCTGCCTGCCATAAAGCTGTCGGTCAACGAAGAATACTACAGCTGTCCCAAGGCCACGGGGCTGACCGCCCTGGCCGGCACCGACAGCAGCCTGGTGCTTGACTGGGACGACGGCGGCGAGGCTTCTTCGTGGCTCATAGTGTACGGCCCCGAAGGCTTCGAGCCCGGCAGCGGCGACTCGCTGCTTGCCACCTCCCACCCCGACACCATAGGCTCGCTGATGAGCAACACCGCTTACGACTTCTATGTGACAACGATATGCGACACCGACGACGTGGGCCTCGAGAGCCGCAAATACACCGCCACGACGCGCTGCCAGATAGCCTCGGCACTCGACACCGTGGAGGTGCGCAGCTCGTTTGCCCGCCTCAGCTGGCAGGGCCTGCCGGGCTACTACGTGATAGGCTGGCGGTTGGAAGCCGGCGGCGCGTGGCGCACCGACACCGTTGACGGCACCGAGGCCCGTATAGGAGGCCTGACGGGCGACACCGTCTACATGGTGTGCGTGAAAGGTGCCTGCGAGACGGGCGACTGGGGCGACACGGTAGTGATGCGCACCAGGCCAGGCATCGACCTCTTCCCCGTGTATGCCAATGCCAGCAATGCCACCATGGGCACAGTGACCGGCAGCGGCCTCTACGCCTCGGACGACACGGTGACCATCGAGGCCACCCCCAACCCCCACCACCGTTTCCTTGGATGGGATGACGGCAGCATGGAGAACCCGCGCGACATAGTGATTACCGACACTGTAAGGCTGACGGCACGCTTTGCGGTGAACAACTACCGCGTTATAGTGAGCTGCACGCCCGAGGGCACAGGCTCCGTCTCCGGCACCGGAGTGTACGCCTACAACAGCCGCGCCCAGATAATGGTCATACCCTCGTACGGCTACCACTTCGTGCGCTGGAGCGACGGCAACCAGCAGTTCACCCGCACCATAACCGTGGTGTCGGACAGCACCCTCGTGGCCGAGATTGCCCCCTCCGAGTTCACTCTCACCGTGCACAGTGCCGACAGCAGCCAGGGTCAGGTTAGCGGCAGCGGCAGCTATGAGTACCGCACCACCGCCCTGATCGAAGCGCTGCCCTCGGTGGGTCACCACTTCATGCACTGGGACGACGGCAACACCGCCAACCCGCGCACCGTCGACATACGCGGCAACCTGCAGTATACCGCCTTCTTCGCTATCGACACCTACAACGTCAGCATAGTGTCGCTCGACAGCACGCACGGCAACACCACAGGCGGCGGCTTGCGCACCTACGGCCAGACCGTCGACATCATAGCCTTCCCAGCCGAAGGCTACCACTTCAGCATGTGGAGCGACTCGTCGACCGCCAACCCGCGCACCATAACGGTAAACAGCGACACGTTGATATACGCCTTCTTCCTGCCCGGCACCTACACCCTCTCCGCCCTCGTCGACAGCACCGGCTGGGGCACCGTGATAGGCACCGGCTCGTACGACTACGGCGACAGCACCCTGCTTACCGCCGTGGCCGAACAGGGCTACCACTTCATGCTCTGGGGCGACAGCGTGACCGACAACCCACGCATGGTCACCACGCTGGGCGACAGCACCTTCACCGCCATATTCATGCCCAACACCTATTACGTGCGTACCTTGTGCGACACCGCCGTGGGCGGCAGCATACAAACTGTAGACAGTGCACGCTACCTCGACCCCGTCACCCTCACCGTCACCCCCAACTTCGGCTACACCTTCCGCTGCTGGAACGACGGCTCCGCCGCCAACCCCCGCACCATCACCCTGATGAGCGACACCACCCTTATAGCACTCTTCACCCCCAACCGCTACTTCGTCTCCGTCACCAGCTCCGCCGACAGCCTCGGCGTAGGCGTCGGCACAGGGTACTACAACTACGACGGCACTGTAACCCTATCCGCCGCCCCCATGCCGCACTACCACTTCACCGCCTGGAACGACGGCGACACCACCAATCCCCGCACCATCACCGTCAAAGGCGACACCGCCTTCACCGCCTCCTTCGCCATCGACGTCCACACCGTCACCATCCTCTCCGACGACACCGCCATGAGCCGCCTCTACGCCGTCGGCCGCTACGACTACGGCACCACCGCCGTGCTGCGCGCCGACGCCCTCCCCGGCTACCACTTCACCCGCTGGAACGACGGTAACCCCAACAACCCCCGCACCATTACCGTGCTCTCCGACAGCACCTTCACAGCCTCCTTCGCCCTCAGCAGCTACAGCGTCACCGTCCTGCCCGACGACCTCACCCACGGCACCACCTCAGGCAGCGGCATGTACGAGTACATGACCACCGCCACCATCGAAGCCATACCCTCCCGCGGCTACCGCTTCCAGCAGTGGAACGACGGCTCCACGCGCAACCCGCGCACCATCGTCGCCACCTGCGACACCACCTTCACCGCCCTCTTCTCCCCCCGCGAGTACCAGATACGCGTCCTCTCCGACAACAGCTCCATGGGCTCAGCCCAGGGCAGCGGCCGCTACACCTACGGCACCCAGGCCACCCTCACCGCCCTGCCCGCCGCCCACAACCGCTTCCTCCGCTGGAGCGACGGCATACTCGACAACCCCCGCACCGTCACCGTCCTTAACGACAGCACCTTCACCGCACAGTTCGAAGCCGAGCACAACACCCTCGTGGTGCAGAGCGCCGACAGCTCGATGGGCGCCGTCTCAGGCACCGGCAGCTACAGCTACGGCACCCAGGCCACCCTCATCGCTCGCGCCAACCCGGGCTACCGCTTCCTCCGCTGGAACGACGGCAACACCGACAACCCCCGCACCGTCACCGTCTACCGCGACACCCTCTTCACCGCCTCCTTCTCCGAAACCGACTACTCCGTCACCGTCCGCTGCTCCAACGAAGGCTACGGCACCGTCGAAGGCGGCGGCGTCTACTCCTACGGCTCCGTCGTCACCATCGCCGTCCACCCCAACCGCCACTACACCTTCAAACACTGGAACGACGGCAACACCGAGAATCCCCGCGTCGTTATCGTCGAACGCGACGCCATGTATGTCGCCACCCTCGTGCCCGACACCCTCCAGATCTACGTCGTCCCCAACGACAGCCACTACGGCACCGCCTCAGGCACCGGCCGCTACGTCTACGGCAGCTCCGTCACCTGCACCGCCACCCCCGCCGAAGGCTACCATTTCGTCCGCTGGGGCAACGGCGCAACCGACAACCCCTACACCCTCCGCGCAAGCGATAACATCACACTCATAGCCATCTTCGACACCGACCCCGAAGGCATCGCCGAAGCCTCGGCGACGCAAGCCACGGTGTATGCCACCGACGGCACCATAGTGGTGCGCGGAGCAGGCAAGAGCACGGTGCGCATCTTCGACGCCTTGGGACGCCTTGTGGCCACCCAGACGGGCAGCATAGACGGCGCCTTCCGCTACACTGTTGAGGCCCGCGGCGTGTACATGGTGCAGATAGGCGACAAGCCCGCAAGGAAAGTAGTGGTGTACTGATAGAGACAAGCTGACTGCGCTTGTGGAAGAGGAGTTCTCCCTACCCTACTTCGAGTTCGTGTATGACGAGCACTGGGATCTCGGCCACGGCTGGTCGGGCGATATGAAGTAGGCTCAGTGGAATTCTGAGGACTACTTCTTTTTTCTAACAAATTTTCGCAGAAAATAAATTCCCCCTTGCTTGCTACCGCATAACAAGGGGGAATGAAAAGAATTTCTTTCTTAATTATTATTCCTTATAACACGATGTACTGAAACTTTGGGCACTACATTGGTTATATGTGTTGTCATGCACATCACAATGAAACGTAACAGTTTTCTGTTTGCTTTCAGTATTCCACTTCGAATTCGTGTGATAGAAAATAACGGATTGACTCTGAGAATCAAGTATATTTCTCAAGTTTCCGTTAGGTTTTACAACAACCCTATATGAGCCGGTCCCTTCTGGTGTAAAAGCCGGCCCAACGTTAACCTTAAGAGTCACTGTAGTTCCAGATATGCTCGGATCCACGTCAGTTACTTCAAACGAGCAATCGCCAGCAGTTTCTTCTGTTGCCTCAATAGTATTGCTGCCGTTGGAGGGCTCTGATTTGGAGAATGCGCTTAATGTCATTGCACCAGCTGCAATACCTGCAATTAATGTCATTGTCAGAAAAACTTTTTTCATTTTTAATTGTTGCCTGTTATATCCCATCGGCCCGTCGGTTTTTGATTATACAATTATTTGATAACAATTCATTTGTATTAAAGTTTGGCTGTCGGGCTCTGCCCGAACAGCCAAACAATAATCTGGATGTCCTGCGATTGCGCTCTTGCGTGCGCAATCGTTAATCTTGGACAAGCCGGACGGAGAGGCCGCCGCACCGGTAGGCGCTGCCCATGTTCACGCCGCCCGAATGGAAGCAGAGGTACCACGCGCCCTCCGAACCATAGGGCGTGGACGACCAAAAGTAGCCGTCGGACCCCACGCCGCCGACACTCCCACTGCAATAGCGGTAGCCCGCAGCGGGCAGAACGATGGAATTGCCGTTGGGACCGGTTACCTTGTAACCACTACCCGTCCACGACCACGTACATTTGTTTTTCAACTCCTCAAGTTGTTCTTTTGTGGGCAACTTGTCGCCAAACTTGTTCACAGCCTGCTCGTATGTGTAGAAGCCGCCCTCTTCGTTCTTGTCTTTCCATAAGGTGCCACTTGGTAATCCTAAATCTACATAATCATCGATGTCAGACGTGGTTTGTGCCTGCATAGATAGTGCCATCAGGCACATCATTCCGAAAATAAACAGTTTTTTCATTTTTTTACATTTTTACATTAGATTAGATTTGTCTATTATTGTTTGTTATAGCGAGAATTGGCTCAAGATTTGGAATTCTTTCTTTTTTTCTCTGCAAGATTATACAAATTAACGAAGTGACAATATAACATATTAGAGTTTGTATCTCTTCTTGTTTTCTCAATTATTGGCATTAATCTCTCGTATGTGCTTAATATTGTATACCCGTAATAATCTAATAATAGAGCCTCCACACCGCGTTCTTCAGAAAGCACTCCCAAATATTCCATTCTTGAGAATACGTATCGAATTTTATTGTAGGACTTACGCAAACGTTCTCTGGTATCGCTATTGACCTCGACAACTTCACCATCTATACGATTTTGATGAAGGATCCTCCTGAAATCATCAAGAGTTACATCATTTTGACTTTTTATATTCAACGCCTGCTGTACTACAATAATATCTTCATCAAACGCTCTCGAAAATATATAATCTTGGCTCTCTGAGAACTTTTCATCAGCCATCAACAAATGCATTGAATCTGAAAAAACACTTAAGCGGATTTGCGTGATTAATCCTTTCTGTTGAACGAACAATGAGACACTTGTGACAATGAGTGTTGCCATAGCCAACAATACCCCTATGTCCTGATTGATAACAAAGAATAAAAAACAATACAGAATTAATATTCCGCATGTCAAAATAATAATCCAATGTGTATTTTTCTTCATACTACATACTACCAACCAGAGTCGCAATTATCACAGGTATCACAATCGTTACAGCTTGATCCCTCTGAATCATTGTCGCACGTATTGCAATTGTCGCAGCCGTAACAATTATCCTTGCTGTTATCTTGCAGATTTAGATTACTAAAATCATACACAACAATTTCGTCAAAACTTGAAAAGCTTTTCATGTGTCTACTATTTTATCTCTAATCTGGTTGTTCGCATGTGTCGCAATTATTACAATCATTGCAACCAGAACAATCCGGGTTGTGGTTACATGTATTGCAGTTATCACAATTGTAACAATTGTTCTTTCCGTTTTCTTGGTAATTTATGTTACTAAAATCATAAATCACCATTTTTTCCGAGTCTGGATTTGTTTTCATGGCATTATAGATTATGTTGTTCAATTATCTTTAATACTTTCTTGCTCAGCAAAAATAAAACAATTTCTTGTGTTTTAGAAAGATTGTCATCTATGCATAAATCACTGAAATGAAATTCCTGTCTATCTTGTAAGCTTTTGATAAAGTTGCATAATGTTCGATTCCCCATAAAGAATATATCATGCACCATATTGTATATCACGAAGGCGTCATCATCATCTTGCCGTATATGGATGTTATCCATCATTTGAAGACGGGTTTCGGGCTTCAAGATAATATCTTGTTTTCCATTAATGGGCAAAGGTGTTGTTATCTTCCCGGTACACCACATATCTTTCTTGTTCCAATCCCCATTGAATACTTTGGCACTGGTGCGGCAACCGCCGTTGCAGCGGTTGAGCCAGGCGCAGTCTTTACATTCTTCGGGGATGTATTGCATGGAGCGCCAATCACTCATTTTCTGCCAGATATCCCTCAACTCTTCTTGTAAGATATTCCCGTATGAAAATGGATTGTGCGCACAAGGACGGACATCGCCATTGCAGGACACCGCAATAACCGTTCGCCCTGCTTGGCATTTCCTGTTAAGGAAGTGGTGTTTGCCTTTCAGCACCTCTTCTGGAAACACACACTTAGGTAACGCCTCGAGAATATCCACTTTCATCTTCAGGTTCTCCTCAATCCACAGCAAGTCGGCAACGACACCGCGCACTTCCTCCACACTTAACAAAAGGTCGAGGCGTGGATATTCCACGTTCAGTCCCATCGGCGTCGCAGCAAAGGACTTGCAACCCAAGGCCTTCATATTCTCCGCCGTTGTTCGCACCTCGTGCAGGTTGTCTTTTGTCACCACCATATTTACCGTGAAATGGATACCTGCAGCAACGAGTTTCTTGATATTAGTCACGAACACGCCATGGTTGTCTATGCCAACAAGTCTTGAAAACGAGCTGGCCACACCGGACGGGCAGGAGGTCAGCACACCAACCTTCTGTTCCTTGAGAAAACCGATAAAATCATCGTCAGCAAGAGTGAGGTTCGAATTGAGGCTGACCTTTGTGTTGTTCTCTTTCAGCAGGCGAATGACTTTCTTTGTAAGTTCTTTCTTTATCAAAGGTTCACCACCCGTGACAATAACGCTGAAGACCTTGTTATCGATTAGTTTCTGTGCGCATGCCAAGACTGTTTCGTCACTCACCTTTCGCATGGGGCGATTTCCAACATCAGAATCCAAGTTGTAGCAATGAATACACCGATGGTTGCATAAATCGGTAACCTCGAGTTGTGCTGTCAATGGAAGTGACAAATAACGTTTTACAACCTTCATGCGCGCGATTATTTCAATGCAAAAATACAATCAATATTCCATTCAAGGCATGGCAGATGTTGCCGTGTGACAATATCTGCCACACCTTAAAGCTGCTCGGAATAAAACCTAAACAAGTCTACACCAAGTATTCTGCTGATGCGCAACAACTGTTGTGTGTCGATGGAGGGCTTATTGTAGAGCCGTTGCAGTGTGCGACGATCCATGTCCAGTTGCTCGGCAAGCCATTGGTTTGTATGGTTCTGACGGCGCAGTTCGTCGCGGATAAGGTTGCCTATGTGTATCTGCATAGTGGTTACTATTGTGCGCTTGGCTACCGAATCCGCACTAATATTTCGACGACCGCAGACAAAAAAGAAGGCGAGCAATCTCGTCTCCAATGTGCGGTCGTCGAAAATTACCTTCAGGAATAGACAAAATGCTCGCTTGTCGGCGAGCATTTGCACATTTGTCTTTCCTGAATGACCTTTTGAAGTTTTCGACGTTTCACATTGGTCGGGACAAATAGCAAACGCTATGTTATTAATCGTTTAACTTCTACAATATGTTTGTGTTTATGGCATACAATAGTTTATGTTTCATGTTGCAAAGGTACGTATTATTTCTCATTCGGACAAATGTTTTTATGCGTAGCTTATTCCCGTAGTGCCTCTCACTATAGCCCTTTAGGCACCACGAAGCGCACGGCGCGCTGCAGGTTCTCTATGCGGTAGCGCGGGGCGAAGAGCATCTCGCCGTCGACACACACATAGAACGGCTCGTCGCGCTCCAGCTCCACCGTGCGCCCGCGACGGTGCCGCCACACCTCGGCAATGTCCTCCCGCTCCGTGTAAGTGCCGCGCCGGTAGTCGCCAATCATTGCGGCAAACTTCCATAAAGATATAGGCTTGAACAGGTTGACCTCCACCAGACCGTCGTCGTTCACCGACTGCGGAGCACACTGGTACTGCCCGCCCACATAGCGGCCATTGGCAAGGGTGCAGAGCAGCATGTAGTTGTCGCATATAACGTCGCCGTCGACCTTGATGTTGCAGCGGGTGCGCATGCTGGTGAATATGCTTTTCACAACTCCCGTGGTGTAGGCGTTGCGGCCGCCTATGACAGGCTTGCGCCTCACCGAGGTCATCACGCGGCACACCTCGGCGTCGAAGCCGAAGTTGCACACGTTGACGGAATAATGCCGACGACTGTCGCCCGATGCCTGCACACGCATGATGTCCACCTCCGCCACACGCCCCTCCAGCAGCCGCCCCACGTCGGTGAAGTCTTCCATGCTGCCGTAGTATTTTATGTAGTCGTTGCCGCTGCCCGAAGGGAAGCAGGCCAGCTCGGCACACCGGTTGCCCACAAGCCCGCTCGCCACCTCGTTGAGCGTCCCGTCGCCGCCGCAGGCGTAGAAGCGCACCGCCTCGCCCGCATGCTGCCGGCACCAGTCGGCCACATAATCCGTGGCGTCGCCGGCCGCACGGGTCACGTAAACGCCGTAGTCCACCGTGGCGTCGAGCGTCGACAGCATCGCCGTGATTTCCTTTGTCGAGTCGGCCTTGCCCGCACAGGGGTTGATAATGAATATATGTTTCATCGCGCCATCGTTGTCATTGACCATCGCGGCCCGTGTAAGGGCGCAGCTCGAAGTTGCGGCCCAGGTATTTCTCCTTCACGTCGGGGTCCGCCGCCATCTCCTCCGGCGTGCCCTGGTGCAGCACAGAGCCTTCGTACAGCAGGTAGGCGCGGTCGGTAATCGAGAGCGTCTCGTGCACGTTGTGGTCGGTGATGAGGATGCCTATGTCGCGCTTGTGCCCGCCGCGACCCTTGGCCAAGCTCGACACAATGTCCTGTATGTCCTGCACCGCAATGGGGTCCACGCCCGCAAACGGCTCGTCGAGCAGCAGGAAATGCGGGTCGCTGGCCAGCGCCCGAGCTATCTCGGTACGCCTGCGTTCGCCGCCCGACAGCTGTATGCCTTTGCTCTTGCGTATTCTCCCCAGGCCGAACTCCTCCATAAGCTTCTCCAGCTCCTCGGCCTGCTGCTCTTTGGTGAGGTCCGTGCGGAACTGCAAGATACTCTTTATGTTGTCCTCCACCGAGAGGTGTCTGAACACCGACGCCTCCTGAGCCAGATAGCCCACGCCGTGCTTGGCCCTCTGGTACATAGGCATGGTGGTAATCTCCTCGTCGTTGAGGAACACCTTGCCCGAGTAAGGCTTTATCAGTCCCACAATCATGTAGAACGTGGTGGTCTTGCCAGCACCGTTAGGCCCCAGCAGCCCCACTATCTCGCCGCGCCGCACCTTCACCGACACATTGTTAACCACTGTGCGCGAGTGGTATATCTTCACAACATTCTCCGTCCGGAGCTCCTCCCTCTCTATCCCCTCTATCATATCTATCATATCTATCGTATCTATAAATATATAATTAAAATGAATGCGTCAGCCACTTAAAACTTAAAACTAATAACTTAGAACTAAAAATATTGCGCCAGCCACTTAAAACTTATAACTTATAACTATAAACTTAAATTATCCCCTCCCTCAGTATGTCGTGTATATGCAGCACCCCGAGGTATTTCCCCTCCTCGTCGGCCACCACCAGCTGCGTGATGGCGTTCGAGCGCATCAGGTGCAGCGCGTTCACGGCATACTCCGTGGCCGCCACCCGTTTAGGCTGCGCCGTCATGATGTCGGCCGCCGTAAGGACGCTTATGTCACTGTTACTCTTAAGCATACGCCGCAAGTCACCGTCGGTGATGATGCCCGCCACGCGCTCGTCGCCGTCCACCACCACCGCACAGCCCAGCCTTCGCGACGTCATCTCGAGTATCACGTCGCGCACCGGCGTCTCCCCCGTCACCCGCGGACGCTCGTTCTGTACGTACAGGTCCCCCACCCTCATATACAGCTGTTTACCCAGCGCGCCGCCCGGGTGGAAGCGGGCGAAATCCTCGGCCGTGAAGTTGCGGCGTTCTATGAGCGCCACGGCCAGCGCGTCGCCCATCACCAGCTGCGCCGTCGTGCTGCAGGTCGGAGCCAGGTTGTTCGGGCACGCCTCGTGCTCCACCGACGCGTCCAGCACTATGTCGGCCTCGCGCGCCAGGTACGACTCCGTGTTGCCAACGATGGCTATCAGCCTGTTGCCGAAGTTCTTAATCAGCGGCACCAGCACCTTGATTTCCGGCGTGTTGCCGCTTTTCGAGAGGCACACCACCACGTCGCCCTTCCTTATCATGCCCAGGTCGCCGTGAATGGCGTCGGCGGCATGCATGAACACCGCCGGCGTGCCCGTCGAGTTGAGGGTCGACACGATCTTCGCCGCTATGTTCGCGCTCTTGCCTATACCCGTCGCTATGACGCGTCCCGAGGCCGAAAAAACCGTTTCCACCGCCTCCGCGAAGCTCCCGCCGATGCGGTTTTCCAAAGCCTCCACAGCTTTTTTCTCGTCTCTAATCACCTGAACGGCAATATCCTTTATCTCCTTTTCTGGCATCGATGCGAAAAATGTTTATATAATTCAAAAAAATTTGCTATCTTTGTAAACAATTTCCAATAAAAACTGACAAAAGCGGAATTTATTGTGTAATGGAAGATATTGACCTGCAACAAAAACTTAAAGAGGTCTTCGGCTACGACACCTTCAAGGGCGACCAGGAGGCCATCATCCGCAGCGTTCTCGCCGGCAACGACACCTTTGTCATAATGCCCACCGGCGGCGGCAAATCCCTCTGCTACCAGCTGCCCGCCATGATATGCAGCGGCATCGCCATCGTCGTCTCCCCCCTCATCGCCCTGATGAAAAACCAGGTCGACGCCGTGCGCTACACATCCGGCACCCGCTGCGTGGCCCATTTCCTCAACTCCTCGCTCACCCGCGTGCAAGTCAAAGAGGTGAAAGACGACATCGCCCAGGGCGGCACCAAGCTCCTATACGTAGCCCCCGAGACCCTCTCGCGCGACGACACCGTCGACTACCTCTCCAGCCTCGCCATCTCCTTCTTCGCCATCGACGAGGCCCACTGCATCTCCGAGTGGGGGCACGACTTCCGCCCCGAGTACCGCCGCCTCCGCCAGGCCATCGACGCCATCGCCGCCGCCCAGGCCCGCCGCGCCGCCGCCCCCCGCCATATACCCATCCTCGCCCTCACCGCCTCCGCCACCCCCAAGGTGCAGCAGGACATCATACGCAACCTCCAGATGGAGAACGCCAAGCTCTTCATCGCCTCCTTCAACCGCCCCAACCTCTACTACGAGGTGCGCCCCAAGCCCGACGACGCCCTCACCCTCCACAAAGAAATCATCCGCTTCATCAAAGACAACAGCGGCAAGAGCGGCATCATCTACTGCCTCACCCGCAAGCGCGTCGAAGAGCTTGCCAGCCTCCTGCAGCTCAACGGCATCAAAGCCCTCCCCTACCACGCCGGCCTCGACAACAAGGTCCGCGCCGACAACCAGGACCGTTTCCTTATGGAAGACGTCGACGTCATCGTCGCCACCATAGCCTTCGGCATGGGCATCGACAAGCCCGACGTCCGCTTCGTCATCCACTACGACATCCCCAAGAGCCTCGAAGGCTATTATCAGGAGACCGGGCGCGCCGGGCGCGACGGCGGCGAAGGCAAGTGCATAGCCTTCTACAGCGACCGCGACGTCGAGAAGCTCTACAAGTTCTTCTCCGACCGCCCCCCAACCGAGCAGGAGCTCGCCAACCAGCTCGTGCAGGAGATGGTCTCCTACGCCGAGTCCTCCGTCTGCCGCCGTCTCAACATCCTCAAGTACTTCGGCGAAGACTACAACGAGCCCTCCTGCGGCAACTGCGACAACTGCCTCCACCCCAAGCCCCAGGTCCCCGCGCGCGACGAGATGGTCCACCTGCTCGAGACCGTCTCCGCCATGAAGCAAGCCTTCAAGACCAAAGACGTGGTCGACGTCCTCATGGGCCGCAGCAACTCCCACACCAAGCCCTACCGCCACAACCTCCTCGAGCAGTTCGGCAGCGGCACCGACCGTGGCGACGCCTTCTGGAAAGCCGTCATACGCAAAGCCCTCTTCGAAGGCCTCCTCCTCAAGGAGATCGAGACCTACGGCATCCTCAAGCTCACCCCCGCCGGCCAGCGCTACATCAAGTCCCCCTACGACCTCAGCGTCCCCTGCGACCACGACTACACCCTCGAGATGGACGACTACTACCCGGACGGAGGCGCCTCAGCCGCCGGCGACGAAGCACTCTACGCCCAGCTCAAAAGCCTCCTCTCCGACATCGCGCAGCGCGAAGGCCGCTACCCCTACGTCATCTTTGCCGACACCTCGCTCAAAGACATGACCATCCAGTATCCCTGCACCGTCGAAGAGCTCAGCCGCTGCACCGGCGTAGGCATCGCCAAGGCACAGGCCTACGGCGCCCCCTTCGTCGAGCTTATCAAGCGTTATGTCGAAGAGAACGACATCGACCGTCCGCAGGACATAGTCGTGCGCTCCGCCGTCAACAAGTCGCGCATCAAAGTCTCCATCATCACCTCCACCGACAGCCAGATACCCCTCGACGACATCGCCCGCGCCAACGGCCTCACCATGCCCGCCCTCATCACCGAGATGGAGCACATCATCGACTCCGGCATGAAGATCAACATCGACTATCATATCGACGCCAACATCGACCCCGAGCACCAGGACGTCCTGCTCGACTATTGGGCCAACTCCCCCGACGGCAGCATCGAAGATGCCCTCGACGAGTTTGCCGACGACCCCGACTACACCGAGGAGGAGCTGCGCCTGATGCGTATTAAGTTCCTCACCGCCTACGGCGAAAACGCTGACAATTAGCATATTGCACACACCACAGTAGCCACGGCGCAGCGCAATGCCCCAAAAAAGGATTCTACGGCAGCCGTATCAGCACCGCAACATGGCGCAAGGCGTTCGGAGCAGCATACCGAACAACATGATAATCAGCACAAAACAAAGTTTACAACATTTTTTTTTGGTTATTATAGAAAAAGTGTGTATCTTTGCACTCGGTTTCGAAAGAACAAGATGGGGTATTAGCTCACTTGGCTAGAGCGTATGACTGGCAGTCATAAGGTAATCGGTTCGATTCCGATATACTCCACAAAAAGGGTCTTAAACAAGACCCTTTTTTCGTATATACCCCACTCAGCAAACTGCTCCGCCAGTATTCGGCTGTTATTTCCTTATCAGCGACAAATCCCCACTCGTCAGCGCCTCGATGTTGGCCTCAATCTTTTCGATGTCCCAATCCCACCATTTCAGGTCCATGAGGTAGGCGATAAACTCGTCGTCGAAACGCTTGCGGACAACGCGGCAGAGATTGCCCACAGCCACAGAATACGGGGGAATGTTGGAGGCCACGACCGAATTGGCCCCTATGATGGCTCCGTCGCCTATGTGCACACCCGGCATGACGGTCACGTTCTGGCCTATCCAGACATCATTGCCGACAACAGTATCACCCTTCAATGGCAACTCGTCTTTGACAGGCGCAATGGCACTGCCCCAATCGCCACCCATGATGTAGAACGGATAGGTGGTCACACCATCCATCCTATGGTTGGCGCCGCCCATCACAAACTCGATGCCCTTGGCAATGGCACAGAACTTGCCTATAATCAGCCTGTCGCCGATAAAATCGTAGAAGTGTGTAACGTGCTTCTCGAATTGGTCGGCCCCGTCCACATCGTCGTAATAGGTGTAGTCTCCGATGATGATACGCGGGTTTTTCACCACATTCTTGATGAAGCAGAGCCTCGTGAGGTCCGGATTCGGGAACGCCACATTGGGGTCGGGCCTGTTTATTGTGCTCATAGTATCACTTGTGAAAGCATGTTACAGCTCCGTCAGGAACTCGTCCATCGGTTTGCGCTTGAAGTGCATAGGCGCGGGGGCGGACTTGTCGCCGGGGTAGCCGAGGGGGAGGATCATGGCGGGAATCATTGTGGCGGGGAGGCCGAGGGCCTGCTGGATGGCGCGGGCGTCGAAGCCGCGAATCCAGATGGTGTGCACCCCCTGCTCCTCGGCGGCGTACATCATCTGCGTGGCAGCGATGGCGCAGTCCTGCTCGCCGCTGTTGTAGTCGGGCAGCAAGGTCTCGCGACCGTTGTGCCAAGTGCTGTCGAGGTCGTAGCACACCAGCACGGCCACCGGTGCGCCGTATAGCCGCGAGTAGCAAGCCTCTTCGGTCTTCTTCAGCACCTCAGGGCTGCGCAGCAGGTAGAAACGCTGCGGCTGCATGTTGGCCGCCGTGGGGGCCAGCCGTCCGGCTTCGAGGATGCGGTCGAGCTTCGCCTGCTCCACCGGTTTCGACGGGTCGAAGGAACGCTCCGAATAGCGTTGTTTGGTCATTTCGAGAAAATCCATAGTCTCTGTCGTTTGAGGGTTTGTTTGAATGTTTTCTTGTTTCGAGCCGCAGGCAGCCATCAGCAGCACGGCGGCGGCAAGGGTAAATAGCTTTCTCATTTGGATTATTTATCAATATTTATAATAGTGTATTTCTTGGTGCCCAGCCCGATAGCTTCGGCATGCCAGCCGGTGTTCATCTCCGCCGCAAGCTGCATCGTGCGCTGTACGTCGGCGTA
Source organism: Bacteroidales bacterium (assembly GCA_017962615.1). GTDB lineage: Bacteria > Bacteroidota > Bacteroidia > Bacteroidales > P3 > Colimorpha. The sequence continues at coordinate 528 of JAGCUZ010000022.1, read as the reverse complement.
GAGGCCGTCGCTCCCGACATAGTCTTTTCCCGTGGGTTTGGTCTCGTTCATATTCATTGTTGTTGTTTGTTGGCGGGATGGATGGAGAGCGTTATGCTGACATCGCCCTTCCCGGCGCGGACAAAAGCGCGCACCTCGTCGGCCGACATATTGTCGAACTTGCCGATTCGGGTGTACGACCATGAGTGGCTGCTGTAGAAGATGCAGACGTTGTCGCCATCGTACAGCACCAGGTCGCCCGCCGAGGTGCCGATTCGGTGGTCGTCGGACGGGAACGACTGTCCCGGTGCGCCGACCTTCTCGAACCCGCCGTAGTCGTGGGCGGTGTAGGTGATATCGCCCGTCCGCAGGGCGGCCACCATGGAGCGTGTCGCCACATTATCCTCGAGCGTCACCGAATGGGTCACTTCGCCGATGGTCACGTAGAGTTTCTCGACCAAGGTTTCGCCCATCGAATTGTCGCCCTTGGTGCATCCGGTCAGCGTCATCGCCGCCATCATCAGTAGTGCTGCCTTCTTCATAAATATT
>JAGCUZ010000021.1 GCA_017962615.1 Bacteroidales bacterium | reverse complement strand
GGGCTTCTTGGCGGTGATGCCGGCCACGATCTCGTCGATGCGGGCCACGGCAGGATAGGCGAAGAACACCGACTCCACGTTGGCGTTGGTGATGCGCACATGTTTCATGCGGTCCTCTTCCTTGTCCTTGCGGGTCAGCTCGTGCTTCTGGATCATTTTGTTCACATAGTCCTCGCTGTAGGCGCAGGCCACGATGCCGTACTGCCACTTGGCGTTGGCGTCCTTGGGATTCATGCTCTGGGCGTAGATGTAGAGTTTCTCCTCATCATACTTCACCAGCCATCCGAGGTCCTTGTACAGGTTGTAGTTCTTCACCACCTGCAGGTACACTTCGGGCGAGTGCTCGTCGGTGCCCTTGGGCAGGTCAATCTCGGCCTTGGTCACATGGAGCAGGCTGTAGGGGTTGCCCTCGCACTCAACGCGAGCCTCTTCGGAGTTAAGCACGTCGTAAGGACGCGAAGCCAGTTTCTCGACTATGTCGACGGGCGGGCGAAAGCCCTTGAAAGGTTTGATAACGCTCATAGGTTTTTTCTAATTATTTTTAGGTATTAAATATTATCTTCAAAAGCAACAGGTTCAACAGGATATATCTCGCAAAGTCTAAGCACAACAAATTTACAGCATACAAACCCAGCCAAACTTATGGGACAAGTCGCGCAGCAGGTTTCGGTCGCTTACGGGGATGGTGACAACCACGTTCTCACGCTTTACATTCATTGCCGCGGTATCATGGTCGTACTGCGACTGCAGGTTCATCCACATCGCCGCGGGTATCCCTAAAGCCTTCTCCAACGAGGCAGCAATCTCCTCGGTCACACTGCGTTGTGCGCGCACCACCTCACTTATCACCGTAGGCTTCAACCCTGCCATGGCAGCCAGCTGACGCTGTGTCAGCCCACGCTCACGCAACTCGTCGCGCACCAACTCACCCGGGTGCGTTTTTCTCATCTTACCTTGTAGGTACAACTCTTCCAGTGCCGTATCTTCGAATGTGACGTTCATATTATTACCCCAAATGATGAATCCTATTTTCGACTGCAAAGATACTAACTTTTTACGACATGGCGAAATAAATTTTGACACAGGCGGAAATATGGTCCGTTTCGGCGGCTGCGACGCCGGATTACAGAGAGGTTTCATCGGCACGATTTCACCACCTCGAACATGTCGCCGTAAGTGGTCAAAAAAGCCTCTTCAAAACCGCAAAACCGTCCCAAGGCATTTTTAGGAAAATTAGCACGAAGCATCTCTGTATTCTACTTTATCCCAACCACTTACCAACACATTTTAAATCGCGTTCAAAATTGCAACCGACCCCGATTTTGGTATATAGAACGTAAATCGTAAGTATATAGTTGATAAGGAGTTGGTGGGACCAACTCCTTATCAACTATATATCTTCTCTAAATGTACCCTATATTTAGTTCGCCGAGGGGGTGGGAAATAGGTGAAACGGGGGGTTGTTTTGAGTCTATTTTGGGGCTGTTGGGGGTGGATTTGGAGGAGAGTTTTAGTGGGTGTAGGATGGACTGTTGGGAGGATTTGGAATTGGGGTAAGTGAATGCTTTAACAATACGGGACGGGATGAAAAAACACTCCGAGCGGGGGCTGGAGAGCTCGCTCGGAGTGTCGGGGGGAGGATTATTGCAGACCAATGAGGGTCTGCCGGCTTTGTCAGGCGGGATTACGGGCGGACGGGGTGCGTCCGGTGCCTACCACTGACTGTTAGCGGATTACCTTGGTGAAGACCGGGGCTGAGGTGTCAGCCACGGTGACGTAGACCGTCAGCTCGCCGGCGGGCGGCATATCGGGCTTGTCGGCGCGGGGCTGGTCGACGGCGGTGAACATGTACTCGGTGCCGCCTGGGATGGCGCGCGAGGCCACGGCGGTGGCTTTGGCGTTGAGCATCGGGTAGCCGTCGACGGCGGCATCGAAGACGGCCGTCTCTTCATCGCTCACGGGGTGCTGCTCGGAGAAGGGCTCGGGCTCGACATATTCGCCTTCGATGAAGCCGTTGGCTATGAGGAACTGCTCCACCTCGGCGGGCATCTTGTCCATGCGTGCGGCGCGTACGCCGTAGCCGGGCATTATCTTGGCGTCGGGCTGACACTCGGCGAGGTCTTTGACGCTCGACTCGAGTCCGCCGCTACCGAAGGTGCAGAAGGGCACGACGCGCTTGCCGCTCAGGTCGGCCTGTGAGAGGAACGTGGCCACGGGCGGCGCATAGGTGCCAAACCATACGGGATAGCCTATGAAAACCACGTCGTACTGCGCCAAGTCGGCCTTGAGGGGCTGTATTTCGGTGGCTGTGCCTTGCTCGCGCTCCTGCTTGCAACGCTCGATGGTGGCCATGAAGTCGCCGTCGAAGGGCTTCACGGGGACTATCTCCTCGATGTCGGCGCCGAGGCGCGAGGCAATCTCTTCGGCCACCGCCTTGGTGTTGGAGGTCTGAGAGTAATAGAGGACCAGGACTTTCGGCGCCTCCTGCTTGGGGGCGCACGAGGTGGCAGCGAGCGCCACTGCTGCGATTGTCAGCATGACTTTGAATGTTTTCATGTTCGTAAAGGATTTTGTTTGCCGTAATAACGCATGTGCGCGGGTTTTAGTATACGATAGTATTTTCGGCGTTCGCATGCCGCATTGTCGCGTCCCTGTCGGGACGCAGGGTGAGAGTGGGTTTGCATCACCGCATTGCGCCAACGGCTTATACGGTGTTATGCATATCGCGTCCCTGTCGGGACGCTGGTACGCTGCATGCCGACGGTGGTCACGTGCCGCGCTTGGGGTTGCGGGGAAACCAACCTCGCTCGACGCGTTTGCGCTGCTCGAAGAGCTCGTAGATAGACCAGAAGCACGAGAAGGCCACCACGCCCAGCAGGGTTGACGGCACCGTACCTGAGACCAACAGCGAGCCTACCACGCAGCCGAGGCCTGCAAGAAGAAACAGCCACCAACAGCCTGTGCCCCAATGGTATTCGGCTTTGATAACGATGGGATGGAACACGCCGATGCACAGAAATGTGGCGGCCCCGATGATAAGTCCGTGAATATTCATATAGCCAATATATTTGATTTCAATGTTTTGCCTGAAAAACAAAAGGTTCAGTTCGAAATGCAAAGTTACGACTAACTATTTTGCCGCACAATCACTATTATTAGTGATTTTCCGTGTTGCGGAATATGCGTACTTTTGCAAAGTGAACATTAACAACACAAAACACAACAACAAACTGATATTATGACCGATATACAAAATTTCCTCGTGTCGCTGCTGGCCGTTGTCAACGCCATGAGCCCGTATCTGCTGCTGGGATTCTTCATTGCCGGGGTGCTGCACGTGTATGTGCCCGGGCGGTTCTACGCCCGCTACCTGTCGCGCGACAACAAGCTGTCGGTGGTGTGGGCCGCGTTGCTCGGCATACCGCTGCCGCTGTGCTCGTGTGGCGTAACGCCCACAGCCGTAGGGCTTAAGAAGGAGAACGCGTCGAACGGAGCCGTGGCGTCGTTCCTCATAGCCACGCCGCAGACGGGCATAGACTCCATCCTCGCCACCTTCTCGCTGATGGGGCTCGGCTTTGCCGTGGTGCGGCCTGTGGCTGCGCTGGTCACAGGCGTGTGCGGCGGCCTGTTGGTGAACCGCCTGATGCGCGGCAGCGACGAGGCGCACAGCCATGAGGCTGCGGCGCAGGAGGCCGAGAAGGGCTGCCGCCTATGGCGCGTGCTGCGCTACGCCTACGTCGACATGCTGCAGGACATAGGGCCGCGCCTCGTGGTGGGCCTGCTGCTGGCGGCGCTGATAAACGTGGCCGTGCCCGACGAGTTCTTCCTCACCTTCGGGTCGCAGCCGCTGCTGCAAATGCTTGCAGTGCTTGTCATTGCGGTACCGATGTATATATGCTCCACTGGCAGCATACCCGTGGCGGCGGCACTGATAATGAAAGGCGTGTCGCCTGGGGCGGCACTGGTGATGCTCATGGCCGGACCGGCCGTCAACCTGGGGTCGATACTCGTGGTGAAGAAGGCCATGGGTAGCCGTTTCACGGCAATATACCTGTCGGTGATAGTGGTGTTCTCGGTGCTTTTCGGCCTGCTGGTCAACGCTTTGGGCATAGGGGCGAACATAGGTGCCGTTAGCGGCCACGCCGGCTGCTGCGGGCTTGAGGAGCCAACGCATAACGTGTTCGGCACTATATGCTCGTGCCTGCTGATTGCACTGCTGGCGATATCGTTGGTAGCGAGGGCTTTCCACAAGCATGAGCACCACGACGGGGAGTGCGGCGGCGCGACATGCCACTGCCATGCGTGCCACGACAACCATGCATGATTTTCAAGAATCAGTATGCCCCGAGCGGGCATCGGGAGGCGTTGCAGCAGCAGTCGGGCAAGGTTCTTACTGCCTGATACTGACCGCATAGACAAAATATTTTCGCGCGTGGGCGTGCGAATTCATTTTTTTTGCGTAAATTTGCACCATGAAAAGAACCGTCAGCAAGATATTGTTATTGGCAGCCTGCATGATGGCAGGCTTTGGCAGCGCCTGCTGCCAGGAAGTGGAGAGTTATGTATATGCCGAGCGCGGAAGCACGAAGCTTAAGCTCGACGTGTACCGTCCGCAGCAGCCGCGCGAGGACAAGGCGTGCGTGATATACGTCTTCGGCGGCGGCTTCAAGGAGGGCTCGCGCAACAACCGAACGTCGACGCAGGACTGCACTATGCTTGCCGAGCGGGGCTTCACGGTAATCTCGATAGACTACCGTCTGCGCCTGCGCACGGTGAACTTCGACACGGTGAAGCTGCTCAAGGCGCACCGCCTGTTTGAGGAGGCCATAGCCATGGCCGTCGAGGACTGCGCCTCGGCCATAGCCTACGTGTGGGACCACGCCGTGGCGCTCGACATAGACCGCGAGAACATAGTGCTTACCGGAGCCAGTTCGGGAGCCATCACCGTGCTGCAGCTGGACTACTGCCGCACCAACCACCTGTCGATTGTGGACAACCTGCCCGACGAGTTCGCACCCTCGGCCATAATATCGTATGCCGGAGCCGTTTACTGCCGCAACGGACAGCTGAAATACAGCCTGCCGCCGGCACCCACCTGCTTCGTGCACGGCACGAAGGACCGCATAGTGAACTACCGCAGGCTGAGAGGCTCGTTGCATTCGTCGCTGAACGGCTCGCACGTGCTTGCCAAGACCTTCGACAAGCGGCACTACAGCCATTGGATAATGCGCTACAAAGACCGCGGCCACGAGGCGGCCACCTACCTGAGCCACACCCTCGACGAGTTCACGGCCTTTGTTGACGCCGCGCTTGGCGGACGCACCATGTTCTACGACATGACCTGCGAGGATGCCGCGCTGTACCGCACGCCGTACACCAACTTCACCATCCTCGACCTGTACAAACGCCATCCGGCACCGCACAAGACCAACAACAAAAGCAAGTGGAAATGATGGAGATAATGGCCCCTGTGGGGTCGTACGAGAGCCTTGCGGCAGCCATACAGGCCGGTGCGGGCTCGGTGTATTTCGGCGTGGGCAACCTTAACATGCGTGCGCGGTCGGCCAACAACTTCACCGTTGCCGACATAGAGCGCGTGTGCGCCTCGGCTCATGCCCACAACATGCGGACATACCTGACTGTCAACACGATAATATACAACCACGAGCTTGAGGAGATGCGCACCATACTCGACGCCGCCCTGCGCGGCGGCGTGGACGCGGTGATAGCGTCGGACATGGCCGTGATAGCCTACGCCAACCAGATAGGGCTCGAGGTGCACATATCCACGCAGTGCAACATCTCGAACGTGGAGGCGGTGCGCTACTACGCGCAGTTTGCCGACGTGATGGTCACGGCTCGCGAGCTGCCGCTGATCCAGGTGGCCGAGATTACGCAGTTCATACACGACAACGACATACGCGGGCCCAAGGGCGAACTTGTACAGATAGAGGTGTTTGCCCACGGGGCGCTGTGCATGTCGGTGAGCGGCAAGTGCTACCTGAGCCTCGACGCGTACAACCACAGCGCCAACCGCGGCGCCTGCCTGCAGCTGTGCCGCCACGAATACCTCGTGAAGGACGTGGAGACCGGCATGGAGTTGGAGATCGACAACAAGTATATCATGTCGCCCAAAGACCTGTGCACCATAGGTTTCCTCGACAAGATAGCCAAGGCCGGTGTGCGGGTGCTGAAGATAGAGGGGCGCGGGCGGAGCGCCGACTACGTGAAGACCGTGGTGGAGTGCTACAAAGAGGCCGTCGCGGCCATCGCCGCCGGCGAGTACACGCCTGAGCGCATTGCCGACTGGACGGCTCGGCTGCGCACGGTGTTCAACCGAGGCTTCTGGGACGGCTACTACATGGGACGCACCATGGGCGAATGGAGCGAACGCTACGGCTCGCAAGCCACCGAGAACAAGGTGTACCTTGGCAAGATAACCAACTACTACAACCGCCCGTGCGTGGCCGAGGTGAAGCTCGAGACGAGGGAGAGCCTCACCGTGGGCGACCGCTACATGGTTACGGGAAGCACCACGGGGGTGTACAGCGGAACAGTGGAGGCCTTACGCCTGGGCGACGGTGCGGAGGATGTGGAGCAGGTGAAGCAGGGCGACGTGTTCAGCATCAAGACCGACCAGCCGCTGCACCGAGGCGACAAGTTCTACCGCGTGGACACCGTGGTGGACGAATTCTGAGGCAAACACTCATGAAACGCCTGCTTACAAAACTCCTTGTTTTGATTATAGTTACAGCGATGCCGTCGCTGGCTTCGGCCTACGACTTCAGTGCCGTAGCACCGTCGGGGCAGACGCTATATTACACCATACTTAACACGACCGACAACAGGGTGTCGGTCGACGGTCCGCTGGGCTTCACGCCCTCGGCATGGGACGGCTACGCCATGCCCACAGGGACATTGACGATACCCGGCACGGTGAGCCACGGCGGAACGACCTACGCCGTCACGGCGGTGGGCAGCTCTGCATTCTACGGCTGCAGCGGACTCACGGCGGTGACCGTAGGCGACACCGTGACATCGATAGGCGAATTCGCCTTCAGCCATTGCAGCGGCCTGACAGCCATCGCCATAGGGCGCAACGTGGACACCGTCTGCGGAGAGGCCCTCTCCTACTGCGTCAGCCTCGCGTCGATAACGGTGGATGGCGGCAATGCGGTGTACGACAGCCGCAACGGCAGCAACGCCATAATACACACGGCGACGGGCGTGCTCATAGCAGGCTGCCGCAACACGATGATACCCAACGGGGTGACGGCCATAGGTGACGGCGCCTTCCGTGGCTGCAGCGGGCTGACGGCGGTAGCCTTGCCCGGCACTGTAGTCAGCATCGGACACAACGCATTCCGCGACTGCGGCGGCATCACCGGCCGCCTCGTTCTGCCCGCTGCGCTCACCCATCTGGGCCACCATGCCTTCAGCAACTGCGGCGGCATAACCGGAGCCTTGTCGATACCCGACCGGCTGACAGTCATAGGCGACGCGGCATTCATGAACTGCAGCGGCATCGCCGCGGTGACCATAGGCAGCACGGTGGCACACATAGGCGACTCGGCCTTTATGGACTGCCGCTTAGCCGCCGGCGCACTGACCATACCCGCCTCGGTGACGGCCATCGACCACCATGCCTTTGCCGACTGCGAGGGCTTCACGTCGCTGACGATAGGCGACTCGGTGCAGCTCATCGGCGCGGCGGCGTTCAGGGGCTGCCGGGGGCTTGCCGGTTCGCTCACCCTACCCGATGCCGTCACGGCGGTGGGCGACGGAGCTTTTGCCCATTGCAGCGGCTTTAGCGGGACGCTCACCCTGTCGCGCAACCTGACGGCGGTGGGCAACCACGTCTTCGAGGCGTGCGGCTTTACAGGCACGCTGACCATACCCGACGGCGTGGGAGCCATAGGCGTAAGGGCGTTTATGGGCTGCAGCGGATTCACGGGGCTGCTCGACCTGCCGATGTCTACGGCGTCGCTGGCCGACTCGGCCTTCGCAGGATGCAGCGGCTTGACAGCCGTCAGCATGACCCAATCAATCAACCATATATGCAACGGGCTGTTCATGGATTGCAGCGGCCTGACGTCGATAAGCATACCCGCCTCGGTAATCACCATAGGCAACAATCCCTTTGCAGGCTGCAGCAGCCTTGGCGGCACGGTGGTCGTGCCCGAGGGTGTCACGTATATAGGCAACCGCGCCTTTGCAGGCTGCTGCGCCTTGGAGTCGGTGATGCTGCCCACAACGGTGGCATCCATATCGGCAGGCACCTTTCAGGACTGCAGCGGCTTGACAGCCATGGTGGTTCCTGAGAGGATTACCCACATAGGCGACGACGCATTCAGCGGCTGCAACGGCCTGCGGAGCCTCACCTCGCTGCCCACGGTGCCGCCCACGGTAGGCGACGGCGCGTTCTATGGCGTGAGCGACAGCATACCCGTCGTTGTTCCCTGCGAGTCGAAGGAGGCGTACCGCGAAGCCGACGGGTGGCGGAGCTTCACCAACATAAGATGCGACGGCGACGCGATAGAGCCCGACGCAGAGTGTCGCACCGCCACGCTGCACGTATGGAGCGAAGGGCGGCGCGTCTGTGTCGACGGCCTCGACGGCGAGAGCGTGCGTGTGTGCGACATCGCGGGACGCACAATCCTGACAGGAAAGCAACAACACGGACTGCTGTCAGTAACCGTAAGCAATCCCGGAGTATACCTTATACAGGCAGGCCCCGTTACGCACAAAATCCTTGTGCGATAGCGTATTGCGCAGGATTCGTGGTTAAACATATTATATTTAACCACGTGCTGAAAACCCGCTACCGGCGTATAAGGTCGGTGGTGCCTTTGGAGTTGAGGAGCGTCACCTTGACGCTGTGGCGCTGGTTGTCGCGCTCGAAGACCACCGTCACCTTGTCGCCTGGCGAGAACTTGCCTATCTCCTCCATCATCTCGGCGTAGCTGTTAATCTCCACGTCGTTGATACTCAGTATCACGTCGCCGCTCTGCATGTTGGCGTTGGCAGCCGCGCAGTTGGGTATGACGCGGCCTATATACACGCCTTTCAGGGTCTTCTTGCCGTATTGGTTGGCCAGGCGGCTGTCCATCTCGGCCACGTTGACGCCGAGGTAGGCGCGTTGCACGAAGCCGTACGCGCGCAGGTCGCCCACCACCTTGCGCGCCAGGTTGCTCGGTATGGCGAAGCTGTAGCCCGTGTAGTAGCCGTCGCCCGAGGCGATGGCCGTCACGATGCCGATGAGCTGCGCCTGCGCGTTGACCAGGGCGCCGCCGCTGTTGCCGCTGTTCACGGCGGCATCGGTCTGCAGGAACGACTCGATGGGGCTCTCCTGCCCTCCCGGGTTGGCTATGATGTTCACGTTGCGGGCCTTGGCGCTCACGATGCCCGACGTCACAGTCGACGTGAGGTTGAACGGGTTGCCGATGGCCAGCACGGGCTCGCCGATACGCACGGCGTCGCTGTTGCCAAAGGGAATATACTGCAGGTCGGCGGCCTCTATCTTTATCAGGGCGAGGTCGGTGGCGGGGTCGTGTCCCACGAGGCGAGCCGAGAGCGTGCGCTTGTCGTTGAGGGTAACGCTGATCTTCTCGGCGTCCTGCACCACGTGGTTGTTGGTCACTATGTAGCCGTCGGCGCTGATGATGACGCCCGAGCCGTAGGCGCTGTACACCTGACGCTGCACGCCACGGTCGATAATCATGCCGAAAAACGACTGGTAGAGCGGCGTGAGCTTGGTCATCTCGGTCTTGATATGCACCACGGCGTCGATGGTCTGCCCGGCCACATCGGAGAAATCGACGTACTTCACCTGGGCGTTGCCGCAGGCCGACGAGAGGAACATGGTGCAAACGACCATAACGGTCGTGATTAAAATCTTATGTATACGCATCGTTGTTGTGTTTTTATTGGTTAACGCGATTTGACGGAAACTATTTTGTGGCAAGGGCTATTATTCTTCCCCCTGGCAACGGAACGGCGTAGATTACACGGAGTTGCCCTGGCTGACATACGTACTAAAAACAGAGTTGCCACTGTTGATACAATGGCAACTCTGACAAAAAACATGAAACTTTTACCTTCGTCGGGGCGAAAAGACTCGAACTTTCGACCCCTTGCACCCCATGCAAGTGCGCTAGCCAACTGCGCCACGCCCCGAGCAAACGTTTTGTTTTCAGACTTTTGCAAGGATTTTCATCACTCACATAACCCTTGAAAACATTTGCAAAAGTACGACTTTTTTTTGAAATGGCAATATTTTTTTTACCACAGCCACCGCCACAGCCCCTTGTCACGTTGATTGACAACGGTATAAGGACCAAAATATTTTTATGCGGCTCTTCCACACCCAAGGCATCCACGACCTACAACATGCCATCGCAAGAAACCGTTCACATCATCAAATCGTTTGAGCGATTGTTACCCTCTTAAATCTGCTTAAAAACCGCACAAACCAATTTTCTAGGAAACACGGCCTCTACAGACAATATCATTACATTTTTTCGAGCCACTTTTTGTAGGTCTTATACACTTTTTCGAGCCACTTTTGCGAAAAACACTTATGGAATTGGGGTGTTGTTAATAACTTTTTTCAGGGTATGGCGTGACAAAAGGGTAGTTTTTTACGTTTATATGGATAGAAATGCGTAATTTTACAGTTACGTTTGTATAGACAACAAATAAACAATTATATAGTTATGAAGAGAATAGTTGTATTGACTGGGGCGGGGATAAGTGCGGAGAGCGGGATATCGACATTCCGCGACTCGGACGGGCTGTGGGAGCATTACCGCGTGGAGGACGTGGCGACCCACGAGGCCTACGAACGCAACCCCGAGCTGGTACTCAACTTCTACAACGAGCGTCGCAGGCAGCTCTTCGCTGTGGAGCCCAACGAGGCTCACCGTCAGCTAGTGCGCCTCGAAGAGCGCTACGACGTGCAGATAATAACGCAGAACATCGACGACCTGCACGAATGCGCGGGCAGCCGCCACGTGCTGCACCTGCACGGCGAACTGAGCAAGGGCCGCTCGGACGTGAACCCCGACCTGATAGTGGAGATAGGCAACCGCGACATCAAGATTGGCGACCTGGCTCCCGACGGCACACAGCTGAGGCCGCACATAGTGTGGTTTGGCGAGGCGGTGCCCAACATAGAGCCTGCGGCGGCGATGTGCGAGGAGGCCGACATATTCATAGTGGTGGGCACGTCGATGGCGGTGTACCCCGCGGCGGGGCTGATACACTACGTGCCGCGCGAGGCGGCGTGCTACGTGGTGGACCCGAAGGAGGTGCCGGTGAGCCGCAAGGTGACTTTCATAAAGGAGGTGGCCACGAAGGGTGTCGCCGAGGTGGTGGAACGACTGATGAGCAATATTTAACGTATTTAATGTTAAATTAACATTAATTGGCCGTTAATTTAGGTCGCTTCGCTGACTCGCTAAGCGGTGCTTCTCTTATTGTCGCTAACCGCTGTAAGTGCCGAACATTGGTGGTAAATAATGTAAAACGGCGACCGAAAAGAGCCGCCATGTCGTTTTTTTTGTGTATCTTTGCATCACCGACAGACGGCGTGGAGCCGTTGTGCTGTTAACTGAATTACAAACAAATAAAACATAATACAACAATGGAGAAACTTATCATTACCGCCGCCATCTGCGGCGCAGAAGTCACCAAAGAGCAGAACCCCAATGTGCCTTATACCGTTGAAGAGATAGTGCGCGAGGCCAAGTCGGCCGTGGACGCCGGAGCAGCCATAGTGCACCTGCATGTGCGCCACGACGACGGCACCCCGACCCAGAGCCACGAGCGCTTCCAGGAGTGCACCGAGGCCATACTGAAGGCCTGTCCGAACGTGATACTCATCCCCTCGACGGGCGGTGCCGTCGGCATGACTCCCGACGATCGTCTGGACTCGACCAACACGACGCCGATACCCGAGATGGCGACGCTGGACTGCGGCACCTGCAACTTCGGCGACGAGATATTCGACAACACCATGCCGACGATGCGCGCCTTTGGCAAACGCATGATAGAAAGAGGCATTAAGCCCGAATACGAGTGCTTCGAGATGGGACATCTGGACACCATCCTCACCATGGCCCGCAAGGGCGAGGTGCCTGGGGCTCCGATGCAGTTCAACTTCGTGCTCGGTGTGCCGGGCTGCACGCCCGCCACGGTGGACAACCTGTGCTGGCTGGTGAAGAACATACCGGCAGGCAGCACGTGGACTGCCACGGGCATAGGCCGCCACGCCTTCACGCTGGCCGCTCCCGCCATAGTGATGGGCGGCAACGTGCGCGTGGGCTTCGAGGACAACCTGTACCTGGAGCGCGGCGTGCTGGCCAAGAGCAACGGCGAGCTGGTTGACAAGGTGGTGCGCATGGCCAAGCTGCTGGGCCGCCAGGTGGCCACGAGCGACGAGGCCCGCGAGATACTGTCGCTGAATAAGAGATAAACAAGAAACAATCCGTCGACTATGAAAACAATAAGAATAGCTATATTCGCAGCTGCCATGCTTGTGTGCGGAGCCATGCAGGCGCAGAAGAACGGCAAGACGGCGCAGGAGCCGTTGCGCACAGTACGCGAGGAGCTGATGCTGCAGCGCAACCCACGCGTGCCGGCCATCAACCCCAAATGGGCCGAGAGGATGAGCGCCACGCCCGACACCAAAGGTGCAGCCAAGGGTAGCACGTCGGGCTCGCTGCCCGCCAACCGCTGGTTTCCCGGCGAATGGGAAGAGGTTCAGGCTATATGCGTGACATGGCCTTACGACTGTCACCCGCTGGTGGACGGCGCCGCGCTGACCAGCCAGTATGCCGAGCCCTACTTCAGCGGCGTGGGCTACTACTACCGCACGGCCAACGACTACATGAACGACAACAGCTACGACTTCGGTCCCATAGTGGGAGTGCCCGACACCAGCGGCACGAGCTTCATGCTTGTCTTTGCCAACCTCATCAACGCCATACAGCAAGGCAACGCCGAGGCGTGGGTGAACGTGTGGCAGTACAGCGACACGCTGATTATCAAGCGCGTCATGACGCGGCTGGGCATGCCTATGACCCGCTACCGCTGGATACAATCGTACGGCAACTCGTTCTGGTACCGCGACTGCGGCCCTATATGCTTCTACTACGGCGACCAGGACAGCGTGGGAATGCTCGACTTCATGTACTACCCGGGCAGAGCCCTCGACGACTCGCTGCCCTACGCCATAGAGGCCCAAATGGGCATACCCAACTGGGAGACCACCATAGAATGGGAAGGCGGCAACTGCCTGGTTGACGGCACAGGCATGTGCATATCGAGCAACGCCATATACTCGAACAACTCAGACTCTTACGGCCAGATGACATGGGATGGCAGCAACGAGAGCAGCATACGCTACACGACGAAACGCAGCATAAGCAACGCAGCGGTGCGCGACTCGCTGAAGCGCATGATAGGCACCCGCGCCACCTATGTGCTGCCGCAGTTCCGCTACGACGGCGGCACGGGCCACATAGACCTGTACGCCGACATGTGGGACGAGAACGAGTTTGTATTCTCGAAGTTCCCCGAGCGCTACAGTAGCTGGACCGACTACAAGACGGCGGCGAAGAACATCGACTCGATGTGCTCGTACACCAGCGTGTTCGGCAACAAATACAAGAAGCATTACATACCGTTTCCCCGCACCAACAACGGCGGATACTTCACAACACAGGCGTCGTACAACGACAACTACACCCGTACCTACAGCAACCACACGTTTGTCAACAACGTGATAGTGCAGCCCTGCTTCTCGAACGTGGTGAACGGCGAGCCGAGCTCGCAGTGGGACAAGCGCCGCATCGACACGCTGAAGGCCGCCTATCCGGGCTATACCATCTACCCCATCAACGTGGCGAGCTTTGACGGCAGCGGCGGCGCCATACACTGCATCACCAAGCAGATACCCGCCGAGAACCCCGTGAGGATACTGCACCCGTCGATTACCGGCAACACCGAGAACGCCTATTACAACACCGACGCACCCATCACCGCCACCATCACCAACCGCAGCGGCATACAGAGCGCCAAGGTTGTGTACCGCGTTGACGGCGGCACATGGAACGAGGTTGCCCTGACCGCAGGCAGCGACAACAGCTACAGCGGCAGCATACCCACCTCGGGCATAACCGTAGGCGAACAGTACACCACCATCGAATACTACATCAGCGCCACGAGCAACAACGGCAAGACCATCACCAAGCCGATGACGGCAGGCCAGGGCGGATACTACACATTCTACCTGGGTCACAACGACGAAGCCGCCATAGCAGCGCCTGAGGAGGCCGAAGCTTTCGGAGAGTTCTACCCCAACCCGAGCAACGGATTGGCGCATGTGCGCATTGCCATGGCCGAGGGAAGCCGGTACACGGTGCAGGTGGTAGACATGGCTGGTCAGACCGTGCACCAGTCGCAGCTGACCGTCAGCGGCGACATCGTCTATACCATCGACACACAGAAACTGCACAAAGGCGTGTACAGCGTGGTGTTTACCGCCAACGACGGCACACGCACGGTGCGCCGCATAGTGGTGCAGTAAGTACAGCAAGCACCGACGAGGATGCTTATAGACTTCCACACACACACCAAAGTCGCGGAGGGTGTCGTCACCCCCCGCGCTTTTGGTCTACACCCCTGGCACCTCAGCGACAGCTAC
This sequence comes from Bacteroidales bacterium, assembly GCA_017962615.1. Classification (GTDB taxonomy): domain Bacteria; phylum Bacteroidota; class Bacteroidia; order Bacteroidales; family P3; genus Colimorpha. The sequence continues at coordinate 25,930 of JAGCUZ010000021.1, read as the reverse complement.
CGCGACACACCCCTTGCAGCCTTCGAAGAGGCCGAGATGGTGGGAGAATGCGGGCTGGACTACTGCTGCACGACCGACCGCGAGTTGCAGAGAGAGGCCTTCGAATGGCAGATAGCGATAGCCGAACGGCTGCGCAAACCCGTGGTGGTGCACTGCGTGAGGGCTCAGGAGGAGCTGCTGCGCATACGACACACATGGCGAGGCGCTGACGGCAAGAGGGCCAGGCAGCCGTGGGTGGTGCACGGATTTATAGGCAACAGCCGGCAGGCCGCGGAGCTGCTGCGGGCAGGCATACAGGTGTCGATAGGCGCCGCACTGCTCGACAGCCGCAGAGAGAAGGTGCGCAACACAGTGGCATGGCTCGGCGCCAGCCGTCTGCTACTGGAGACCGACATGGACACCTGCGGCATAAGACAGGTGTACGAGGCCGCCGCCGACATACTACACAACACGGTGGAAGAGCTGGCCGACGCAATAAAGGAGGTGTATGCCGCGTTATTTATGCCACACAACGACTGACAACCATTATGGAAAAGAGAATATCAGGAATCGTCACCACGCTGAACGAAGAGCACAACATCGAGGCTGTGATTGCATCGCTGCGACAGGTGTGCAACGAGGTGGTTGTGGTGGACTCGTGCAGCACCGACGACACAGTGCGCAAAGCCGAGCAGGCAGGTGCCACGTTGGTGGTGCAGCCCTACCTGGGCGACGGCATACAGAAGAACGTGGCGCTGAAGCATGTGCACAACGACTGGGTGATAAGCATCGACGCCGACGAGCGGCTCACGCCCGAGCTTGTAGAGTTCATAAACAACACCGACTTCGACGCCACTCCCTACGACGGCTTTGCCGTGAGGCGCCGCAACATGGTGGGCAGCCGTTGGATAAAAGCCTGCGGCTGGTACCCCGACTACCTGGTGCGCATATACCGGCACAGCAAGCTGAGGTTCAGGGATGTGAAACAGCACTCGTCGGTGCCGACCGTCAACACCAAACGCATCAAGGCCGACCTGCTGCACTACCGCTACCGCAACATTGGCGAGCTGTTTGCCAAACCCGAGAGGAACTACAGTACGCGAGGGGCCAAGATACTGTACCTGCAAGGCCGCAGAGTCAACGCGCTGACGCCTGTGCTGCACGGCGTGGGCGCCTTCCTGTCGAACTATTTCCTGCGCGGAGGGGTGCTGGGCGGCATTGACGGGTTGACGCTGTCGCTGGCCGTGGCCAACAACAGCTACCTGAAATATGCCAAGGTGCTGGAATGGCAGCGCGACGAGACGGTAAGAGAGAAAGAGAACTTCGACACGGTGTGGTAGTCCCCTATTCTACCATATTAATAAGACTTACAAGACAATGCCAGAGATAACAGAAGAAAGGAAGAGCCTATTCGCCCACTTGGACAAAAGCGGGAAAGAGAGGCTGTACGACAAGCTCAGCGAGTTCTACAGCGACAATAAACGCCAACTGTTCGACCGACTTGTACGCAACCGCACGCGCCATATCTGCGTGGTGCTCGAAGACGTGTTCCAATCGCACAACGCCAGTGCGGTGCTGCGGTCGTGCGACTGCTTCGGCGTGCAGGACGTGCATGTGGTGGAGAGCCGCAACCATTACGCGCCAAACTCCGACGTGTCGATGGGCTCGGACAAATGGGTAGACTATTACAAATACCCCGACATCCTTTCGGTATACAACACGCTGCACGAGCGTGGCTACCAGATAATAGCCACGCTGCCGCACGAGAACGACACGATGATTACCGACCTCGACATCACGAAGCCCACCGCGCTGGTGTTCGGCACCGAGCTGACCGGACTTACACAGCAGGCCGTGGAGCATGCCGACGGATACGTCAAGGTGCCCATGTACGGCTTCACCGAGAGCTTCAACATAAGCGTATGCGCAGCCTTGTCGCTCTTCTACCTCACAGAGAAGATGCGCGCCAATCCTGCGATAAACTGGCGGCTCAGCGAAGAAGACCAAGTGCAGTTGAAGCTGTATTGGTCGCTGCAGGTGATACACGACGGGGAGAACGTGCTCAAAGAAGTGCTGAAGAAAGGGATTGTATAGACCCCGTAAACGACTGTACAACACGCAGTAGGCTTCTATAGGATATACTTTTAACCTGCACCGACAATAAAAATATTTGCACTTAATAGAAACTTTTTGTACTTTTGCACAATAAAACATATTTATACAGAACACTATAAAGCAAAGATTATGAAAAGAATAGCCATCATTATCGCCGTTTTGATGCTCGGACAGAGCGCCGTATACGCCCAAAAGAACAAGGTAAAGAGCGTGTCGGAGAAAGATGTACCCGAGCGTTATGTCAAAGACTTCCAGCGCAAGTCGCCCGAGGTGATGAATGTCAGTTGGACCATGGTGGACTCGATGATCTACGACGCCACCTTCACCAACAGCAACGGCACCAAGCAGGTGTACCGTTTCTCGCCCAGAGGCAGTGAGACTCGCTATTACATCGAGCCCAAATATTACCCCAAGGCCATCCAGGACACCGTCAGCAAAGACTATCCCAAGTTCAAGATCAAGGAGCTGTATGCTCTTGACCTTAAGGGCAAGATGACCTATCAGGTGCTCATCACCAAGAAGAAAGGCAAAGAGCCCATGCTGCTCAACTTCGAGGTTACCGGCAAGTTCATCGACGCCATCACCCTCGAATAAGGACATAGTCATACCACACAGAAAAGGCGTTACAGACAACTGTAACGCCTTTTTATTATGCCATGTAGTGGCGGTAAAGCCGCCACTACTGTTTGCTATTCGGCATCGCGGCCGTGGCAATTCTTGTACTTCTTGCCGCTGCCACAGGGGCACGGGTCGTTGCGACCCACCTTCTTCTCGACATGCACGGGCTGCGGCTTCTCGCGCGGGGCTGTGCGGTTGTCGCTCAGCTCCTGCTGACGGCTGGTCTTCAGGGCACGGTCGTCGCGCGTGGGCATCTTGGCCTCGTGGACGTCGTCGGGGGTCTGCATAGGCAAAGAGGCACGGCTGAGGAACGACGATATCTCGCGGTTGATATCGAGCAACATCTTCTCGAAGAGGTTGAAAGACTCGAACTTGTAGATCACCAGCGGGTCTTTCTGCTCGTAGGTGGCGTTCTGCACCGACTGGCGCAGGTCGTCGAGCTCGCGCAGATGCTCTTTCCACATGTCGTCGATGATGGCCAGCGTGATAATTTTCTCAATGCACAGCTCTATCTCGCGACCCTTGTTCTCGTAGGACTTCTCTACGGGCACCACCACGTTGAGGGTCTTCTTGCCGTCGGTGATAGGGAACGCCACGTTGATATAGCGAGTGTTCTCTTTGACGTTCTTGATGAACGGATATGAGATGTCGGCCAGACGCTGCATCCTCTCCTTGAAAGCAGTGTAAGTGATATTGTAGAGTCGTTCTATCATCTCGCGGCTTCTGGTGTCGTAGAACTCGCGCTCGCCGAAAGGCACCTCGAGGGCGAAGACACGTATCATCTCGAGCTTGAAGGCTTCGAAGTCTCTCGACTCCTTGGCGTCGTTGTAGATAAGCTCGCACGTGTCGTAGAACATGTTACTGATGTCGATGCTCAGGCGGTCGCCGTAGAGTGCGTTGCGGCGTTTGTTGTAGATGACCGTGCGCTGGTTGTTCATGACATCGTCGTACTCCAAGAGGCGCTTACGTATGCCGAAGTTGTTCTCTTCAACCTTCTTCTGCGCACGTTCTATCTGCTTGGTTATCATGCTGTGCTGTATAACCTCGCCCTCTTGCAGGCCCATCTTGTCCATGATGCTGGCAATACGCTCGGAACCGAAGATACGCATGAGGTCGTCCTCGAGCGAGACGAAGAAGAGCGAGCTACCCGGGTCGCCCTGACGACCGGCACGGCCACGCAGCTGCCTGTCGACACGCCGCGACTCATGGCGCTCTGTGCCTATGATGGCAAGACCGCCGGCCTCGCGCACGCCTTCCTTGAGCTTGATGTCGGTACCACGACCAGCCATGTTGGTGGCGATAGTCACCTTGCCGGCCTCACCGGCCTCGGCCACGATGTCGGCCTCTTTCTTGTGGAGCTTGGCGTTAAGCACATTATGGCGTATACGCTTCATCTGAAGCATCTTGCTGAGCAACTCGGAGGTCTCGACCGACGTTGTACCGACCAACACGGGACGCCCCTCGCCTATCAGCCTTTCTATCTCGTCGATGACGGCTTTGAACTTCTCGCGCTTGGTCTTGTAAATCATGTCGTCCATGTCGACACGGGCGATGGGGCGGTTGGTGGGTATCACCACCACGTCGAGCTTGTAGATGTTCCAGAACTCGCCCGCCTCTGTCTCGGCAGTACCCGTCATACCCGCAAGTTTCTTGTACATGCGGAAGTAGTTCTGCAGGGTGATGGTTGCGTAGGTCTGCGTAGCAGCCTCCACCTTGGCGTTCTCCTTGGCCTCCACAGCCTGGTGCAGTCCGTCGCTCCAACGACGGCCCTCCATGACACGGCCCGTCTGCTCGTCAACAATCTTCACCTCGTTGTTCTCGGTGAGGATGTAATCCACGTCGCGCTCAAACAAGGCGTAGGCCTTCAGCAACTGGTCGACGGTGTGCACGCGGTCGCTCTGTATAGCGAAATCGCTGTATATCTGTTCCTTCTTTGCAGCCTTCTCTTCGGGCGAGAGGTCCAGGTGCTCCAGCTCGGCAATCTCGGCGCCCACGTCGGGCAACTGGTAGAACTTGCGGTCCTCGCCCATGTCGGATAGGAAGTCCATACCCTTGTCGGTGAGTTCCACCGAGCGGTTCTTCTCGTCGATTACGAAGTAGAGGTCGTCATCGATGATGTGCATGAACTTGTTCTGTTCCTGCATGTAGAAGTTCTCGGTGCGTTGCAGCAGCGCCTTCACGCCCGTCTCGCTGAGCAGCTTGATGAGGGCTTTGTTCTTGGGAAGTCCGCGGTAGGCGCGCAGCAGCATCTTTGCGCCCTCCTCTTCGGGTTTGGGGTCGGGATGCTCGGCCAGCAGACGCTTGGCGTCGGCCAAAACCTGGGTGACGAGGGTACGCTGAGCGTTGTAGAGTTTCTCGATGACAGGCTTGAAGCGGTCGAACTCCTGGTCGTCGCCCTTGGGCGTGGGACCGCTGATGATGAGAGGCGTACGGGCATCGTCGATAAGCACCGAGTCAACCTCGTCGACTATGGCGTAGTTATGGCCGCGCTGCACCAGCTCGTCGGGGTTGCGGCTCATGTTGTCGCGCAGGTAGTCGAAGCCGAATTCGTTGTTGGTGCCGTAGGTGATGTCGCAGTTGTAAGCCGCCTTGCGCTCCTCGCTGTGGGGTTCGTATTTGTCTATGCAGTCCACCGTGAGGCCGTGGAACTCGAAAAGCATACCCATCCACTCCGAGTCGCGCTTGGCCAGGTAGTCGTTCACCGTAACCACATGCACGCCTTTGCCCGGAAGTGCGTTGAGGTAGACAGGCAGCGTGGCCACGAGGGTCTTACCCTCACCGGTGGCCATCTCGGCAATCTTGCCGTTGTGGAGCACCGTGCCGCCTATGAGCTGCACGTCGTAGTGCACCATGTCCCACTTAATCATGTTGCCGCCAGCCATCCAGCTGTTGCGGTAGTAGGCCTTGTCGCCCCTGATGTTGACGTTCTCGCGTGTGGCCGACAGGTCGCGGTCGTGGTCGTTGGCGGTAACCTCCACCTCTTCGTTCTCGGCAAAGCGGCGGGCCGTATCCTTCACCACGGCGAAGGCCTCGGGCAGTATCTCGTTGAGCACGTCCTGAGTCTTGTCGTACGACGACTTCTCGAGGACCTCAATGCGTTTGTAGAGTTCCTCCTTCTCGTCGACAGGCATGTCATATTCGTTTTCTATGCGGGCACGCAGCTCCGACAGCTCCGCCTCCTCGTCGGCTACGGCGGCGGCTATCTTCTCTTTGAATTCGGTGGTCTTTGCCCTTAGTTCATCATTGCTTAACTGCTGTATGGCAGGGTACACGGCCAATGCCGCTTCAAGATACGGACGCACCTCTTTGAGGTCGCGCTGCGACTTGCTGCCAAACAGTTTTGAGAGGAAATTCGACATATAGTGAATGTTGTTTTAATATATTAAAGACAAATTGTTAATATCGCAGTCATATCAATACGTCTCGTGCACAACCAATTGCGCACTTCACGCATTGTGACTACAAAGGTACAAATTTACACATTTTTCTTGATATAGCAGCGTTTTTCGATTACAGAGCAAAAAATTCCCATAATTTAGAATTATTTTGTATATTTGCAATGACAAACGCAATGAACGTAACATTTGAAGACACTGAATTAGAACAGCTTGTATTAAAGCACAAAAGCAGAAAATACAAGAAATACGAGCGAGACAGCAAGTTTCTCACAGCTCTTGACCGCGTATATGACGATATGCGTGATGTTGCAAAAACCTCAGACCTCCGATTGTTGAGTTATATGCATTATGAGCGGTTGAAAAAAGTAGGAATGAGTTCCGTGAGAGTGATGAACGGCAGGGTTGAGAGATTGCTGTTCCGAGAATACAATGACGGTATTGAAATATCAATCATCGAAATGGACGATACACACTATGGACGGAGATAGAATTACAGGCTTCCGCGCGGTACATCCAGGCGAGACCCTCAACGAGGAGTTGAAAGAACGCGGAATAAAGCAGAAAGACCTCGCCGCAAAGATTGGCATTCTGCCAAGCCATATGAACGAGCTGATAAAGGGCAAGCGCAGTTTCACCGTTCCCATTGCAATGGCATTGGAAAAAGAGTTAGGCATCCCTTATGATTTCTGGATGCGCAGGCAATTCCATTACGAGCACGATTGCCTTGTCATAGCCCAGCGCGAGGTAGAGCGGCAGCAGAACAGCCGCCGAGAGTCGCTGTTTACCCGCCGAGTGGCCGCAGTCCTTTAAGGCTCGCAAAGCTACACACAACAAAGCCCGTTCCCTTTACAGGAACGGGCTTTTCTTTTCGTAATGCCTATGGCATTGGCCGTGCGCGCTGCGCCGCGCATACTGTTTTTACAGCTTATTGGCGAGTTTCTGCGCAATGGATTTTGCACCGGTGCGATAGTTGGACTTTTGGAAGGTGTCGCCCTGCGAGGCCACAGTGGTTCCCTTGGAGACGTTGACAACCTGGACGTCGACACTGTACTCGTCCATAAGTTTGTTCACTGTACCAACCACAACCAAGTTGGCCTCCAACTTGCGCCCCACCTCACACAACTGCTCTTTCGTCATGCAAGTCTTGCTGTAACCAAGTGCATCGACAGCACTATTGACGCGGGCCGCCTCAATCACTTTATAGCACGACGGATAGAAGCCCGTGCGGAAATTGTAGGTGATGGCCTCAGCCTCCTCGGCTGTCACGTTTGTACCCGTCTGGAAATCCAACACGGCACATTTCCCTTTGATTGAACCATGTGTACTGCCCGAACCGTTGGAAGTGCCCGAAACTTCGGCACGTCGAGCACAACATGACGACAGGCATAATGCCATAAGCAAAACAACTGAAATAAAACCTATTTTCTTCATTGTATTTGTTTTTTTGATTTTTTGCAGGTCAGGCTGTCGGACCAAAGGCCCGTGGTATGCCCCGCGAGCTTGACGAGCGGACATCCTGACCAATAAAAGAATGCCTTGTGATTGAGCTCTAATGTGTACAATTATTGATGGTAGACAAGCCGGACGGAGAAGCCTTTGCAACGGCTCCAATTGTACATACTCACTCCGTCCGAAAGGAAGTAGAGGTACCACGCGTCGTCTGAGCCACTGGGCGTGGAGGACCAATAGCGGCCGTTGGACCCCACGACCACGAGGAGGACGCTTCCGCTGCAATCGCGCCAGCTCGAGGCGGGCAGCGTGATGGAATTGCCATTAAGACCTGTGACCTTGTAGCCATTGCCGGTCCAACTCCACTGGCACTCGGCTTTCAACTCCTCCCACTGCTCTTTTGTCGGGAGGCGCTTGCCAAACTGCGAAACGGCCTCATCGTAGGTGTAGAAGCCTGTGGCGTTGAAGTTTTTCCACAATGTGCCGCTTGGTAATCCGAGGTCGGTGTAGCCCGCCGGTACAGCTGGCTTCGCCGCAGTGGAACCATAACTATAACTAGCACTCGAAGTAGAAGCAGCTGACGAGGAATTGCACAAATTCGTGACTATACCTTGCGACACCGCCCGCGTGCGAGCACGGTATTCGGACTTCTGGAAGGTCTCGTTTTTGTTGACACTGGTGGTGCCCGTAGAAACATCCATCACATTGACATCCAAAGTGTATTCATCCATATACTTGCTCAAGGAGCCATGGACAACTACGGTGGCCGTCATCTCACGTCCAAGCTTGCGTATCTGTTCTTTGCTCATGGCGGTGGCATTGAAGCCAAGGTCGCTAAGCACTCGGTTCACCTTGAACTTTTCCTCGACAGTGTAGCATGAGGGATTGAACGTGGAACGGAATTCATAAGATACCGCCTCAACCTCCTCTGCTGTAACATTGTCACCAATCTGGAAGTTGAGCACCACGCATCTCTGTGCCTGCGCGGCAAAGGCTGCCACAAACATGGCAATGATTAAGATTGTTTTTTTCATCTCATGACTATTTTATTTTCCCGGCCAGCTTGCCGGCTATTGATATGACTTTTTTGCGGCATTTGGATTTCTTGAAGGTATCGCCTGCGGTGGCAACAGTGGTGCCGGTGGAGATGTCGATAGCCTGCACGTCAACGCTGTATTCGCCCGACTTCTCGCTCATGGAGCCTACCACTATGAACGACGCCTCCAGCATGCGACCGAGCTTGGTGAGCTGCTGATGGTCGAGGCCTGTCGCAGGAAAGCCGAGTTCGCTGATGGCGCTGTTGACACGCTGGCGGTCGATTTCGCTATACCTCGCAGGATGGAAGTTGGTAAGGAAGAGGTGGGTGATGTTCTCGGCCTCCTCTGTGTCGATCTTCGAGCCTGTCTCGAACTCAAGCACAGCGTATTTCTGCGCCTGCACGGTCAGAGTGGCCATGCAGAGCGCAGCAAAAAAAAACAACTTTGTTTTCATGGTTCTACACCTATTCTATTTTATAGACAAGACGCTGCGCGATGTTCTTTATCTCTCGACGGTACTCCGACTTTTGGAAAGTGTCGCCTTCGGATGCGATGGTAACGCCGGTAGAGACATCGATAACCTGCACATCAACACTGTATTCGTCCATAAACTTGTTAAGTGTGCCAACCACCATAATCTTGGCCTCAAGCTTGCGGCCCACCTCGGTCAGCTGCTGTTTTGTCATGCTGGTTTTGTCATAGTCGAAGCCGTCTATAACCTTGTTTACGCGCTCAATCTCTATCACGTTGTAGTTGGCCGGATAGAAATTGGTGCGGAAGTTGTAGGAGATGGCTTCCACCTCCTCGGCGGTCACGTTGGTGCCGAGCTGGAAGTCAAGAACAGCGCATTTTTGGGCGCTCATCGTCAGTGCCATCAGGCACATCATGCTGAAAAATAGCAGTTTCTTCATTGTTTGATATTGTTTTGAAGTTAATAATTTCAATACTGTCGTTTACGCAGGCTCGACGTAGAGTGACCAACAACGAAGAAAGTGGAGCCATCCATCTACCCTATTATTCGGATGTAGGGCTTCGACTCCCTGTAATACAATAATAAAAGGTTCTTGTGAATTGCTCCACATTGGATGTAACATATACATCAACGTGAGCAATCATCTTCCCATTATTCCTGTATTAACTCTGTGAGTTGTCGAAGTTCACATCCGAGGAATATAGCGAAAATGCGCTTTCTCGGCAAACGGATTTCTCCCCGTTTGCGAGTGCAAAATTACGAATAAAAATCGAACTGGCAAAAAATATTTTTGCCAGCACTAAGAAAACCGTGCCTTTTAGGCTAAGTCACAAGCAGTTTCACAGTTTCACCATTTCGCCTTCGGCGGCGAGGTAGGTCTCTGCGAAAAGCGAGCGGGCCTCGCCGAGCAGCACGCCGAGGTCTTTGTAGCGGGCGCTGAAATGGGTGAGCAGCAACTTCTTGGCGTTGGCTTTCTGCGCCAGCAGCGCCGCCTGGCCGGCCGTGCAGTGCTGCTTCTCGGCGGCCATCTGCACCATGTCCTCGGCAAAGGTGCTGTCAACGCAAAGCAGGTCCACCCCTTCGAGCACGTCAAGCAAAGCCTCGTTGTAGGCGGTGTCGCAGCAGTAGGCGTACCGCTTGCCGTCGCCGGGCGGCACAAGCAGGTCGGCATTACTGTGCACATTGCCTTCAGCGTCGGTGTAATCGTTGCCCACCATCAGACTCTGTATATCCTGGTCGGTAAGCTGCAGCGACTGCTTCACGCCCGGGCGCAGCCTGGGACGCAGCTCGCGTCCTTCTATCATGTAGCCTATCGTGGGCACCGAGTGGTAGAGCGGGAAAGCAATTACGCAGCACTTCTGGTTGTCGAACACCACCGTAGGCTCCTCCACCTCAAGTTCATGGAACACAATCTCGTACTGCAGCCGCACCGACGAGGTGTCGAGAAACATCTCGAGCGCAGCCTTGAGTCCGCTCGGCGCAAAGATGTTGATGGGTTCCTTGCGGCCGCACAGGTGCATCGACGACAGCAGCCCGGGCAGCCCGAAGATATGGTCGCCGTGCAGGTGCGATATGAATATCGTCGATATCGACTGCATCCTTTGATGGTAGCGGCGTATCTGCTCCTGCGTGCCCTCGCCGCAGTCGAGCATTATCTTGAAGCCGTCGATGTTGATTATCTGACTGCTGCAGTGGCGACCCAGCGCCGGCGTGGCGGCCCCGCAGCCCAAAGGAGTAACCAGGAAGTTCATATTGTCGTGACAGTTGGCTTTGGTAAACGATTAATTTGCAGCAGGCTCCGCGTCGCAGGTCTTGTGCGACAGCAACAGCAGCCCAAGGAAGGTCAGCAGGCCGTTGAGCAGCAGTATCTCGAAGCCGAACCGGAACCCGTTGAACCATTGTTCCGAATTCATCTTCAGCACGTAGCATATCACCGGGCAGGCGATGCATACCAGCGGCACCCACCTGTCGTTGCACCCCACGCTGCGGCGCGTGAAGAGGCCGAAGGAGTACATGCCCAGCAGCGGCCCGTAGGTGTAGCCCGCCACGTCGAAGAGCGTGTCTATGAGCGACTGCGTGTGGAACGGCTTGAAGGCTATGATAACCAGCAGGTAGAGCATGGCAAAGCCAACATGCACCCACTTACGCGTGCGCACCTGACGCCGCTGCTCGTCGGCGTCGGAGGCGTTCTTGTCGAAGTGCAGGAAGTCGTAGCAGAAGGTCGTCGTCAGTGCCGTGAGCGTGCCGTCGGCGCTCGAATAGCCCGCCGCCACCATGCCCAGCACGAAGACCACGGCCGTGAAGCCGCTGAACGAGAAGGCTATCGACGGGAATATCTTGTCACCCACCACGTTGCCGGCCGCATTAACCTCGAGCGCGAAGCCCGTCACGTCGGCATAGTATACGAGGGCGGCGCCGAGGCACAGAAACAGCATGTTCACCACGATGAACAGCATCGACGAGGTCATCACGTTCTTCTGAGCGGCACGCAGCGACCTGCAGGTGAGGTTCTTCTGCATCATGTCTTGGTCGAGGCCCGTCATGGTTATGGTGATGAACGCGCCCGCCACAATCTGTTTCCAGTAGTATTTACTGTGCGACACATCGGTCTCAAACATGCGCGTGTAGCCCTGTTCGGAAGCCCTGCGCAGCAGCTCGCCCATCGAGATGTCGAGGTTGCGCAGTATGGCCACCACTGTCACCGCCGCCGCCAGCAGCAGGAAAGTGGTCTGCAGGGTGTCGGTCCACACTATGGTCTTGATGCCGCCGCGAAACGTGTAGAGCAGTATCAGCAGTATGAAGACTATTGCCGGAACCCAGAACGGGATGCCCCACGACCTGAAGACGAACTCATATAAAACAAAGACCACCAGGTACATGCGCAGTGCCGACCCCAGCAGCCTCGAAACGATGAAGCAGATGGCGCCGGTGCGCTCGGAGTCGCGCCCGAAGCGCTGTTCAAGGTAGGTGTATATTGACGTGACTTTCAGACGGTAATACAACGGCAGCAGCAACAGCGCGATAACAGCGTACCCTATCACATAGCCGAACACCAGCGGCATGTAGGTGAAGCCTCCGTAGTACACGCCGCCCGGCACCGACATGAATGTGACGCCGCTCAGCGACGCCCCCACCATTCCGTAGGCCACAACAGGCCACGGCGACTTGCGCCCTCCGCGGAAAAACACGTCGTTGTTGGCCTTCCGCGAGGTCAGCAACGTAACCCCGAACAGCAAACAAGTATATAGGACAAAACAAATTAGGATGATTTTTTCCATTCCTTATATGCGTACATTGAGTGTTGCAAAATTAAAAAAAAAAGCCCGTACAGACGGAATTATTTTTCCATTTCAAGAAAAAATCGTAATTTTGAACTTTCATACGTATACACTGTTTCTATCGTAAATATCACACAACACACAAACATTCAGAACACTATGCAATACAAACCTCTGTTTCTTGTGGGGCTTATGGTTCTTCTTTGCGGCGTTGCACAGGCCCAAAACCTAACCCAAAAGGAGTATACCCCCGACGCTGTCACCGACGGCTACGTGGGACAGGTGAAGAGGGTGCTGCAAGTCACCTACGAGGCCGTGGTCGTCGACAACGACCACATGAAGAAAGGCGACGCGCTCGAGCGTATTGAGACCGTATACAACAGCCGCGGACAGCGCCGGAGCATGACCTACCTCTCCACCGAAGAGGACATCATCTTCCGCACACGCTACAAACACGACGGCTTTGGGCTCTGCACCCTCGAGCATATCGTCGACAACAACGAGAAAGTGATAGGGCGCACCTACTACAACTACACCTCGCAGAACATCCTACGCGAGATATATGTAGAGGATGCCGAGCGACAGGTGGAAAGCCGCACCAACTACAAGTACGACGACCAGGGCCGCATCTCGCAGCTCAGCTACAACGACCAGTACAACAACATCTTCAAGCGCGAGGTGTACCTGTACAACCCCGACGGCACCATACAGAAAACCCTCGTCTACGACCGCGGCGACCGCAAGATACAGGAGTGGCGCTTCGAGTACGACAAGCACCGCCAGGCTGTGTCGCAAACCCTCTACGACTACACCGAGGACGAGCCCGAGGTATTCTTCACCCTCTACCGCTACGACTACGACAGCCGCGGCAACTGGGTACGCAAAGTGGAATACAGCCTCGACGGCGACAAGATGGACCCGCAGTACATCATCGAGCGCAAGTTAGAGTATTTCTAACCTACAATAGCCGGCACAGCCCTCGCGGCTATGCCTCGTAGCCAAACTGGCGCAGCACCTTCTCGTTGTTGCGCCATTCTTTTAGCACCTTAACGTAAAGGCTCAGGAAGCAGCGTTTGCCCGTAAAGGCCTCGATATCCTTGCGGGCCTCGATGCCTATACGCTTCAGCGACTGCCCTTTGTGGCCTATGATGATGCCCTTCTGCGAGTCGCGCTCAACGAAGATGACGGCGCGGATGCGGTCCAGCCCCTCGCCCTCCTCGTAGCTCTCCACGCACACCTCGCAACTGTAGGGTATCTCCTTCTGGTAGTTAAGCAATATCTTCTCGCGTATTATCTCGCTCACGAAGAAGCGCATCGACCTGTCGGTCAGCTCGTCGGGCGGGAAATAGGGCGGATTTTCGGGCAGCCGCTCCAGGATGGCTTTGAAGATTACGTCGACGTTGAAGCCCTCGGTTGCCGAGCACGGCACCACCAGCGCACGCGGTATCTCCTTCTGCCAGTAGTCGACCATCTCGGTCACCGCCGCCTGGTTCGACAGGTCTATCTTGTTGATGACCAGTATCACGGGCACCTCGCTGGCAATAACCTTGCGCAGCACCTCCTCGTTCTTGAAGCGCTCGCCCATCTCGGTAACCATCAGAAACAGGTCGGCGTCCTGCAACGCCCCCTGCACAAAGCCCATCATGCTCTCGTGCAGCTTGTAGTGCGGGTTGACGATGCCCGGCGTGTCGGTGTACACTATCTGGAAATCGTCGCCGTTGACGATGCCCATGATGCGGTGGCGCGTGGTCTGCGCCTTGCTTGTTATTATGGAGAGCCTCTCCCCCACCAAGGCGTTCATCAGCGTGGACTTGCCCACGTTGGGGTTGCCTATGATATTGACAAAACCTGATTTCAAAGCGTTATCAGCATTAAATTATTTTGAAACATTAATTACCGTATAATTATCCGTTAATTTTTCAGCAATGATTCTTTTTGAGAACTAATTAATGGTCAATTAACGGCAATTAACGTAAAACAGTCTTAACGAGTTTTACACGTTAATACAAAAGAGAATACGATGTTGACCCGGGGCCAACATCGTATTCTGATTCTTTATTGTTGAGAAAAACATCTGGCTGTTATTCAGCTGCTGCCTCACCCTCGGCGCTGCTCTCGGCAGTGGCGGCGGCACGGGTGCTGTTAACAACAACGACCTCGCTGCTCTTGGGGTTGAGGATGGTGTAATTCTCGGCTGCAATGTCCTGCACCTTCACGCGCTGCGCTATGTCGAGCTTGGTGATGTCGACCAGAATCTCGCTCGGCATGTTGGCCGGCAGAGCCTTCACCTTGAGGCGTTTCTGCTTGTAGGCAAGCTTGCCGCCCTTCCTCACGCCCACCGACGTGCCGGTGGTGTGCACAGGTATCGACATAACGATGGTCTTGTCGTCGCTCAGCTCGTAGAAGTCGGCATGGTACACGTTATCGGTCACAGGGTGGAACTGAATGTCCTTCAGCATGGCCATGTGCTTCTCGCCGCCAACGTTGATTTCCACGAAGCAGGGCTCCGGGTTGAAGAGAATCTTCTGGAAGGCAGTCTGCGGCACCGCAAACATCTTCTGGTCGGCCTTGCCGTACATGACGCACGGAACCATGTCGTCGCGACGCAACGCCTTAGCATCCTTTTTCCCTACGTTCTCGCGAAGAGAACCGCTCATTGATACTACTCTCATTTTTGTTTGATTTTGAAGTTAATAGATATTGTTGGTTAAAAAATGTCAAATCCTGCGGCATCACAGCTTGTGTATGACGCCCTTGTGATGAATGGTAGTCTCGTACAGGTAGTCGAGCGACTCATAGTTCACCACCCTGCGTATCGCCTCGGCCAGCAGCCAGTCGCACGGCAGCACGTGAATCTTCGGCGACTCGCGTTTCAGCGGTATGGTGTCGCTCACCACCAACTCCTCGAGGCACGACGCCTCAATCTTGTCTATCGCGTTGCCGCTCAGCACGGGGTGCGTAATCATGGCGCGCACGCTCTTGGCACCGTTCTCCATGATGATGCCCGCGGCCTTGCAGATGGTGCTGCCCGTGTCGATGATGTCGTCAAGCAGTATCACGTTCTTGTCCCTCACGTCGCCAATCAGGCGCATCTCGGCAATCTCGTTGGGCTTGTTGCGGTGCTTGTAGCAGATGCAGAAACTGTTGTTAAGCGTCTTGGCATACATGCCCGCACGCTTGCTGCCGCCCATGTCGGGGCTTGCAAACATCACATCCTCGGGCTCGAACTTCTCGCGGATGTAAGGCATGAAGAGCGACGAGCCGTACAGGTGGTCAACCGGTATGTTGAAGAAACCCTGTATCTGGTCGGCATGCAGGTCCATGGTTATGACGCGGTCCACGCCCGCAGCCATCAGCATGTCGGCTATAAGCTTCGATGCTATAGGCACATGCGGCTTGTCCTTGCGGTCCTG
This sequence comes from Bacteroidales bacterium, assembly GCA_017962615.1. GTDB lineage: Bacteria > Bacteroidota > Bacteroidia > Bacteroidales > P3 > Colimorpha. The sequence continues at coordinate 10,171 of JAGCUZ010000021.1, read as the reverse complement.
ACGGGCAAAGCCGTAGTAAGGCACCACGGCGATAATCTTCTGCGCCGAAGCCCTCTTGGCGGCGTCAACCATCATAAGCAGCTCGAAGAGGTTGTCGGTGGGCGGCATCGTCGACTGGATGATGAACACCACGCCTCCGCGAATCGACTGCTCGTAAGAAGGCTGGAATTCGCCGTCGGCATACTGGAACACTACCGACTTTCCGAGCTCCGTTCCGTAGATTTCAGCCACGCGCCGCGCCAAATTCTCCGTTGCACGGCCCGAGAAAATAAAGACCTTGTCCGTCTTTTCCATACTCATTATTAGTGATTTATTTGTGTCTTTTTATAAAAATATCTCTTTATTATTCGCTTGCAAAAGTACATTTTTTTTTCGATTCAGCAATATAAATCTTCATATTTTTGTCAAACGCCGCCGCAACGGCATCCGCAAACCGCCCCCCGTCACCCCTCCCCGAAGCCGGTCGCCACGGCCCACCCTCCACCCCACCATCCACCCGTCCCTCTCCCCTCCCCCGCACCACCCCAAAACGGTCCTCAAAAAACACTCAAAAACCACTCAAAAACCGTTCAATCCTGCAACGGAGCCCCCAGGCGCAAACCACGCCGTGAACCACCTCATAATCAACCACAAACACCACAAAACGAAGCCCGTTTCAAAATTGCACAACACCCCGATTTTGGTATATAGAAAGTAAATCGTAAGTATATAGTTGATAAGGAGTTGGTGGGACCAACTCTTTATCATCTCTATACCTTCTCTAAATGTACCCTATATCACGTTCGCCGAGGGGATGGAAAACGGGGGTGATTTTGGGTGCAGAAAGGTTTGAATCGGGGGTAAATGAACCACAAAATATGGTGATGTATAAACGACCAACCGGAGACAGATTGACGGCAGAAAATCCATAGTCGCGTACCTGACGACACAAAAACCGTCTTCAAGAAAATAATTGTACTTTGGACTTCGCCTTTCCAAAATATAATGTTAGGGCGAAATTCAACCAGACGAGAGTTGTATTATGGCACAAAAACAGAGCTGTATTGTGGTGCAAAAATGGTGCAAAATGAGAAGAAAATATGTACAAATATACAATACGTTAATAAAAAAGTTTCTACAATACAAAAAAAAATAGTATCTTTGCTACTTTGAAAGTTTATCGTAGAAATAAATATCTAATTAATTAATAAAAACTTATGAAAAGTAGACGAGTACTAATCGGACTGTTTCTTGCAACATTACTGTGTTCGACAGGCGTGGTGACGGCCCAGACAAAGGCCAATTACCATAACGATTTGATAGAAATCGGGCCTGACAATATCGCGGGACGCACACGCGCTGTCCTGATTGACCAAAACAGCAGAACGCTGTACACCGGCGGCGTGGCCGGAGGTCTTTACAAGAAAGTGGTCAACTCCGCGTCGTGGGAGCTCGCCGCCGAGCCGTGGGAGTTCGTTCCCTGCACCATCGGCGGTGCTCAGGTGACCCTGCCCGTGACCGACCTGCTGCAGACTTCCGACGGTATTATTTACATCGCCACCGGCGAGGGTTATGTGGACCACGGTGTCAACGACAGAGTGATGGCGCCCAAGGGTCGCGGCCTCTTCACCTACAACCCCGCCACCGGTGCCTTCGCCCTCATCGCAGCCACCAACCCCCAGAGCAACGCTGACTGGACCTACATCAACCGTCTGGCCTGCCTGGAGCGCAACGGCCACACCTACTTCTACGCCGGCACCACCAAGGGCCTCTTCCGCTGGGATATAGCCTCGGAGAGCGACTGGAGCCGCGCCACCAAGGTGTATGACGGCCCTGTGCAGGACATCGAGATTGTGTCGAACGACAACATGCTGTTCTTCACCTCGGGCAACAAGCTGTTCAAGATTGGCAACGTTACCGGTGCCTCGCAGCCTGTTGACATCAGCTCGAGCAACAGCAGCTTCAGCACCGCCGTGCGCATCGAGCTGGCTTCGGCCCACTCCGACCGCACCTATCTCTACGCTGTGGTTGCCGACACCCTGGGCGTCCTCAACGGCGTGTACCTGACCCACGACCAGCAGAGCTGGATAAAGCTCACCACCTCGACCATAGCCCCCTTCAACGCCGAGAACAACGGCTGGCTCAACTGCGCCATCGCCGTCGACCCCACCAACCACAAGCGCATCTTCGTGGGCGGTGCCACCCTCTGGGTAGGTCAGGGCTATGTCGAGAACTCCTACTACCAGTGGAACAAGCTCTCCTACAGCGAGGCTGAGCTCAACGCCGGCAACTACATGGGCATGGTATATCCCAACGGCATGTTTGTGCACTCGGGCATCCACGCCATCACTCCTTTCGTGATGGGTCAGCAGCTTGGCTACCTCCTCGCCACCGACGGCGGCATCTTTGCCGGCTACGGTGAGAGCAGCGCCTTCACCAGCCTCAACAAAGGCCTCAACATCACACAGGTTGTCGGCCTCGCCGTCGCCCCCGACGGCTCGGTGATAGCCGGTGCCCACGACAACAGCTGCCCCTTCATACAGTCGCGTATGGCCCACGACGGCGGCGACATCAACAACACCTGGTACGACAACAGCAGCCGTCGCAACCACATGGCCAACATACTGTGGAACGGCAACGGCGGCCAGGTCGAAGCCTCCATGTTCCAGCAGTTCAAGCCGCAGAACCGCCGCGAGATAATCTGCTCATCGGAGAAGGGCTACGGCCGCGCCTATGCCGACTATGCCGACTATACCAACACCCAGACCTGGACACAGGCCAGCGCTTTCACCTCCGACAAACTCGCCGCACCCAACGCCGTGGCACAGTCGCTGCTTTGGGAGACCGTCAATAACACCAGCTTCGCCGACAGCCTCACCTTCACCATCGACACCCTCGGCGTCATCTACCGCAACAACGAGGCTATGCCCATCAACTCCAACTTCCAGGTGCGCAGTGGCGACCAGGTCATAGTGCCCAGCCCCGCCCACCTCAACTACCCCTTCCGCTACACCTTCGACCACAACTTCACCGTCAAGGACGAAATGCAGCACCGCGTGCTCAACCCCATAGCCAACCGTATGTTCGTCAGCGGCTCGCGCACCAATAACAAGAAGGGCGTCTTCATGACCGCCACTCCAACCGACCACCGCAAGGTGTGGAGCGAGAGCGAGCCCAACCAGAGCCGCATGATGATATGGAACACCCTCTATGAATGCGACTACGACTACCACACCCACGCCATGGCCGTATCGAACGACGGCGACGCCATCTTCATCAACGTCGTCAACGACACCACCGGCGAGAGCTTCATCATACGCGTGTACAACATCACCGCCGCCAACCCCAACGACATACAGCTCTGCAACAGCCAGCTTGAGTTCTGCAAAGACTGGGACGGCATGATGCGTATAACCCTCTTCGACACCATCCTGTTCAACGGAAGTCCGTGGCTGCACCGCCCCGTAACCTCAATGGTTTTCGACCCGCGTGCCAACACCGACAACCTCATCATTACCCTCGGCGGCTTCGACACCACCGGCACCCCCAATATATATTATGTAAAGAACGCCAACAACAAAGTGTCGCGCAACGTCAGCGCCAAGTCGCTCACCCACGGTGCCAGCCACTTCACGGCCGACATGCCCGTGTACTGCGCCCTCGTTGAGCACACCACCGGCGAGGTGTATGTTGGAACCGAGAACGGCGTGTTCACCGCCAGCGCCGCATCCTTCAACGGCACACCCTCATGGCAGCCCTACGGCGCCTTTGACGGCGTACCCGTGATGCAGATACGTCAGCAGACCCGCAACCTTCAGTCGCAAAGCTTCGAGACCCACACCGGTATCAACACCGAGCGCTACGTCTTCGCCAAGACCAAATATCCCAACGCACTCTACTTCGCCACCTACGGACGCGGCATCTTCATGGACATGAAATATGTCACCGACACCGTTAACGAGATTGTCAGCGAAGCCGACTACCAGGGCATCCGCGTGGCACAGACCGGCAACAACAGCGTGAAGGTGTACCCCAACCCCGCCGCCAACGTCACCATGCTTGACATCGCCGTGGCCGACGCCGGCAACGCTGTGGTCAACATCTACGACATGAACGGCCGCAAGGTGTACAGCAACAACATGGGCACCCTTACCGAAGGCACCCACCAGATGAAGCTCGACTGCACCAACTACGCCCCCGGCGTGTATCTGGTCAACGTCAACATCGGCCGCAACACAGCCACCTCTAAGCTGATTGTCAAATAAAATCAACACTTTACCAAAAGAGGTACCAGCGGCCTACCGCGGTACCTCTTTTTTTTGGCACGTAAAATTTATGTTGATAAGTTGATATGTTTATCCGTTGATATGTGAAGAAAGAGCCAGTGGCTCTTTCGATAGCGTAGCGGAGAACAAAACACGCGTCAGCCACTTAAGACTTAGAACTAATAACTAAAAACTTAGAACTATATCACCCATGAATACCAATCTCGTCAAGGAACTGCAATGGCGCGGCATGATACACAACATCATGCCCGGAACCGAAGAACAACTCAACAAAGAGGTAACCACCGCCTACGTGGGCATCGACCCCACGGCCGACTCGCTGCATATAGGGCACCTCGTGTCGATCATGCTGCTCAAGCACGTGCAGATGGCCGGGCACAAGCCTCTGGCGCTGGTGGGCGGAGCCACAGGCATGATAGGCGACCCCTCGTTCAAAGCCGCCGAGCGCAAGCTCCTCACCATCGAAGAGGTGCAGCACAACGTTGACTGCATCAGGCAGCAGCTGTCGCGCTTCCTCGACTTCGACAACCCCGTCAACGGCGCCGAGATAGTCAACAACTACGACTGGATGAAGGATTACCTGTTCCTCGACTTCATACGCGACGTGGGCAAGCACATCACCGTCAACTACATGATGGCCAAAGACTCCGTGCAGAAACGCATGGAGACCGGCATCTCGTTCACCGAGTTCAGCTACCAGCTGCTGCAAGGCTTCGACTACCTGACCCTCTACCGCACCAAAGGCTGCCGCCTGCAGATGGGCGGCTCCGACCAGTGGGGCAACATAACCACCGGCACCGAGCTGATACGCCGCATGGAAGGCGGCGAGGCCTACGCCCTCACCTGCCCCCTCATCACCAAAGCCGACGGCACCAAGTTTGGCAAGACCGAAGGCGGCAACGTGTGGCTCGACCCCAAGAAGACCAGCCCCTACAAGTTCTACCAGTTCTGGCTCAACTGCTCGGATGTCGACACCGTGAAATACATACGCATCTTCACCCTCCTGAGCAAAGAAGAAATTGAGGCGCTGGAGCAGGAGCACGCACAGCGTCCCGAGAGCCGCATACTGCAGAAAGCCCTGGCAAAAGACATCACCTGCCGCGTGCACGGCGAAAAGGAATACGAAGGCGCCGTGGCTGCCTCGGAGCTCCTCTTCGGCAAAGGCACCACCGAGCAGCTGAGCAACCTCGACAAAGGCACCCTGCTGAGCGTGTTCGAGGGCGTGCCGCAGTTCAACGTGAGCCGCGGACAGTTGGAGGGCGACGGCGTGAGCCTTATCGACCTGGCCGCCGAGACCGGCATGTTCGCCTCGAAAGGCGAGATACGCCGCGAGCTGAAGCAGAACTCCATATCCGTCAACAAGAACAAGGTTGGCGAAGCCTGCACCATCAGCAGCCGCGACGTGCTGCCCTGCGGATGCATCCTCATACAGAAAGGCAAGAAGAACTATTATATAATCAATGTAGAATAGCCATCCGGCACACCGACAGGCAATGCCGTTGTGGTTGTCCATATTACCCCCGCTGATAGCCATAGTCTGCGCCCTCGTCTTCAGAGAGGTGCTGGCATCGTTGTTTCTCGGCGTGCTGTCGGGCGCCTGCATCATGGCCTACTACGCTGGCCACGGCATCCTTGGCGCTGCCGGCACCGGGCTGCTGCGCACCGTGGACACCTACATACTCGGCGCACTCAACGACCCCGACCACCTGTACATCATCCTCTTCACGCTGCTTATAGGCGCCATGGTGCGCATAGTGTCAATCAACGGCGGCATGCACAGCATTGTGGCGTGGCTCTCGAAGAGGGCACGCACCCCGCGGTCGGCACAGCTGGCCACGTTCCTGCTGAGCATATTCATATTCTTCGACGACTATGCCGCCACCCTCGTAGTGGGCAACACCATGCGGCCTGTGACCGACAAGCTGCGCGTGTCGCGCGAGAAGCTGGCCTACCTCGTCGACTCCACGTCGGCACCAATGGTTGCCATAGCCTTCGTAACCACATGGATAGGTGCCGAGCTGTCGTATATACAGGACGGCATCGACAACATCGGACTCGACACCTCGGCCTACTCGGTATTCATCCATTCGCTGCCTTACAGCTTCTACCCCCTGCTGACGCTGGCCTTCGTGGTGATGCTGATAATAACACGGCGCGACTTCGGGCCCATGCTCAAAGCCGAGAATGCAGCCCGCCACAGCGAAGCGGACAGCACCGCCAGTCAGGACACAGCCAACAAAGACTCTGCACACGCAATAGACGCCCTGCTGCCCATGGCGGTACTCATTGCCGGCACCGTGGCAGGCCTTGTCTTTACTGGATACGACGCGGCACGGTGGAGCAAAGATGCGCCGCTGTTCGCCAAGCTGTCGACTACCGTAGGCAACGCCAACTCGTACCTTGCACTGCTGTGGTCGTCGACCGCCTCGCTGCTCACCGCCATAGCCATTACGCTGTGCCGTCGCAAGCACCGATTCGGCAAGCTGATGCAGGAGGTTGTAGAGGGATTCAAGACCATGCTACCAGCCGTGGTGATACTCACCATGGCCTGGTCGATATCGCTCGTCGCCAAAGAGATGCATACCGCCGAGTTCCTGTCGCAGCTACTCGTGCAATGGTCGATGCCGCCCGTACTCGTGCCCGCCATCACCTTCGTGCTGGCATTCCTCATAGGCTTCTCGACCGGCACGTCGTGGGGCACCATGGCTATACTCTATCCACTCGTACTGCCAGCCACATGGGCACTGTGCGACTCGTCGGGCACACCGGCTGCCGAGGCCATGCGGCTGTTCTACATAGTGGTGTCGTCGGTACTGGCCGGAGCAGTCTTCGGCGACCATTGCTCACCAATATCCGACACCACGATAATGAGTTCCACCGCCAGCGGATGCGACCATCTAGCGCATGTGCGCACACAGATGCCCTATGCCGCCCTCGTCGGTGCCGTGGCGTTGCTGGCAGGCATACTGCCGTCGAGCCTGGGCATCAGCCCAGTCATCACGCTTGTCTCATCGCTCGCCATCCTCTACGCTGTGCTGCGGCTGTTTGGCAAGCGAGCCCAATGACATCCATATCCTTGTCTCCAAGGCCTTGGGAAGCAAGCCCACAAGCAGCGGCAACAGGTAGTTGAGCGCGCCGGGACGCACCACACTGCGGCCGCAACGCATGCCGCGCAGGGCACGACGTACCAGCCATCGGGGCTTGCGTATCAACCCCACTGCAAGGGCTACCCTCTCAAACGAGGGTTTCATGCCGTAGAGCGGCGTGGCTATGGCACCCGGCACCACAGTGGTAACCCCGACGCCATAAGGGCGCAGCTCGTAGTAGAGCGACTTCGAGAAGGTCTTAAGATAAGCCTTCGTGGCAGAGTAGACCGTGATGCCTGGAGCCACGATACTTGCCGTGAGCGACGACACGACAATTATATGCCCCCTGCGACGGCGTTTCATATCTTCGGCAAAGAGCATACACAGACGCGACGTGGTCATCACATGCAGCTGAAGCATCGCCTCGGCCTTGCCGTGCAACGCGGGCGAGAGCTCGCCGAAGAAGAACATGCCGGCATTGCACACCAGCAGGTCTATCTCCATGCCTTGCGATGCGCACCAGTCGTACAGCTCGCGTGCCGACGACGGCTCGGCGAGGTCGGCATAACGGCCCACAACCTGCACGCCGTATCGCCCACTCACTTCGGCTGGCTGACTGGCGAGGGCTTCGGCCTGGTTCGACACCATCAGCACATTGCAGCCCTTCGCCGCCAACTGGCAGGTATACTCCCACCCCATGCCCGACGTGGCACCCGTCACCAAAGCCCATCTGTCCATAGGTATGATTATTTGTTGATAGGTGGATACGTTGATAGGTTGATACGTTAATATGCTTATCAGTTTGTCATATCAACATTTAACTTATCAACATCAAACTTATCCACACATTCTAGAACATATACCCCATCTTGATGTAGAGGTTGCTGTTCTTGGCATTGTCGCGGGCATCGAGGGCACGAGCCCAGTCCACGCTCAGCACGAAGTTGTCGTTCATGGCCACCTTCAAGCCGCATCCCGCGGCAAGATGCAAGGCATTGATGTCGGCATTCATGTCAATCTTGTCGACAGGGACGAGTTCGTCGGTGCTACCGAAATACGTCATGTCCATGTCGCGCTCTTGCACCACCATTCCGCCATCCATAAAGGGATTGATTCCTATATAGAAGTTCTCCTTGCCCACCTTGAAATGAACCAGTTGCATACGCAGTTCAATGTTGCCGTAAGCAAAGCCGTCGGCAAGGATGCGGTTGCGCATGATGCCGCGGCACGAGTTGGCGCCGCCCAGTCCCTCATAAAGCACACGCTGCATGTAGAGCTGGTTGAGGTAGGTGTTGACGTAAAACGGACTGTGTCCCGCCACCTCAAGCTGAGTGCCGAAGCGGTAGGCCAACGTCAGACGGTTCGGCAGTATTGGCAGGTAGTGGCGCCACGTGGCGTTGAACTTCAAGCTGTTGTACTCGCTCATATCGCCGAAGGCTACAGTGTAGTGCAGAAATGCGTCGGCGTGTATGCCATGACGCGGGTTCTGCTGTCGGTCACGGCTGTCGTAGGTGAGGCCGCCGTGCACGTAGGGATGCGTGCCGCCGTTCTTCTCAGACTGACTTACTAAACCCCATTTCACGTACTGCTCGTAGAGCGTGGTGGTGTCGGGCAGCTGTTTCTCAGGCTTCTTGTTTTTGTTGAGGCCCTCAACATCCACTGGACCCACTGCGTAGCTCAGCACGCCGACACCCGCGTTCCATTTCCAATACCCCTGCACCGTACCCTGCAAGTCGGCACACAGTCTGAAAAGGTCGCGCTGCATCTTGTAGTAGGCGCGAGTCTTGTAAGCCGCGTTCGAAGCGTCGGTCCATTCGGGGTGATACACCGTCTGGTAGCCGTTGAAGCCATAGAAGTCGCACATCTTGTCGGGCAGGTAAGTGAGGTCAACGCTTAGGCGGTGGTTCTTTATCAGGTATTTCGAGTCATAGCTCAGCCTGAACAAGCCGTAGTTCATTGTGGTATAAGCCGCCTCGGCGTAGAAGGAATGCAAATACTCGGGGTATGTACTGCCGTCGCCGAAATAATATATGTTGGTGAGCGCACCGTATTGCAAACCAAGGTCGGCATCGTACGCCACACTTGGCAACACGCCAAACGTCCAGCCTGTGCGCGTGGCTTTGCCATCCTGTGCCCACGCCGCAATACACAACGTCATTAACGACAGAAGTATCAAAGATTTCTTTCTCATTGTTGTTTTGTTATATACGTTGATAAATTATGCAAATGGAGCCGATAACGGCTCCATTTGTTATTCAACTGCGTCAGTCACTTAGAACTTAAAACTAATGACTTAAAACTAAAGTTATTACTTAATATTCGGTTCTTCGAGGCCGTAGCCTTTCTTCTTGTCCACAGCCTTGAGGTATACCGAAATCAACATGGCAGCGATGCCGAGGGCAGCCAGCATGACGAGAGCCCATGTGTAGTCGAGCTCGTGTGCGGCTGTGCCTTCCACGTTGGTCTTGTTGAGCACTATGCCTATAAGGGCCGGGAACAGGCCCAGGCCGATGTTCTGAATCCAGAATATAGCAGCGTAGGCCGAGCCGATAATCTTCTCGTCAACCAGTTTGGGCACCGATGGCCAAAGTGCTGCAGGCACCAGCGAGAAGCTTGCGCCCAGCACGAGTATGGTGACATAAGCCACTACAGCGCCGCCCACTGCATTGCCCTTGAAGGCAGGCAGTATGAATGCAAAGGTAAGGTGGCACACAACAAGCAGTATCGAACCAAGCATCAGCATAGTCGCAGCCTTGCCTTTGTGGTCAACATAGTTGCCGAGTATCGGGGTGATAGCCACAGCCAACAGCGGGAACACCG
>JAGCUZ010000020.1 GCA_017962615.1 Bacteroidales bacterium | reverse complement strand
CTGGTTGCAGGGGAGGAAGGCGATGTCGATGTCCTTGAGGGCCGCCAGCTCTGGGATGTCCTCGGTGTCGCCGGCAATATAGATGCGCAGGCCGTCGAGGGTGAGGATGTAGCCGTTGTCGCGTCCCTTGGGGTGGAAGTCTTTATGCCCCTCGGTGGTGTTGTAGGCAGGCACGGCCTCGATGGTGATGTCGCTAGTCGGCTGAAGCCTCTCCCCGTTATTTATAGCCGTCCCGCCGCCGAATAACTCCACGCAGCGGCTATTCATGATAAGCTGTGTGTTGGCTGTCGAGAGGAGGCGGAGCGCCGTGGTGTCGTAGTGGTCGAAGTGCTCGTGGGTGACGAGGATGATGTCGGCCTTGGGCAGAGCCGAGTAGTCCACGGTGCGGCCGTGCAGGTTGGAGCAGGGATCCACCTCTATCTCGTGCCCGTCGTACTCTATGCGCATGCTCGAGTGCATCAGCGCGTGAATCTTGACGGTTTTCCCGCCCGGGGTTGTGAACACATCCGTCTCGTCGGTCACCGTGGGTCGGCCAGCCTTCTGCCAGGCGAGGATGCCGCCATCGAGGTTGTACACCTCGGCACCGCGCTTGGCCAGCATATTGGCGGCCTTTAGGCTTCGCTTGCCGCCGCGGCAGTATACCGCCACGCAGCCCGTTCCGCAGGCGGGGAATCCCTCGGTGCGGCCGTCGAAGTCGGGCAGATTCACATCGATATTGTCTGCCCCCTCAATATGCCCTTGGGCAAATTCCTCAGCCGTCCGCACGTCGATAAGCCAACAGCCACGGCGCGGCCATACCGAGTGCTGGTCGCTGATGATGAGGGCAAACTCATCCACGCCTACCGTGTGGACAGACCCTTCGCCGTTGCCGGTGTTTACTTGTGCGCCGCCGCACCCTGCGGCAACCGCCGCAAATAATGTAATCATAAGTATCTGTCTTGTAATCATATTTATATTTAAATTGCTATATGTTTTGCCTCAAATTCCGGCCCGCTTTATCCCATAGCCATGCCTGCAAAAGTTTTTGCAAAGATACACTTTTTCTTTGGATTGGGTGAAAATATTTTCCCGCAATGCCATGAAATGGCAAAAACGACCAGTCCAAGGCAGCGCCTTGGGTAAATCAATAAGTTATAATCATACGCCCTGTAAGGGCATAACCATAAAAAATGAATTATTTAGAGATTCTCTTATAATAAAAACGATTGTATGGCGTTAAAAGTGGATATATTGCCTCGATAGGCAAAACAACTGCCCTATGAAAAAGAGAACGCTCACATTATTAACCGCTGTCGTGATGCTGCTGGCAATGGCCGCATGCGGCAGCCAAAACAACGACGATAAACAAACTGCAACCATGGATACCAATGAACCAAGCCTGGCGGGAGGCCTACGGCCTTTTGACGTGCAGAAGGATTTTGCCGACAACGGATTCACATTCTTCACCAAGAACCTCATCCTCTGCTCGGGCGACAGCACCGAGAGCAACGCCATGACCATAGGCTGGGGCAGCATAGGCAACTACATAGGCCACGACCGCGCGGCGGTGACGGTGTATGTGGCTCCGGCGCGCTACACCCACGAGTTTATGGAACGCCACAAACGTTTCACCATCATGGAGTTCGACAACCCCAAGGTGTGGCAGTACATGGGCAAATACAGCGGCCGCGACTGTGAGGGAGCTGGCGACCGTTCCGACGGCGTGAAGGACAGGAAAGCCGCCGCCCTCGGTCTGCACGTGGCCTACACGCCCAATGGTACGCCATACTACACCGAGGCCACTACGGTGATAGAGTGCGAGACCATGACGGCCTGGCACCAAACTGAGAAGGACTTCCGCAACGATACACCCAGACAGTGGTACGGCGAGCACAGCGCGTCGGGTATCCACACCGTCTACATCGGCGAGGTGCTGGGAGCGTGGAGGAAGGATATCCGGTGAACATCCGATAGTGAAGAATTAAAAGAACAATCTATAAATATGGGAACAACTCTCGGGGTCAAGTGCCCCAAATGTGGCAAACAGTTTGAATGGAACACCGGCAGCGGATTCCTCGAAATAGAGATTCTACATTGCGACAAATGCGGCAGGGAGAAGGAGTGGAACAAGTTTGACGAGGTGACCGACGGCGACCTCGACTGCCAGTGCGGCGGCTGCTTCACCGACGACGCTCCGGTGCGCTGCCCTAAATGCAAGGCCGTTATAGAGGACGTGGAGGCCAACGTGGAAAACATATCAATGTGGGACTGATGAACGTATATATCGAGACATACGGATGCCAGATGAACTTCGCCGACAGCGACGTGATAGGCGCCATCCTCGGCAAAGAGGGCTACAGCATCGTCAATGACATCGCTACGGCCGACTATGTGATGATAAACACCTGCGCCATACGCGACAACGCCGAGCAGCGCATACGCCACCGCGTGCACGACCTGAAAGCCCTGCAGCGCAAGAAACCGTCGCTGCGCATAGGCGTGCTCGGCTGCATGGCCGAGAGGCTAAAGACACAGCTGCTAGCCGAGGAGGACAACATATCGTTCGTGGCGGGACCCGACAGCTACCGTAGTCTGCCGCAGATACTTCGCAAGGTAGGGCAGGGCGGCAAGGCGGCCGAGACCGAGCTCAGCACCACCGAGACCTATGACGACATACAGCCCGTGAGGCTCAACGGCAACGGCGTGTCGGCCTACATCTCCATAATGCGCGGATGCCAGAACTTCTGCGCCTACTGCGTGGTGCCTTACACACGCGGACGCGAGCGCAGCCGCAACCCCGAGACCGTCATGGCCGAGGCCCGGAGCCTGTACGACGAAGGCTACAAAGAGGTAGTGCTGCTGGGGCAGAATGTAAACTCGTACCGCTACGAGGGTGCCGAAGCCATGAGCTTCCCGCGCCTGTTGGAGAGCGTAGCCGCCATAGCGCCCGACCTGAGGGTGCGCTATGCCACGTCGCATCCCAAAGACCTCTCGGACGACCTGCTGCGCGTGATGGCCGACCACGACAACATCTGCAAGTCGATACACCTGCCCGTGCAGAGCGGCAGCGACAGGATGCTGAAACTCATGAACCGTCACTACGACCGTGCCTGGTACCTGGACCGCATCGACGCCATACGCCGCTACATGCCCGACTGCTCGATTACCACCGACATCATAGCGGGCTTCTGCACCGAGACCGAGGAAGACCATCAGGCCACCCTCGACCTGTTCCGCCGCGTGCGCTACGACTACGCCTTCATGTTCAAGTTCTCCATGCGTCCCGACACCTACGCCGCCAAGCACCTGAGCGACGACGTGCCCGACGAGGTGAAGACCCGCCGCCTTGAGGAAATCATAGCCCTGCAAGGACAGATAGCACTCGAGAACAACCAGAAAGAGATAGGCCGCACCTACGAGGTGCTGGTCGAAGGCGTGTCGCACCGCTCAGACAGTCAGCTCTTTGGCCGTAACAGTCAGAACAAGGTGCTGGTGTTCGACCGCCACGAGGCCAAGCCCGGACAGTACGTGAGGGTGAAGGTTACCGGTTGCACCGCCGCCACTCTGAAAGGAGAAATAGAAACATCTTAAAAACCAAACGCACATGGCGAAAAAGACACACAAACAAAGACACCCGCTGGTGAAGACGCTGGCTTATATGCTCCTCGTATCGGCCGGGCTGCTTGTACTGGCATTCATATTCATCAAGATATACACCCGCAACGGCAAGGAATACGAGCTGCCGCAGTATGTGGGGCTAAATATCGAAGAGGCCGAGAACAACGACCTCGGATTGCGTTTCGTCATCATCGACTCGCTCTACAACGAAGGCGAGGAGGGTGGCCGCATACTCACGCAGGACCCCAAGGCGGGCACCTTCGTGAAGAAGAACCGCAAGGTGTATGTGTCGATAAACAGCTACACGCCGGGCAACGTGCTGATGCCCGACTTCTGCAACGGTCAGGGCCTCTCGTCGGCCATATCGCAGCTCTACAGCATGGGTCTGCAATGCGGACGGCTCACCTTCGTTGAAGGCGACGCCAACCTCATACTGGCGCAGAGCTACAAGGGGCGCACCGTCGAGCAGGACGCGCCGATACCGTCGGGCTCGATGATCGACCTTACCGTTGGTAAAGGTGCCGGAGCCAAGCACATAGTGCCGCAGGTGATAGGCAAGAACCCGCGCGAGGCACGCCGCTCGCTGCTCATGGAGTCGTTCAACGTGGGGCGCGAGCACTTCAAAGGTGTGAAGAACCGCACCACGGCAATAGTGTACAAGACCGAGCCGCCCTACACCGGCATATCGCGCTACGCGCAGGGCACCGACATCGAGCTGTGGTACAAGGACAGCGAAGGCGTCGATGTGCGGCAGATGCTGCGCGACTATAAGATCGACTCCTCGAAGATTATCTACGAAGAGACACCCACCACCGAGGAAGACGTTATCGAAGACAGTTTCTGGCAATTCTAAACAAATCACCACCCATCTTGAACCGCTTTTCAATCATATTATGCTTTGCAGCCCTGCTGTGCCTGACGCCCGGCGCTAAGGCACAGGAGTTGCTCACCCCGCTACAGCACAGCCCCATGGGCGTGCACCGCAACGCCAAGTCAATCACCGTCGACACCCTTACCATAGAGTTGCCCTTCTACGACGACTTCTCCAACTACGAAGGACTCCCGCGCCCCGCGCTGTGGCTCTCTGGCAACGCCTATGTTAACACCACCTACGCGCCGTTCCCGCCCACGATAGGCGTGGCCACCCTCGACGCCGTCGACGCCGACGGACAGCTCTACCCCGGCGCAGGCATAGGCACCTTTGCGGGCGACACCCTCGCCTCGCAGTATCTGCGCCTCGACTCTCTCTTCACACCCTACGCCACGGCACTCGAGCCCACCGACTCGGTGGTGTTCAGCTTCTTCTACCTCCCGGGCGGCGGCAGCGGCAACCTGTGGGAACGCATAGGCGACTGCCCCGACGCAGGCGACTCGCTCTTTGTCGACTTCTACGACGCCGATGCCGACGAGTGGACCACTGTGTGGGCCACCGATGGCGGCCAGCCCGTCGACTCCATCAACGGAGCCAAGCCGCAGCTGGCATGGCGCTTCGCTTCAATACCCGTAACCGACAGGCGCTACTTCAACAAGCGGTTCCGCTTCCGTTTCCGCAACTTCTGCAGCCTCGATGCCAACCCCAAGCAGGGCATCGTGGGCAACACCGACCAGTGGAACATCGACTGCGTGTGGCTCGCCTCCTCTCGCTCGCTGACCGACAAGACCCAGCGCGACGTGGCGTTTGTCAACACGTCGCCCTCCATGCTCAAAGACTACCAGGCTATGCCCGCCCGCCAGTTCTCGGCTTCCGACATGCGCAGCCGTACTGAGGTGCGTATTGCCAACCGCTACCGCCAGGCCCTCTCGTCCAACTACCAGTACTACGTGTACGACGAGAACGGCACCGTGGTGGCGCACTACGACGGCGGCTACGAGAACGTGCCCCCCTTCTATCCCAACGGCACCTACCAGTCGGTGACCGACCATGCCACGCCGCCGGTCAACTTCGCCTTCCCCGTCAACCGCCGCAAGCAGACCTTCACCGTCACTCACGTGGTGCGCGAAGGTGTGGTGGGCGACGACTGCCAGGCCAACGACACCGCCGTCTTCCGGCAGCAGTTCGGCGACTACTTCGCCTACGACGACGGCACCCCCGAGAACGGCTACGGTCTCACATCGACAGGCAACAAGATGTACTTGGCCTGCCTCTTCAACCTCAACAACGCCGACACGCTGACCGCCATCGACCTCTACTTCAACCACACGCGCAACAACGAGAACGCCAGCATAATGTTCTATCTCTGCCTGTGGTCGGTGGGAGCCGACGGACTGCCCGACACGCTGATATACCGCTCGCCCAACAAGTTCCGCACCTCGTTCTGCGGCTTCAACCGCTATTGTCGCTACGCCCTGCCCGAGGCGGTGTTGCTGCCTGCCGGACAGGTGTTCGTGGGCCTCGAGCAGAGCGGCAACAGCTATATCAACATGGGCTTCGACCGCAACACCGACCATCGCAGCAAGACCTACTACCGCATAAGCTCCGAATGGCAGCAGAGCATCCTTGCCGGCACCCTGATGATGCGTCCCTGCGTGGGCAGCGACGCGCTGCTGGGCCTGCCCGAGGCACCCTCTGTCAGCCCGCGCCTCTCGCTTACAGCCTATCCCAATCCCGCCAACAGCGTGCTGCGTGCAAGCCTCGACGGTCTCGACCCGCTCACGACCACGCTCTACCTCTACGACATCCACGGCCGCTGCCTCGTCCAGGCACCCGCAACTGCCGCAATATCCACCGCCGCCCTGCCGCGTGGGCTCTACCTGCTGCGTGCCGCCGACAGCGCCAAAGGGCGCCAGGCAGCCACTCGCGTGGCCGTTATCAAACACTAACCCCGTCAACCGATGTGCAACAATACCACCCAATCTGACCCCGACACCCTCAAAGAGGAAAACGAACTCTACGAGCACCACCGCATAGCCGTCGACAAAGGGCAGGCGATGCTGCGCATAGACAAATACTTGCAAACGAGGCTCGAAGGCATCTCGCGCACCAAGATACAGGCAGCCGCCAAGGCAGGTTGCATATTGGTCAACGACTCTCAGGTGAAGTCCAACTACAAGGTGAAGCCCTGCGACGTGATTAGCGTGCTGCTGCCTGAGCCGCCGCACGACTTCGAGGTCTACCCCGAGGATGTGCCTTTCAACATAGCCTACGAAGACGACGACGTGATAGTCGTCGACAAACAGGCAGGCCTCGTCGTGCACCCCGGCCACGGCAACTACACCGGCACCCTGCTCAATGGCCTATTATACCATCTGCAAGGCAAGCGCAACGGCGACGGCAGCACTCCCGAGCCCTATCTGGTGCACCGCATCGACAAAGACACCTCCGGCCTACTGCTCGTGGCCAAGAACGAGACGGCGCAGGCTTTCCTCGCCAAGCAGTTCTTCGAGCACACCATCGAGCGTAAATACCTGGCCCTTGTGTGGGGCGACTTTGCCGACGACAGCGGCACCATCGTTGGCAATATAGGCCGCTCGCCGCAAGACCGCCGCATCATGTGTGTCTATCCCCACGAGGAGGGCCTGCCCGAGGAAGAGCAGCGCGGCAAACACGCCGTCACCCACTGGCGCGTCGTCGAGCGCTTCGGCTATGTAACCCTTGTGGAGTGTGTGCTCGAGACAGGGCGCACACACCAGATACGCGCCCACATGAAACACATCGGGCACCCACTGTTCAGCGATGCCGCCTATGGTGGCGACGCCATACTCAAAGGCACCACCTTCTCGCGCTACAAACAGTTCGTCGTCAACTGCTTCCAGCAGCTGCCGCGTCAGGCGTTGCATGCCCGAGTGCTCGGCTTCGTGCACCCCGCCACACGCAAGACCATGCACTTCGAGAGCCCTCTGCCCACAGACATGCAGACCGTCCTCGACCGGTGGCGCGCCTACAGTTCAGGCAAAGCCCTGTCCTGATTATCCATAGGAATTCGCGGCTGTCAGGCGATGAGGTCGCAGAGGGTGCCGCGGGCGGCGGCGACGAGGTCGGCGGGGGCGAGGCGGAACTGGAGGCCTCGCTGTCCTGCGCTGCAATAGACGGTGTCGTAGTCCATTACGCTTTGGTGGAACCAAGTGGGCAGCGGTTTCTTCATGCCTATGGGCGAGCATCCTCCGCGGATGTAGCCGGTGAGGGGCAGCAGCTCCTTGACGTGGATCATCTCCACCTTCTTGTTGCCTGTTGCCTTGGCGGCTTTCTTGAGGTCGACCTCTTCTGCGCCGGGAATGACGCAGACGAAGAGTCCCGTACGGTCGCCACGGAGCACCAAGGTCTTGAACAGCCGTTCGATGGGCTGTCCCAGCTGGGCGGCGATATGGGCGGCGCCGAGGTCGTTCTCGTCCACCTCGTAGGGAATAAGCTCATAGGATATGCCGAAGCGGTCGAGCTGCCGCGCTGCGTTGGTCTTCTTTGTTGATTTGTCGGACATTATAAGAAGTTGTTTAGAAACGCTTGACGCCAAGGAGGCGGTCGTAGCGGTCGCCGGGCTGACGCAGGTATACATACACCGTGTAGCGGTTGTCTGTGCCGAAATGGTCGCCTTCGAGGGTGGCGGTGAGGCCCACGGTCTCGCCGTTGGGCAGGAAAAGCAGCTGGTAGGCGTAATAGCCCTGCTTGAGCAGCATACGCTTGCCGTAGGTCTTGTACTGCGGCATCCACTCCATGCGGCTCACCTCGCCGAGGCTCCAGTCGGTGAGGGCTCCCACGATATGCACCGAGCCGTCGAGGAAGGGGCGCTCTAAGGGCAGGCTGAAGGTGACCCACACATAGTCGGCCTCTACCTGAGGGTCGTTGCGGTCCCACACGTTGGTTTTCATGCCGCCGTTGAGGCTCTGCACAGGGGCGAAGTTCTTGCGCGAGCGGTCCTCGTCGGGCCGCAGGAAGGCAAACAGCTCGCCGCCGTACTGAGTGACCTTCTGCACGTTGTACATGGCTGTGTGGATGTTGCTTATGTCGAAATAGCGGAAGCAGTTGCCCCCGGGGAAGACGTTGGCTTCGTTCCAACGGTACATCAGCTTGCTGCCGCTGTAGCTGCCGAAGGGCAGTTCGCGGAGCAGGTCGGTGCGGTCGTTCTGGCAGGCGATGACATGCAGGTAGCGAGGGTTGGCATACTGCGGCTTAAGATCCACCTCGACAGTGATTTCCTGGTTGCGGAACACATCGGTCGAGTTGCTCGGCTTGGCCACGGAGCCTGTCACAGCGGCCTCGTCTTCGTAGACGCGGAAACGGCGCACGAGGACCACGCTGTCGGGCATATCCTGGTCGTAGACCTCCAAGGCGTAGTTGCCCGATGCCAGGAAGCGGCTATACTGCGAGGGAATAAGCTGATAATAATGCACATAATCGGTCAGCGTGGTGAACGAGGGGTTATGATTGTCGATGCTGCCCTCCTCGAAGCCGCTGATGAAGTCGTACGGCTCGAGGCCGTCGCGGCGCCAGTCCATGTCGCAGTGCATGATGCGGTAACGGTAGGACGATGGCTGCGGTGAGAGCTTGTCGAAGCTGAGCATCAGCCTGTCGTTGCCACTCATGCGCAGCACGGGGGCTTCCAACTCTACACCGTTGCGGTAGAGGGTGACGGTCTTGATATCGGGAGATAGCACCGTGTCGCACACCGTCTGTCCCACGACGGTATTGACCATGGCAGCCAGCCCCAACAGCAATATCACGCATATTTTCATATACACTTTCATGTGTGTAGGGCTATTTCGAGAAGAACTCGCTGATCCAGGAGTGGGAGTTCACGCGGTCGAGCCGTGTGCCGCAGTGTTTGCAGTAGAGTGCGTCGGGATCCTGCTCGTCGTGGCCGCAGTGGGGACAATGGGCGACGAGCTCGGGTGTGGCTGCGGTTGTAGCGGCGGTGCCTTCGGCATCGGCTGAATCCGATACAGGGGCGTTGCTCCCGTTCGGTCGTGGCGACTGTGCCTTACGCTCTTCTTCCTTGCTGCGCCGCTCATGGTTCTCGGCAATCACCTCGCCGGTTACTATGCCGGTGGGCACGGCTATGATAGAGTAACCTAATATCATTACTACCAGCGAGATAAACTGCCCGGTTGGCGTTACGGGGGTTATGTCGCCGTAGCCCACGGTGGTGAGCGTAACCACAGCCCAATAGATGCCGAGGGGTATGCTTGTAATGTTGGGATTCTTGCCGTTCTCGATGGTGTAGACGACAGCACCGAGGATGATTGCTGTGATGAATACGAACAGCATGAAGATTAGTATCTTGTACATGCTGCGACGCAGCGAGTTCATCAGGCGGCTGCCTTCGTCGATAAAACGTTGCAGCTTAAGGATGCGGAAGAGACGCAGGAGCCTGAGCAGCCTGAGGACCGACAGCGTCTGGGTGGCTGACACGAAGAGGCTCAGGTAGACGGGGAAGATGGAGAAGAAGTCGATAAGGCCGTAGAAGGAGAGCACATAGCGCCAGGGGCGGCGCAGGCAGTAGATACGCAGGTAGTATTCGAAGGTGAAGATTATGGTGAAGCACCATTCGAGGATGCGGAAAAGGAGTCCGAGGTGGTCGTGAAGCACTGGCACACTGTCGAGTATGAGCAGCAAGAGGTTGAGGCCGATGAGGACGAGCAGCCATATGTCGAACTTGCGGCCTTCGGGTGTGTCGGACTTGAAGATGATGCGGTAGATGTCTTTGCGAGTCAGTCCGCGGAAGCGTTTCGGAAGGAAAAGGCCGAACAGCAGTTTGTGCATCAGCCTGCCCAGCAGGATGCCTGCCTTACGGAAGATGCGCCCCGTCTTGTTGCCTGTAAGCCATCGGCTTAGCTGCTGGCCGGAATCGTTGTGTGTGTCGGAGGTCATATCAAAGGATGATGGAAGACTGTTAATGGGTGGAAGATTTCTTTATTCTAAGTACCGCAGGGTGGGAATCGGCCAAGCTGCGTGCCACGCGGCTGACATCGTCGGCCGTAACGGCGCGGTAGAGCGACGGCTCGTCGTTGACCAGCGCGGCGTTGCCGATGTCGGCGTAAGCGCACAGGGCCATGGCGCGGTCGATGGCTTTGTACTGCGACAGTACGAAGGTGGACTCGTATTTGTTCTTCACTTTCTCGAGTTCGTTGTCGTCGACCTTTTGCTGCGCAAGCAGTGATAGCTCGTCGTCGATGGCTGCCTCGGCCTGCTCGAAGGTGACGCCGTCGACGAGTTTGCCCGACACCACGAAGAGGCCGCGGTCGGCCTCGCCGCTTACGCAGGCGTCAATCTCGCTGAAGAGCCCCTGCCGCTTCACCAGGTTGTTGTAGAGCCTGGCCGACTTGCCGTTGCCGAGGAGGTCGCTTATCATGTCGTAGGCGTGGAAGTCTTTGCCGAGGCGGTCGCACATGAGGCGTGCCACATAGATGGCGTTGGCCGGCACGTCGCGTACAACCTCAAGCTCACGTCTGCTCTCGAAGTCGCCTTCCACGGGCAGCTGTCGCTGCGGTCTGCAGCCTGCAGCCATTGGGCCGAAGTGCCGCTCGACAATGCCCAGAGCCTGCTCGGGGTCGATGTTGCCGGCGAGGGCAAGGATGGCATTGGAGGGGTGGTAGTAGGTGTCGTAGAAACGGCGCACGTCCTCGCGCGAGGCTTGTTTTATATGGTTGATGTCGGCGCCGATGGTGCACCAGCGGTAGGGGTGAACCTTGTAGCACAAAGGGCGCAGGAGCATCCATACATCGCCGTAAGGCTGGTTTTCATAGCGTTGGCGGTATTCTTCGGTCACCACCTGCTGCTGAGTCTGCAGGCTGTGCATGGAGATGCTGAGGTTGCGCATTCGGTCGGCCTCTACCTCGACAGCGTGTTCGAGGTGCTCGGCGGGCAGCGTTATGTAGTAGTTGGTGCAGTCGTTGTTGGTGAAGGCGTTGTTCTCGCCGCCCATGCTTACGGCTTCGCGGTCGTAGTCGGGATAAGCCTCTGTGCCGCTGAACATAAGATGCTCAAGCAGATGGGCCATGCCTGTTAGGTTGGGGTCTTCGTCGCGTGCTCCCACGTCGTAGAGCAGGCTCAGCGACACCAGAGGCGTGGAGTTGTCGCGGTGCAGCAGCACCTGAAGCCCGTTGGGCAGAGTGTGTGTGGTATATTGCAGCATGGTCAGAACTTGTAATTGACACCCAGACTGACGAGTATGGGCAGCTGGTTGACGCGGCTGGCCGAGAGGCGGTCGACGTAGAACAGGTTGTCGCGGTTGTATATGTTGGTTGCGCTGAGGTCGACCTCCACAATGCCACGTTTACCTACTGAGAACTTGCGCTTCAGGCCGAGGTCGAGTCGGTGGTAGGCTGGCAGGCGACCGCCGTACAACTCGCCGTAATGCACGCCGAACTCGCCGTTGTCGGAGGTGTAGTTGCTGGCGATGCCGTTGACGAATACAAGCTGTTCATATACGCCCTGCGTCTGGGTGTAGGGGAAGCCGCTGCCGTAGCACCAGCGTCCGCTCACTTCCCATTGGTGCTGGCTGCCCCAGGTGAAGGTGGTGAGCAGGTTCACTGTGTGGCGGCGGTCATAGTGTGGCGAGTAGGTTTGTGTTTCGTCGGTACGGCGCACGAAACCAAGTGAATAGGTGGCCCATACGTACAGGTTGTCGATGTCGAGGCAGAGGCTGGCGTCGGCACCTGCGGCATAGCCGTTTTCGATAATGAAGTCGGTGAGGTAGTATTGCGGCTTCTCGTAAATGCCGCCGTTCTGGTAGGCGGGGTCGTTGCGGTCGTACATCTGGTTATGGTTGATGCTGAGCAGCTGATCGAAACGCTTGAAATAGCCTTCGACATTGGCCACCAGATGTCGCGTGATGTCGTATTCGGCACCGACGACGAGGTGTGTGGCTTTCTGCACGCACGATTCCACGGGTTTGTCCCTGTACACCGTTGGCAGGTTGAGGTTGCCCGCGCCGGTGAGGAAGCCGTTGAAGAGGTTGACTATGTCGTTGTCGGGGCGTGCGTCGAGCAGAATCTGGCTGTAGCGGCCTCCGGCCAGCTTGAGGCGGAACTTGTCGGTGGCGTTGTACTTGGCCGCAATACGGGGCTCCAGTAGGGGCTCCTGCAGGGAGGCGTAGAAGACGAACCTCAGGCCCGGATCGATAAGCCATTTGCTGGTGTTGATGTTGTAAGTGGCGTAGGCTGAGAGCTGTGTGGTGTTCTCTTTCTCCTGTTTCCTCGAGATGTTGTATTGGTTGGTGAAGCGGTATTCGGTAGAGTAGCCCTCCATGTTGAGTCCACAGCGTATCTTGTTGCGACCAAGAAAGTTGGTGACGTTAAGGCTCATGTTGAAGCCGTTTATGGAGCTGTACTTCTCTTTTGCAGAGGCATCGTCGAGGTTGATGAAGTAGTCGGAATAGGCGAATGTGCCGTCGATAACGGCCGACTCGCGCGTGAGCAGCACGAAGTTGGTGCCTGCGCCGATGTTGCGCCAGTGATAGTCGGCAATGGACTGGTAGTTGTCGACCTTGTCGTCGAAGCGGAAGCCGAAGACGTTGATTTTGCTGCCGTTACCTGAGTTGATGCTGACCTTTCCGTACAGGTCGTTGTAGTCGAAAGGCAGCCCGCCTGCGATGTTGGGGTAGAAGAGTTTGGACGATTTTGAGAGGTAGGAGTTCTTGGCGGTAAGCAGATAGGTTATTGTCGAGCTGCTGTGCTCGGTCTCGCGTTTCAGCGGGCCTTCCATTACTACGTTGGCTCCAAAGGTGTTAAGACCCACCTTGCCGCTGTGGCGTTTCTTGTTGCCGTCGCGCGTGGTGATGTCCATGACCGAGGAGAGGCGTCCGCCGTATTCGGCACCGAAGCCGCCAGTGTAGATATTGGCGTTGAGTATGATGTCGGTCTCGAAGATGGAGTATAACCCTATGGAATGGAATGGGTTGTACACTACCATGCCGTCGAGGAGGCAGAGGTTCTGAATCATGGAGCCGCCACGGATGTAGAGCTGTCCGCCTTGGTCGCCGGTAGAGTTTACGCCTGGCAGAACTTGCAGATACTGAGCTAAGTCGGCCTGCCCTCCTATGGACGGCATCTGCTGTATCTGCGTTGCTGTTATCTTCTCAACCGATACCTGCGTCTGTACCTTGCGTTCCTCGTTGCGGTTCTCGGTCACAACCACTGTCTTGAGCTGATGGCTTGACGGCGAGAGGTTTATATTGCGCGACAGCACCTTGTGACCCGACAACGTTATCTCTTCGCGGTACTCGTCGTAGCCCACATAGCGCACAAGCAGGGTGTATTTGCCGTCGGGTATCTTGTTTATGAGGAAGATACCGTTGAGGTCGGTGGCCGTGCCCATCGATGTCCCTTCGAGAATCACGTTTGCAAAGGGTATTATCTCGCCGTTGCTCTTGTCGTACAGCACGCCTTTGAGGGTGTTCTGCGCCATGGCGGTTCCCTGTAGCAGCAACAGCGCGGCAAGGCTTGCTAAAATCTTGCCAGCCAAACCTGTACGGCGACGGTTGCGGCAGGGCAGGGCAGATGGGGCGGTGTGGGATATATTGGATATGAGTTTTATAGTCACTGTCAGTGTATAATTTTGAAGATTAATTCCTTGAGTATCTCACCGTCGGTAGTGGTGGCGGTGTTGTTGTTTATGCCTTTGCATTTGCGGTCGGCATCGTGCAGATATTCGATGCACCGTGCCAGTTTCTGCAGGGGATAGTTGGCAGCGGCTCGTTCGTAGTCTTTTAAGAAATAGGGATTTACGCCAAGCAGCGAGGCGGCGTTGCTCTTGTCGGGCTCCTGATGGTACAGCATAACCTTGACGAAGTAGTTGTATAGGTTGGGCAGTATCATCTGTATGGGGTTGTCTTTGGGATTGGCGGCGAAATGGTTGATGATGCGGTTGCACTTCACCACGTCGCGCCGCCCGATAGCATTCTGTAACTCAAATACATTGAAGTCTTTGCTGATGCCTATGTTGCGTTCTACGTCGCTGTCGGTGATGTTGCCTTTCTCGGGTTTGGCTACAAAGAGTTTGTTGAGCTCGTTGGCTATTTTTGAGAGGTCGGCACCGATGCACTCCGAAATCATCATTGCGCTTTTCTCGGTGATGGTATAGCCGTGTTGCTTCACGTAATTGCCTATCCACGAGGGTACTTGGCTCTCGTAAATCTTGTTGGCTTCGAACAGCACCCCTGTTTTGTCAATCAGTTTGCTGACACGCAGACGCTTGTCCCATTTCTTGCGGTTGCGCACTCTGAAGCAGAACGCTAATACGGTGGTTGTTACGGGACGCTCAAGGTATTTGGCAAGCAACTCCCATTCGCCGGCTTGGTTACGGCCGTTGTCCTTGAGGCCTATGTCCTGGGCCTCTTTCACCATCACCAGCTGTTGCGGCGACAACATGGGCAGGCGCTGCGCGGCATTGATGACTTCGTGCATTGTTACGTCGCGCCCATAAAGTATCGTCTGGTCAAAGTCCTGATTCTCTTGCGAAACAACATTGTTTTCCAGGGTGTTGGATATTTCGTCAATGAAATAGTCCTCCTCGCCTGTAATAAAGTATATAGGCAGTAATTTGTGCGCTTTTATGTCAGCAATTAATTGACTTTCTGTGATTGCCATGTTGAGTGTGAGTCGTGTTAAAAATGCAAATATACAAAAAAATGCCGACATGGTGCAGGAAAGTGGTTCCGATGGTGCCCAAAATACCACAAAATACCACCATTTTAACCTGTGAAGTTGGTATAATCTAATCCCTAAATACGTGGGTTTAATCATATTTGTCGCCATTTTCGTCCCTATTTTATGCGGTTTTATCCCAAATAACGCAAATTTTGCCCCATTTGACAACAATATAAAACATAAAAATGCGTTTAACTAAAATGAATGTTAATTTTGCAAAAAATTTAATGTAAATATAGATATGCAGGAACCATTAAGATTATTCGATCTCATTGATCGCCGTAACGAGATGTATCCAGAGAGAAGTGTCTTTGCGCACAAAGACCGTGCGACCAACACATGGCACAAACATAGCGCTGCCGAGTATCGCAGCCAGGCCGATGCCATCAGCTATGCGTTGCTTCATCTGGGAGTCAAGAGAGGCGACAACATCGCTCTTATTTCTTCGGGACGTCCGGAGTGGAACTATATAGACATGGGCGTGCAGCAGATTGGTGCCGTGTTGGTGCCTATCTATCCTACAATCAGCGAAGAAGATTATCTTTATATCCTCTCTCATGCCGAGGTGGGGATTATCTTTGTCGAGGGCGAGTCGCTTCTGCATAAGATGGAAAGCATACGTCCGCAGCTGCCGCTCGTCAAGCAGATATACACCATCAACCTCTGCGAGGGTCATCTCTCACTGTCTGAGCTGGTTGCTTTGGGTAACCTCCATCCGCAGCCGTCGCTGCTCAGAGACATCAAGGCAAGCATCCTCGACACCGATGTGGCCACGATGATTTACACAAGCGGCTCGACAGGAACGCCAAAAGGTGCCATGCTCACTCACCGCGGCATACTGATGAACGTGCAGGGAATCAAGGAGTCGCCGGGAAAAGACTGGACGCGTGCCTTGAGCTGGATGCCGCTGTGCCACATCTACGAGCGCATGATGAACTACCTCTACCAGTACCTTGGTATGGAGATATACTACGCCGAAAGCATAGCCAAGGTGGCCGAGAATGCGCAGGAGACCAACCCCCACATGATGGCCGCCGTGCCGCGCTTCATCGAGAAAGCCTACGACAAGGTGTACCGCAAAGGCGAGAAACTCACTGGCTTGAAGAAGAAAATCTTCTTCTGGGCATTGGAGCTGGGATTCCAGTACAACCTCGATGCCGACCAGCGCAGCTGCGTGTACGAGTTTAAACGCCGCATTGCCGACCGTCTGGTCTACAAGGAGGTACGCAAAGCCTTCGGCACAAACTTCCACATGCTGGTATCCGGCGGTGCCTCTATACAGCCTCGTCTTACAAGGTTCTTCAGCTGCGTGGGTCTCGACCTCTACGAGGGCTACGGCCTCACTGAGTGCTCGCCGCTCATCGCCGTGACCAACTCCTACGCCCCCAAGGGCCGCAAGGTGGGGTCGGTGGGCTTTGTCCTCGACGGCGTCGAGGTGAAGTTCTCGCCCGGAACCAACGAGATTCTTTGCAAAGGCGACAACGTCATGAAAGGCTATTTCAAGTCGCCAGAGCTGACCGCTGAATCCATCGACTCCGAAGGCTGGTTCCACACCGGCGATACGGGTTATATCGATGCCGACGGATATATGTTCCTCACAGGCAGGACGAAGAACATCTTCAAGACCTCGATGGGCAAGTTCGTCAATCCCGAAGTTATCGAAGAGAAGTTCAAGGAGTCGCCCTTCATTCTCGATATGATGGTGATAGGCGAGGGACAGAAGTTTGCCGCTGCCATCATCGCTCCCGACTTCGACTTCCTCACAGACTGGCAGGCCCGCCACGGCGTGCCGCGCTACGAGAGCCGTGAGGAGATGATTGCCGACAAGGTCACCCTCGAACGCTATCAAAGAGTTATCGACAAGTACAATGCGCAACTCGGTGCCACCGAGCAGATAAAACGCTTCCACCTGGTGCCCGACATCTGGACCAACGAGAACAAGATGCTCACCCCGACCCTTAAAATCAAGCGTGCCAATGTGGCGGCAGCCTACAAGGACGAGATAGAACAGTTGTTCAAATAACATAACTAAATAGAGCCCGGCCTACGGGCTCTATTTGTTAATTGTCTGCTGTTGACCACCGTAACCAAGATATTCCACAGCTGCTTCCTGGTCGAGACCGACGACGCCATGCTGGTCTTCGACTATTGGCGCGACCCCGACGGCGTGCTACACAACCGCTTGTCCGCTACCGCGAAAACCGTCTACTTCTTCGTGTCTCATTTCCACGAAGACCATTACAATCCCGGCATTCTCTCCTGGCCGCAGGGCAAGTCGCCCGTCGCGCCAAGGCTTATGCTGTCGTACGATACGGTGAAGCGCCGCCGCATCCAGGCCGCGCTGCCCACAGCCGTCCTCCGTCCGGGGACGGCCTACGAAGATGAGCTGCTGCGCGTCGTGCCGTTCCGATCCACCGATGTCGGCGTGTCGACGGCCGTGGTGGTCAAGCGCGACGATACACGACTCTTCCATGCGGGCGACCTCAACAACTGGTACTTCCCGTCGCCCGAGCCGAGGCTCAAGGTCTCGCCACGCGAGATGGAGGCCCTGTTCCTCTCCATATTGCGCGACATACGTAAAGAGTTCCCGCGTTTCGACCATGTCATGTTCCCCGTCGACCCGCGCCTTGGCGACGAGATGCACCGCGGCCCGCGACAGTGGCAAGCCATGATAGCCACCGCGCACTTCCATCCCATGCACCAATGGGAGTCCGGCATGCCGTTCTGACAACGCTCTAATAGGTCATAGGATTGGCTTTAACAGCCCCAGACGGGGCTGACACTCCATAACCCCGCACAAGCTCGACAGGGCGCAGTGTGGGGTGACTCGCTATAGTATACATGCGTTTCGGAGAAACGTGCCCTCGTTACAGTAGTTCTGTATTGGTGGCTGCAGTCTCGTTATTAGGTAGGTAGTCAGTGCACCGTTACCATGCCACATGACGACATACATTAGTTGCTCCCAGATTATCTCAGGCTCGGTTAGAGGGCGCGTGCCGCCGGCACGCATATTGAGGAGGACATCTTCCAACCCCACACTGCGCTTCGCTTGTGCGGGGTTACTGAGAGCGCGTGCATCCTACACGCCATATCAGTATGCAATCCTCATCCCACCGTCATCATTGCCAAAGCAACACAAGGAAGCACCCAGAGAATAACCCTTAATAAAAACAGCCTAAATTACGCATTCCACCCACCACTTTCCACCACTAATATAGGGTACATTTATATAAGGTAAGGAGTACATAAGGAGTTGGTCCCACCAACTCCTTATCAACTGTATACTTACGATTTATGTTCTATATACCAAAATCGGTATGTTGACGAATTTTGAAAATGTTTGGTATTGATTGAATATCATATATTTGCGTGCAATATGCGCAATTTGGGCTGTTTTGGTGGCAGGACGGTGTTTTAGGGGTGTTTTGGGGTATGGCGGGGCGGTGGCGCAAGGGGTGGTGCGGCGCGGCTTCGGAATCGTGATTTCCAAATCCATCAATACAACTATTCCAGGTGGGGATATGATAAAAGGGCGTTGCAGACAGTCTGCAACGCCCTTAGGGGTGATATGCCAGCCGCGAGGCTGCCGGTATAGGGTTCTATTTCAGCAGGGAGGACAGCTCGTGGCGTATCGCGTCGAGGCGTTTGGTGTCTTTGCGGCGGAACAGCTGCAGCAGGCGGTAGTGCCAGTTGGCCAGAAAGTCGCGGAACGAGCCGACGATGGTCGCGGCGCAGCGTGCGCACACAAACGAGCCGGCAAAGAACAGCAGTCCGTACTGCCAGCCCATCATGCAGCCAACCACTATGGCCATGACTATGCTGTAGAAGAAGCCAACGAAGGTGTGTATGCCGTAGTTGATGGAGCTGCGGAACTGCGGATCTTTGATTATCTTCTTTGGAATCAAATGTATGGGAAGGTAGACCAAAGGCTGGCACAGCACCCATGCCAGCACGAACCAGCGGGCGTGGACGCCGAGTTCTCCGCCGTGGCATAGCAGCGCGACAAAGGCGGCCGTCAACAGCGTGTAGGCCAGCAATACCGCCACGGGCCAGCACTCTGACGGCTGTTTCTCGCGCACGTTCAGGCGGCGGCAGATGTCGGAGTATTCATGTGCGAGGGTGCAGAGGTGGTCGGTCTTGTCGGCGTCAGAGGCTTCGATGGCGTCGAGCCGGTGCGACAGCTCGCGGCGCATCTGGAAGCGGTTCCAGGCGTTGGAGCGCAGGCGGCGGTCGCTCCGTGCCTGCTTGTTGAGGATGTTGCAGACGGTGTAGAACTCGTCGTAGTGCTCTTTGCTGCGGATGTCGTGCATGACCGAGAGCAGGCCGCCGGTGAGCGCGTCGCGCATCTGGTTGAGTGCCACGGGCTCGTTCTCCTCGAACATGGGCATGAACGGCTGCACGGGGATGGCCTTCCCGATGTTGACGACGAGGTTGGCGTAAGGGCGTTCGTATTCGTCGAAGTCGATGCCGACGGGCACTATGTACAGGGGCTTGTCGCCGAGGCTTCGCTGCGTCTCGCCGGCAATGCGGAACATGCCTTTCACCAAGGGCAGCAGCTGGTGCCGGTCGTTGTGGCGTCCTTCGGCCATGAGGCACAGCGGTGTGCCCGACAGGAGCACTTGCCGCGACTTGTCGAATATCTCGTTGTTCTTGGAGAGGTTGCTCTTGCCGTCGCGTATGCGGTAGACCGGCATGATTTTCAGGAACGTGAGGAAGAAGTTCGCCACGGGTTTCTGAAAGATGTCAGCTCGGGCCAGGAACACCGTGGGCTTGGTGTGCATCATGTACAGCACCGCAAGGGGCTCCATCAGCGCGTTCTGATGGCACGGCGCAAGGATGTAGCAGCCGTCTTTGGGCAGGTTTTCGCGTCCGCGTATTGCCGCCTCGCGGTAGTGAAACCGGGCGTAGGCCGCCACGACAGGGTTGAAGATGAAGTAAAAAAAGTTGAAGTCTTGTATCTGCTTTTTCATGCTATAATCTTGTTATCAGTGATTTGCAGTATCTGTACTATTGGCGTGCAGACTTGCAAAGGTACGCATATTTTAATATTTTTTCTCTATTTTTGACTGTAAAAATACTAACATCGCCTTTTCTGAGTTATATATTTCAACATTAAACGTATCAACATATCAACGTATCAACATTGACATACAAGACACTCATAGCGCTCGTGGCCTTTGCGGCATTGATGCTGTTGCGACCCCTGTCGGCGCAGACGGCGCGCCCCAACGTGCAGATGTGCGTGATACTGGACGGCGACACGGTGCCGTACTACAACCTGCGCGAGGTGGCGGTGGTGGAGTCGTTCTCACTGCTGACCAAAGAGGAAATCCGCAAGAACCAGAAACTTATACGCAACGTGCGCAAGATGATGCCCTACGCCAAGACGGCCAAGGCCCGCCTAGACAAGCTGGAGAAAGAGGCTGCAGGCCTCTCGCCAAAGCAGCGCAAAGCCCTGATGAAGACCACCGAGAAGGAGATTATGGACGAATTCAGCGAGGAACTGAAACGCTTCACTTTCTCGCAAGGCAAGGTGCTGCTCAAGCTGGTGGACCGCGAGACGGGTAGCACGTCGTATGTGCTTGTCAACGAGCTGCGTGGCAAGATGCGCGCCTCGTTCTACCAGACCTTTGCCCGCATATTCGGCTACAACCTCAAGGCGCACTACGACCCCAAGAACAACAAGGAGGACGAACTGATAGAGCGCATCGTGCGCTCCATAGAACTTGGGAGACTGTAGATGGCTATGTTTGGATTCTGTTCTTTGCCTGTCGTCCCCCTGAGGAACGAGCCCAGCGACCGCGCCGAGATGATCGACCAGCTGCTCTTCGGTGATGTTTACGAGGTGTTGTCGAGCGTGGAGAAGTGGTTCGAGGTCTCGCTCAGATCCTATCCCTATAGGGGATGGATCGACTTCAAGCAGCACATGCCCCTGTCCGCCGAGGAATTGCAGGCCGTGGAGGCCTGGCCCCTGGCGGTCGACAGCCCGTCGGCAACAGTCCAGCTGCAGGGCAGTCCCATGCTTGTGCCCATGGGCAGCCGCCTGCCTCTTGAGGGGGCGGCAACCGTGGCAGGCCTCAGCCTCAGCCATGAGAGCCGGCAGCCGCGCACGGCACACACACCTGTCTCCTTGGCGCTCTCGTTGATAAACACTCCCTACCTTTGGGGCGGGAAGAGCTGCATGGGCATCGACTGTTCAGGGCTGACGCAGACCGTATTCCGCGTGTGCGGTGTGCAGCTCATGCGCGACGCCTCGCAGCAGGCCACGCAGGGCATGTCCATAGACTCTTTGGCAGATGCAGCTGCGGGCGACCTCATGTTCTTCAAGAACAGCGAAGGCCGCATAGTGCATGTGGGTATCTATATGGGCGACGACAAGATTGTCCACGCCTCGGGCAAGGTGCGGGTCGACAAAGTCGACACTACAGGCATATTCAACACAGACCGCTCGCAGTACACCCACAGCCTCCATTCAATACGCCGAGTGCTCCATAGTGCAGCGAGCGCATAAAGAGCCGAAGGACTGACCGGACCCAACAGCCACAACCCTTTCTTTGATTATCAAGGCGCAGGTGCCTACATTAGTTGTTAAAACACTGACACTTCATGCAGTGTTTTTTTTTATTCCCCAGCCGATAATGTCTGCACACCAATTGGAAACAACCTTTCCCTGAATGTCAGATAGTTCATTGTTTGTATTTTGTTTCTAAAACTCTGTAAATATAGTGGTTTTTGGGAATATAATCGTTTTTTTGTAACGTGTAAAAAATAAGTTGGGATATTGAGAGCGCGTACCTTCGGCACGCATATATACGGATTATCCTTATGTCCCCAGACTGCACTGCGTTTGTCAGGGGTTATTGAAAGTAAGGCTCTCCGAGCCTTTTCTGGCTTTTTGCAGGGTCGCGACGATAGCGTGCCAGCGGCACGCGCTCTCAGTAACCCCGCACAAGCATTGGAATGTGACTGAAGGCACAGTTCCTTATGCGCAGTGTGGGGACCATATAACCAACCTCAACTAAATGCGTGCCGAAGGTACGCGCTCTCAATGTGA
The DNA here is from genome assembly GCA_017962615.1 of Bacteroidales bacterium. GTDB lineage: Bacteria > Bacteroidota > Bacteroidia > Bacteroidales > P3 > Colimorpha. Next base: position 1,329 of record JAGCUZ010000020.1, on the reverse strand, counting down.
GGCTTTTTATCGCTGGGACTGTGGTTTTGATGTAAAGATTTCCCACGTTATTTTTTACACATCACTTAGGGTGGCTTTCCTTTTGCCAGTGCATCAACTTTCAGTGCACTAAGGCGTAGCCACAGCCTGCAATTACCCCTATAAAACGCCACATGCATGAAGCTGTTGGCGTTTTTTTTCTTGCCATATTGGGAAAAAGTTGTAATTTTGCACCCGCTTTCGAGAGACAGAAAGCCGTAAGAGAGAAAAGCATTGCGATATTGTCCTTTTCACCGAATTCGCCAAAATTCAAACAGGAAGACGAGCATCAGTGCTATCGCTTGTATGTGTATGCTATTTGTATCAGCATACCGTCAGACGTGAGAGATGTACCCAAAGACCCCGTTCCTGTTAAGGCGTTTGGCGATGCCTGGTGAAAGACGGACATGAGCACATAACCTCATGCCTTTTCTTATTGGTAAGGATTAACATTCCGTTGGAGGGTCGGAATAAAAGATGTAAAGCATATGAAAAGAATGGCCATACTATCCGCCTTATTACTCTTAGTGTCGGGAGCTTTGGCTCAGTTGTCGGTGCCGGTACTGAGCAGTCCCAATAACAACCTCACGGGTGCCTATACTCGGCAGATATTATCCTGGGGCAAAGTGACCAACGCCGCAGGCTACACTATTCAGATTGATACCTCGACGACGTTTGCTTCGTCGCTACTGTACACTGTGTCGCAGACCGCCGGCACATCAAGCACCCAGTCGCACACCGTATATAACCTCCGTTACGGCACCACATACCACTGGCGTGTGCGGGCCTACAACAGAACGGACACCTCCGGCTGGTCGGCGGTACGCACATTGACCACCACCGACCAGGTGATTCTTAACTCGCCCAACGACAACCTTACCAGTACTTATACACGGCTGCAATTCCAATGGAACAACTCGCGTGGCTCAAAGGGCTATATCCTTGAGTTGGACACTGCCGCCGACTTCTCGTCGCCACATCTGCGGAGGTTCACAACGACTGTTGACTCTTCAAACACAGCCGACTATTATTACCGCATTGTCTACAATATGCGTTACGGCACCACATACTACTGGCGTGTGCGGGCCTACAACAGAACGGACACCTCGGGCTGGTCGGCGGTACGCACATTGACCACCACCGACCAGGTGATTCTTAACTCGCCCAACGACAACCTCACCGGTGCCTACACACGGCAGCAATTCCAATGGAACAACTCGCGCGGTGCAAACGGTTATATCCTTGAGTTGGACACTGCCACCGACTTTTCGTCGCCGCATCTGCGGAGGTTCACAACGACTGTTGACTCTT
>JAGCUZ010000002.1 GCA_017962615.1 Bacteroidales bacterium | reverse complement strand
CTTTCGTGTTGCTCCTTTCTGTCGCGACACACTGCGCTTTCATGTTGCTCCTTTCTGTCGCGACACACTGCGCTTTCGTGTTGCTCCTTTCTGTCGCGACACACGCTTGTACGGTGTTATTAGCGCTTCGCGCGTGATGCCTCTCCGAGGCATTTTGAAGAAGTTTTAAAGAATATTAACCATAAATATTGTTGAATATGAAGAAGTTTTGTTTGTTGTTTTTTGTGGCGGCGGTTGCTTTGTGGAATGCGCAACTGCTGCATGGGGAGCCACGGGCCGCGGGATGCGGCCCGTGGGCCGACCAGGGGTTCTGCGCCATGGGCGCTGAGCATGGTGCGGACACCATAGGGCGGGGGCACAAAGGCGGCAACAAAAGCCTCTGCGACAGTGTTGACGGCTTAGCCTTCGGCGGGCTTACCGACAGCTCGTTTACCGTGAGCTGGCACGAGCGTGGGACTGCCACGGCCTGGGTGGTGGAGTATGGTGCGGGACCGTTTGCGCCGGGCTGCGGGCAGGGGATAACGATGAGTGTGAGCGACACGGTGTGCACCATTGCCGGGCTGTCGAGCGGGGTGCTGTACCAGGTGTATGTCCATGCCGACTGCGGAGGCGGCGACACATCGACAAACACTAACGGATTCATACGCACCCTTTGCCTGCTTGGGCCGCAGGACCTGCCCTACAGCTATGGCTTCGAGTCCTCCAACAGCAGTGACCCCGGGCAGGGCGGACTCGACGGGTATAACAGAAGGCATCCCTGCGTGCTACTGCATGGACAGGCTTCAATGCGCAGGACGGACAACTATCCGAACTATGAGCGCCGCTCAAACGGCCTATGGTATGTGGTGCTGAGCGGCTGGACAGAATTTGGGGGGCGCGACAACGGCATGGTGGTGTTCCCGGCCTACAGCGGAGATGCCTCGACATTGATGGTGCGGTTCCGGGCCAGGGGAATATCGCCGACCGACGGTCACCTAAGTGTGGGCGTGCTGGAGGACTTGGAGGACCTGTCGACAGCCACAAGGCTGACGAGGGTGACGGTGAGCGGCGACCAATACTGGGCATACCACACCGTTGCCCTTAGGAACTACGCCGGGAGCGGGCACTATGTGTTTATAGAGGCCGACAGCCTGGAAGGGAATCTTCATGTGGACGACTTGGAGCTCGACGTGGCGCCGTTATGCCCGCCGCTGCTGGGGCTGGAGGCCAGGAAGGCGGGGTCGGCGGCGGTGCATCTTAGCTGGGACATACCGCAGGGCTACACATCGAAGCCCGACGGCTACGACGTGCTGTACAGCGACTCGCGGGGCTACCACTCCACGACGGTGAGCGAGAGGAACGCGCTGATAGAGGGGCTGCTGCCCGGGGAGGAATACACGTTCAGCGTAACGGCCGACTGTGTGGCAAGCCTTGGAGAGACAGACAGCGTGCAGCTGCGGACGGAATGCCTTAGCGGCGGACGCACGCGCCACGCTGGGGAGCACGACACCCTGATGCTGAGAGGACTTGTCCCAATGCCTGTTGAATGGATGTTCGACAACAGCTTCAGCCAAACGATAATACCGCGCGCCAAGCTTGTGGAGATGGGACTGGTGCCAGGGAACATATACGGCTGCACATACAAGATGCATGAGCTTAGCAATGGCATCTCATCACAGCCGCAAAACACGACGGTGCTGATATACCTTGACAGCACGGAGCGCAGCAACTACAGCGGCGCCAGGGCCGACGAATGGTGCCCCATAGACTCGACGAAACGCTACTACAAAGGCGTCCGCTGGGCAAGGCTGAACCCCGACGGCGACGAGCGCTACGACTTCGACAGGCCTTTTGTGTGGAACGGCCACAGCAACCTGGTCATTACCATGATGACAAACAGGATGCCCAGCACTCCGCCCGACCAAAGGGCTGACCCCAACTATCTTGGCTACTCCGTGGAGACGACAGACTCTGTGACGATGGCAACCGTGAAAGACAGCGCGGCTTTTGCGGAAGACACCGTGCCGACGACCAGACGAATACGCTATGCGCTGATGCCGAACCTGACGCTGTATGGCGACTGCGACACGGTGGAGAGCTGCGGGAGGCCGCTGGTGGTGGTGGACAGCGCGTCGAGCACCACGGTGCGCATACACTGGGCGCCGGGGTGGCACGAGAGCGACTGGAGGGTGGAGCACTGCGACACGTCGGGGCAATGGGTTACCGACGCGGCGTCGGTGAGGGTGCCGGAATATACCCTGACGGGGCTGCCGCCGCACACGGAATGCACGATACGAGTGACGGGCAACTGCAACGACGGCAGGGAGCACTGGGACACGGTGAGGGTTGCCACGGGCTGCATGCCCGCGGGGCTGCCGCTGCGGGAGGACTTCGACACATGGGGCGCCGGAGTGGCGGTGAGCAGCATAGCGCCGTGCTGGTACAGGAAGAGCAGCATTGACGGCACAAACATACATCACCCCTACGTGAGCAACAGCCGCTGCTACAGCCAGGGGAACGCGCTGTGCGTGAACTCGGGGCTGGACCAATGGGCATATATAGCGATGCCTGCCGTGGATGTGGACGTGGACAGCCTGCAGCTGTCGCTGAGCATCCTCTCGGAGGACAGCACGTATGGGCGCAGCATAGAAGTGGGTGTGATGAACAACCCCATGGACATGCGCACCTTCACGGCGGTGCAGACGGTGCGGGCCACGAAGGTGAACAAATGGGAAGAGTTCGACGTGAGGCTCGACGGCTATGAGGGCAACGGGCGCTATGTGGCGCTGCTGTCGCACGGGACGATGGCGAGCCGCCTGTATATAGACAACCTCGAGCTGGACTACTACAACCCATGCCCGCGCATGAAGGGGCTCGAGGTGACGGAGGCAACGCCGACATCCGTGACGCTGCGCTGGGACGACGAGGACCGCGGCGGCACCGCCGTGGTGGAATACGGACGCGGAGGCTTCGAGCCCGGCAGGGGCACGCGGGTAACGGCCACGGGCGACACGCTGACGATAGGCGGGCTGGAGAGCGACAGCTGCTACGACTTCTACGTGCGGCGTGTGTGCGGGGCGGGCGACACGTCGCGCTACACTGGGCCCCTGAGCCTGACGGCCGGGGCATGGAACACAAGGCCGATGCTGCACGACACGATGAGGCTGTGCGGCATGACGCTCCATGACGACGGAGGGCGCGCGGGCAACTACAGGGCCTACCAGGTGTCGGCCGTCACGCTGCTGCCGCCCGACACGACGAGCGTAGTGATGCTGCAGGGCTCATACAGCGGCAGGAACGGTGACCTGCTGGCGATATACGACGGCATGGAGGCCACGGGGCAGGTGCTGGAGCGGGTGACCGGCGAGGTGGTAGACCTGCCGATAGGGCCCGTGGTGGCCACGAACCCGAGCGGTGCACTGACGGTGGCTTTCTTGGCCCAGGGGGGCAACACCGCCGGCGGCTACAGCCTGGAGGTGAGCTGCCTGCCGACACGGCCGGCGGACTGCGACGCGCCGACGGGTCTGAGCAACGGGGAGCTGACCCCATGGACGGCGGCGGTGTCGTGGGACGGCCCCGGGACGTTCGACGTGATGTGCATAGCCGTGGACGACAACCATATACCGACATATAGCCGCGACACGGCGAGGGTGCACACCTTTACGCCGCTGGCATCGGGCACCACATACAACTGGTACGTGCGGCGCGTGTGTAGCGACAACCTGAGCCCGTGGAGCCAGGGGACCTTCACGACCCCGCAGGCGCCATGCAGCAAGCCTGTGCTGCTGTCGAAGAGCCACCTGGGAGCCTACGGCGTGACGATAGACTGGGAGGCGGCGTCGGCGCAGAGCAGCTGGGAGTTGCGCATAGAGGGCGACACCGTGATAGACACCATAGTGTATGCCCACCCGGTGCGCATAGAGTCGCTAAGCCCCGCGACCGAGTACAGCTGTGCCGTGAGGTCGCTGTGCAGTGACGGCGGTATTAGCAACTGGACCAGCACCTTGCGGTTCACCACCCTGGAACCCGAAGGGGTTGAGGAGCCTGCAGGGATGCCGGCGACGGCTGTGAGGATCTACCCCAACCCGACACGGGAAGGGAGGCAGGCCGTGGTGGCAGTGACGGGTGCGGAGGACGGCGCCACGGTGACACTCTACGACCTGTCGGGGCGTTGCCTGCAGAAGCACCGCCAGCAGTGCCGCGAACGCTGCGAGATAAGCCTGGACCTGAAGGGGCTGCCGAAGGGGGCCTACTTCGTGAAGGTGCAGACCGGCAGCTACGTGGTGGTGAAGAAGGTGATAATCAATTAGGAACAAGCTCTATTATTGAACACGCGACATGGCTATGAGCTCCTATGAATTAGCTGATTGTTGCACTTAAGACTCAAATGTTGCTATTTTAAACTGAACACGAATTGCACGGATAAAACGAATTTGCAGAAGTCCCATTTAATGTTTCTCTTGAAAACCTGAAGTGCGGTCTATTGGCCCGGGCAACAACTACAGCCACCGAGGGTAGGGCACCTGTGCAGTGCCCTACCCTCGGTGACGTTATAGGAGGTGTATGGCAACTGATTTGTGAGAGCGGAAAAAGGGGGGATGTAAATAAAGATGTAAATAAAATACATTCCATATCAAAAAAAAAGTGTAATTTAGCAGATGTTTTACGCTGACGTTTACTGCCGCCTTGGCGGCTCTAACAGGTTGGCGCTATTATGATTAGTATATACTTAAAGAACCAAGTCATACACATGAAAATACAGAAAAACATCGTAGCGGCCATCACCTTGCTATGCTTTATCGGCACGGGAGCCATGGCACAGATAGCACAAAAGGCCGACAACCTGTTTGCCCAAAAGCAGTATATAGCGGCCTTGGCGGAATATGAGAACGCCTACAACAAAATAAGCTCGAACAAGGTGGAGAAGAACCGCATCTACTTCCAGATGGGCGAATGCTACCGGTTGATGAACAACTTCCCAAAGGCGGAGCGTGTGTACAAGCGTCTCATCGCATCGGAGTATTACAAGACGGAGCCTAAGATGTACTTCTATATGGCTGAGATGTACCGTTTTGAGATGAAGTTCGAGGAGGCTGACGAGTACTACGCCCGCTACCTGGAGCTGGTGCCCAACGACAAGCTGGCGCTGACGCGCAAGGAGTCGATTATCTTTGCTAACCAGCTGTTTATGAACCGTACGCGCCACAAGCTGACGCGGCTCGACAACTGGAACACCGACTACAACGACTGGGCTCCGCACTTCCTGGGCGACGATACGAGCACGCTGGTGTTCACCTCGTCGCGCTTCACCGACGGGCAGGAGCACGATGCTTGGACGGGTCAGGCTTTTTCGGAAATCTTCTATGTGTTCCAGGACCGCAGGGGCCAGTGGACGTCGATTCCCGAGCTGTATGACGAGACGCAGAAGATAAACACGGCCGTCAACGAAGGTGAGGCCTGCTTCACGGCCGACGGCAAGTCGCTGTACTTCTCGCGCTGCGACGTGCGGAAGAACCAGACGCAGGGCTGCTACGTGTACTACACCTTCAAGAAGGGTGGCACGGTGGACAGCAAGAAGGGCAACAAGAAGAACAACAACGAGAGTGCTCCCGCCGAGTGGGAAGTGCCTGTGCGCCTGAACCTTGGCGACACGATATACAACTTCCTGTATCCCGCTATCACAAGGGACGAGCTGACGCTCTATTTCTCGTCGGACATCCCCGGCGGCGAGGGCGACTACGACCTGTGGATGGTGACGCGCCGCACGAAGGACGACGAGTGGAGCAAGCCGGTGAACCTGGGCCCGGTCATCAATACGCCTGGCCGCGAGGCTTTTCCGGTGCTGAACTTCGACACGGTGCTGTACTACTCGTCGAACGGCCTGCCGGGCATCGGAGGCCTGGACATATTCCGCTCGACGCGCCTTGGACCGCGCCGCTGGTCGACGCCCGAGAACCTGGGCGTGCCGCTGAACTCGTCGTACGACGAGATGAGCATGATACTGTATCCGGGCGAGCATCCGGTGATGCTGGAGCGCGGCTATTTCTCGTCGAACCGTCCGTTTGACGACCCGCATAACCGCGACACCGACACCAAGGGCAAGAAGGTGCCGCCGGTGAACGACAACCTGTACTACTTCGAGCTGCCGCCGCTGCTGTACACGCTGGAGGGTACGGTGCGCGACGAGAAGTCGATGCAGCTGATGGAGAACGTGAAGGTGAGGCTCATCGGCTCGGACGGCAAACAGTATGAGACATATACCGACAAGAAGGGTTTCTACCACTTCGACAACGACAAGGTGAGACGCAACGTGGTGTACAAGATTTACCTCTCGAAGGTTGACTACTTCAGCCTGGAGGGGTCGGAGAGCACGTGCGGCTACACGACCAACAAGGACATAGTGCACGACTTCCGCATGGAGCCGGTGCCCAAGCAGCCGGTGGTGCTGCCCGAGATACGCTACGACCTGGCGAAATGGGACTTGAAGGAGGAGTTTATGGACTCGCTGATGGACCTGTACCTGGTTATGGTGAACAACCCCAACGTGGTGGTGGAGCTGCGTGCTCATACGGACTGCCGCCCGTTCATAGGCGTTACCAACGACACGCTGTCGCAGCGCAGGGCGCAGTCGGTGGTTGACTACCTGATATCGCGCGGCATAGAGCCCGAGAGGCTTGTGGCCAAGGGCTACGGCGAGCGCGTGCCGAGGACACTGGACCGCAACGTGTCGATAGTGGTGAACGGCACTCCGTACTCGTTCACCAAAGGCACCACGCTGGAGTGCGACTACGTGACCAAGCTGCCCAACCCCGACTATCAGGAGGCCGCGCATCAGCTGAACCGCCGCATCGAGTTCCTCGTGCTGCGCACCGACTACGTGTCGAAACGCCTCATTGACAACATGACATCGGAGACGGCACTGGTGAAATACGACGAGAACGGCAAGGTGGTAGACCTCGTGAACAAGCCCATAGAGTCGGAGGTGAGCACCACGCCGACCATCATACACGACGAGAGTTCGGTGGCGGTGACGATGATACAGTCGGCCAAGGGCGAGATACCGTGCATAGTGAACGGCTCGCAGATGCCGATGCTTATAGACGAGCGCTTTGCCGAGCCTATAGCCATGTCGTGGGAGGAGGCTATGAACTTCCTCTACCAGAGGCGTATAAACAAAGAGGATTTCCCCGACCGCGACAACGCCTTCGACCCCGAGGGCAACATACTGGACAAGGCCACGGTGATCTTCAAGGAGATGCAGATAGGTCAGCACAAGATACGCAACGTTGAGGTGGTGGTGGTGAAGAACATAGACTACAAGTTCATCATCAACCGCACAGGACTGCTCCAGTTCGGGGAGTATGAGTTCGACAAGCAGCGTGGAAAGCTCTACTTCATCGAATAGGCTGCTGACGGTGCTCGGGCCTACGGCCACGGGCAAGACGGCCCTGGCCTGCGAGGTGGCTTACCGCCTTGACGGCGAGATTATCAGCGCCGACTCGCGGCAGGTGTTCCGCGGCATGGACATAGGCACGGGCAAAGACCTGGGCGACTACGACATCCACGGCTCGCACATACCTTATCATATTATAGACATTCACGACCCTGGATACGAGTACAACGTGTACCAGTTCCAGAACGACTTCCTTGCCGCCTACGCGGGCATCACGGAGCGCGGCCGGCTGCCCATAATGTGCGGCGGCACAGGCATGTACCTGGAGTCGGTGCTGAGAGGCTACCGGCTGCCCAACGCGCCGGTGGACGAGCGGTACCGGCAGTCGCTGGAGCCCTGCAGCGACGCGAGCCTCATAGAGCGGCTGGCGGGCTACATAAAGCTGCACAACCACACCGACACCGAGACGCGCGACCGCCTGGTGCGGGCTCTCGAGATACAGGAATTCGGCGAGCAGAACCCCGACGACTATGTGCACATGCCACCGATGCGCCACCTGGTGGTGGGCATCGCGCTGCCGCGCGAGGTGGTGGTGGGACGCATAGAACGGCGCCTGCGGCAGAGGCTTGACGAGGGGATGATCGACGAGGTCAGCAACCTGCTGGAGCAGGGCGTGCCGGCCGAGAGGCTGCTGCGCTACGGGCTGGAATACAGGCATGTGACGCGCTACCTGAAGGGCGAATGCACCTACGACGAGCTTTTCACCAACCTCTTCACCGACATACGCAGGTTCTCGAAACGGCAGATGACATGGTTTCGCCGGATGGAACGCAACGGGGTGAAAATAGTGTGGATTGACGGGCAAAAAAACGTGGAAAGCATGGCCGACGAGGTGGTGGAACTTGCCAAACAGACCATTTTGAGTGACCCTGACGCTAAAAATGTTGCGTCTATATAATATTGACAATTAGTGTGGTATGGAAAAATGTCGTTTATTGCATAAAAAAAAGTGGCAAAAATTTGCTCAGTTTGCAAAAATGACGTATCTTTGCATTTCGAATTAACAACCCAATTATAGCCATATCGAAACAAAACTACCATTTTTAAGTTTAACAAAAAAAGGAGTTTGTATGGACACTGCCACTTGTCAGCTCAATGACAACGAGCTTATAATGGGTTACGTAAACGGTGATTATTCGTGCTTCGAGACCTTGCTTGCACGCTATCAGAGCAAGGTGTACGGGTATATCATATCGGTTGTCAAGGACAAAGACGTCGCCGACGACATCTTCCAGGACACCTTCTTCAAGGTGGTTTACACTATCAACTCGGGGTTGTACCGTGACGAGAACAAGTTCATCCACTGGGTGATGCGCATAGCGCATAACCTTATTGTCGACTATTTCCGCCGCACGAGCAAGATGCCTTTCGTGCCCAACAAGCCCGACTGCGACGTGGTGGAGACCCTGCGTGTGCACGACGACAACGCCGAACAGGCCATCATGCGCCAGCAGACGCGTCAGAACATACGCAAGCTTATCAAGATGCTGCCGCCCGAGCAGCGTCGCGTGGTCATTCTGCGTCACTACGGCAAGTACGACTTCAAGGACATCGCCGCCAAGACGGGCGTGAGCATCAACACCGCCCTGGGCCGTATGCGCTACGCCATCATCAACCTGCGCCGCCTCGCCCGCGAGAACAACATCTACATAGAGCTGTAGCATCTGCGGCAACAGCCGCAACATGAATCAAATACCGCCGAAGGGAAGACATGCATGTCTTCCCTTCGATGGTATATATACTCTGTCAACTCCTTATTTGTTAAGTGTATACACTGCACGACCGCCTGCGACAAGAAACGCATCAAATAGCGAAAGAATGCCCCAATCCTGCACAATAAAAACAGAAAGTGGGCGTTATAACATCAGTAAACCCCAAATACGAAATACGGCTGCAAATAGACACCGATATGAACGATAAAACCAAAGAAGAATACCGTTTCGCGATAGAGTACTACATCTTCCGCGAGGGCGATAACCTTATTGCCTATTGCCCATCGCTCGACATCAGCACCTCCGGCAAGGACTACGGAGATGCCGTCAAGAACTTCTACGAGCGGTTCCAGATATACGTCGAGACCTGCCTTGAAATGGGCACGCTGTGGGACGACCTCCGCGACCACGGCTGGAAAGTCACCGAGAAGAAACTCACCCCGCCGTCGTTCAGCCGCCTTGTCCGCAAGCCCGAAGTCTCCCGTCTGCTCGGCGGACACATCAACTATGAGAAGGTATCGGCACCGATGCGTATAGCTGCAATGGCATGAAGAAGCTGTCGAACATCACAGTCAAGGAGTTCCGCGAGATACTGACGAGTCTGGGCTTGCAGCCCCTGCGTACCGCAGGAGGCCATGAGATATGGATGAAGCCAGGACTGCGGCGTACCGTCGTCTTTCAGACCCATGTGGAACCAATTCCTGAATTTGTCGTCCGCAACGCCATCCGCGACCTCGGTATGACCCGCCAAGAATTTTTGGAAAAACTTGAAACAGTGTAATATGCCAACAGTGACAATATCCTACGACGGGCGCAACAAGACAGCCCGCAGTATCATGGAGCTGCTCCGCACGATGGATTTCTTCCATATCACAGAGGCTCCAGCCAAACCGCGACGCAAGAGTGGTATCGAGCTGGCTTACGAGGACGTAGAGGCCGGGCGTGTTACCGTATGGCACGGCGGAGTAGACGAGATGATTGAGCACATGCTTTCAGAGGAATAAAGTATATCGTTATCTACTTGTATTTGTGCTAAAATCATTCAACAAGAAAGGGCGCCCATTTGGACGCCCTTTGCTGTTGTCAATCCTTGTTGGATTATTTGTACTCGGCGAGGATGCCGGGAATCTGGTCGGGGGTGAGACGGCCGTACACCTTGCCGCCAATCATGGCGACAGGAGCCAGACCGCAGGCACCGACGCAGCGCAGCGTGTTCAGCGAGAACTTGCCGTCGGCGGTGCACTTGCCAACCTGTACATTGAGCTCACGGGCAAAGGCATCGAGAACTTTCTCGGCTCCACGCACGTAGCAAGCCGTACCGAGGCACACATCGATGGGATGCTCGCCCTTGGGCTCCATGGTGAAGAAGCTGTAGAAAGAGACGATACCGTACACGCGCGACACAGGGATGTTCAGCTCGTGGGCCACCACCTCCTGCACTTCGGCGGGGAGGTAACCAAACTTGCCCTGCACTTGGTGAAGCACATTGATGACCTCACCGGGCTTATTACCGAAGGACTTAGCAATTTCCTTGATAATGTTGATTTTATCTTCAGATAACTTGATATTTGCCATTTCTTTTTAGTTTTAAGTTGTGAGTCTTATGTTTTAAGCGGGGTGGTGCCGTTGTGATGCGTCAGCCACTTGGAACTTAAAACTTGGAACTCATAACTGATTAATTATTTTGTTGCTTCCACTTTGTCGGAACGGTCGAAATAGTGGGTGTGCAGCTGCTCGTGGCTGAGGTGGCCGCAGGGCTCGCCATAGTACTCTTTGTAGATGGCGATAATTTCGGGGTTCTCGTGGCTCTTGCGGATGGGCTTGCCAGCGTCCTCGCGGTAGGTGGCTTCCATACGTTTGCGGATGATGTCGCTGTTGCCGTGGTGGTAGGGCTGGCCGGCGCCGCCGATGCAGCCGCCCGGGCAGGCCATAACCTCGACGAAGTGGTAACCGTTGGGGTTGCCGTTGCGGACCTCTTCCATAATCTTGCGGGCGTTGCCAAGGCTGTAGGCCACGGCGATCTTCAGCGGGAAGCCGTCGAAATCGATGGTAGCCTCTTTGATGCCCTGGAAACCGCGGGTCTCCTCGAAGTCGATGCGCGGCAGTTTCTTGCCGGTGTGTACCTCGTAGGCGGTACGGAGGGCAGCCTCCATAACACCGCCGGTGGCACCGAAGATGACGGCGGCACCTGTCGACTCGCCCAGCGGGCTGTCGAAGTCTTCCTCCGGCATGTCGTTGAGGTCGAGGTTGCACTGACGTATCATGTGTGCCAGCTCGCGGGTGCTGAGGGTGAAGTTGACATCGGGATCGCCGTTGACGCTGAGCTCCTCACGGGCGCGCTCGCTCTTCTTGGCGAGGCAGGGCATGATGGAGACGACCACGAGGTCTTCGCGTTTCACGCCTAGCTTGGGAGCCAGGTAGTTCTTGG
>JAGCUZ010000019.1 GCA_017962615.1 Bacteroidales bacterium | reverse complement strand
ACCAATCAAAGGCTTTGGCTGCTATTAATACTATTAAAATGACACCAATAATACAGGATAATACACTCATTTTAGGTTTTTTAAGGCATAGAGGGTATTACCCAATGAAAGATGAACAGCCTAATTTTTGTCCATTATACCAGATTTTATCTTTGCTGTTTGCAAAAAATATCGTATTTTTGCAGTTTGAATGCCGAGTGCATATTTTACTGATAATAAATCACTATATATCTATGAATATATCATTTAATTGGCTTAAAGAGTATGTAAATTTGGGCGAGATGACGCCCGAACAGTTGGACGACCTGCTCACATTCTCTGGACTTGAGGTGGACAGCAGGGAAAAGGTTGAGACCATAAAGGGTGGTTTGGAACATGTGATAATCGGACAGGTGCTGACCTGTGAACCACACCCCGACAGCGACCACCTGCACCTGACTACCGTTGACGTCGGCACTGGCACACCGCTCAACATAGTGTGCGGTGCACCTAATGTGGCTGCTGGTCAGAAAGTGGTGTGCGCCCAAATTGGCACCAAGATATACACCTCGGACACTGAATTCTTCGAAATCAAGAAAAGCAAGCTACGCGGTGCCGTGAGTGAAGGCATGCTCTGCGCCGCCGACGAGCTGCAGCTGGGCACTGACCACGCCGGCATCATGGTGCTGCCCGACAACGCCAAGGTGGGCACGCCAGCCAAGGAGTACTTCAACGTGCAGGACGACTGCTTGCTGGAGGTTGCCATAACGGCCAACCGTATGGATGCCATCTCGCATATTGGCGTGGCCCGCGACGTGGTGGCGGTGCTCAACACCCGCGAAGGGAAAAACCTCAAGATTAAATGGCCCGAGGTGGACACAGAGCTGAAAGCCACCTCCGATGGGAAAGCCATAGAGGTAAGCGTGGAGGAGCCCGAGCTGTGCCCGCGATACACCGGCATCACCCTGCGCGGCGTTAAGGTGGCCGAAAGCCCCGAATGGCTGCAGAACCGCCTGCGTAGCGTCGGACTGCGTCCGATAAACAACATTGTGGACGTAACCAACTTCGTGATGATGGAGGTAGGTCAGCCGCTGCATGCTTTTGATGCCGACCAGATTATAGGCGACAAGGTAGTCGTCCGCCGTCTGCCTCAGGGCACCAAGTTCACCACCCTCGACGGCGTTGAGCGCACGCTGGACAGCCGCGACCTCATGATTTGCAACGCCGGCAACGGTGAACCGCAGCCCATGTGCATCGCCGGCGTCTTCGGCGGACTGAAGAGCGGTGTGACCATGGATACGTGCAACGTGTTCATCGAAAGTGCCTTCTTCAACCCCGTAAGCATCCGCAAGACTTCGCAACGCCACACCCTTAGAACCGACGCCAGCTACCGCTACGAGCGCACATGCGACCCCAACATAACCGAATGGGCGCTGCGCCGTGCCGTGAAACTGATACGCGAACTGGCGGGTGGCGAGATATGCGGCCAGATGTTGGACTTATATCCCAGACATATAGAGCGTCCCACGGTGGAGGTCAAGTTCAAGCGCATGTTCTCGCTCATAGGGCAGGACATTCCTCTGGATGCTGTGCGCACGGCGCTCACCTCGCTCGACATAGAGATTGCCGCCGAGACGGCCGATGGCATGACGCTGCGCGTGCCGACCTGCAAGGCCGACGTGACGCGCGAATGCGACATCGTGGAGGAGATAATGCGCATTTACGGCTACAACAACATCCACTTCGACGAACGCCTGAACAGTTGCCTGTCGTACGGCAAGAAGCCCAACCCCAACAAACTGAAGAACATTGCGAGCGACTACCTGGCCTACAACGGGTTCAACGAGATTATGAACAACTCGCTCACCAAGTCGGAGTACTACGACGACAACCCCGACTTCGACGCCAGTCGCAACGTAACGATACTCAACCCGTTGAGCAAGGAGCTGAACGTAATGCGTCAGACGCTGCTGTACTGCGGCCTGGAATGCGTGACGCGCAACCTCAACCACAAGATGGCCAATCAGAAGCTCTTCGAGTTCGGACGCGTCTACACGCTCGACAACCCCGAAGCCGCCGACACCGGCAAACGCTATGGCGAGGTGCAGCATCTTGCCATGTTCATGACCGGCGCCGAACAGCCCGAGAACTGGAAGACAGGCACCGTAGCCACCGA
Organism: Bacteroidales bacterium; assembly: GCA_017962615.1. GTDB lineage: Bacteria > Bacteroidota > Bacteroidia > Bacteroidales > P3 > Colimorpha. The sequence goes on along the minus strand of JAGCUZ010000019.1, from coordinate 11,847 downwards.
CTTCTACTACCTTAAAGCCCACGTGAACAACATACTGCAACGCCTGCGCATCAACACGGCGCAACTTACGACGGTGGCCGCCACCGAGCACTACTTCGCCGAGGGTATTGCCTACATAAACAAAGACAGCAAGAAGACCTTGGTAAGTTTCGGACGGCTTGGTAAAGAGACGCTGCGCCGCATGGACTGCAAGCAGGATGTGTATTACGCCGACTTCAACTGGGACCAGCTGCTTGCCCAATATCCAAAGAAAGAGGTCACCTACACCGAGATAGCCAAGTTCCCCGAGGTGCGGCGCGACCTGGCACTGATACTGAAGCAGGATGTGACATTCGGCGACATAGAGCGCACAGCCTATGCCTGCGAGAAGAAACTGCTCAAACGGGTGTCGCTGTTCGACGTGTACGAAGGCAAGGGCATAACCGAAGGCATGAAGTCGTACGCCGTGAGCTTCATTCTGCAAGACAAGGAGAAGACCCTTAACGACAAACAGATAGAGCTCACCATGGAAAAACTGCAGAAGCAGTTCGAGACACAACTTGGGGCCACAATACGAAAGTAATACAGTAAGGTGCGCTATGGTACCCGGTTTTGAGCAATACGATGTCAAGGTTCTCCTGCTGCTGGCCAAGGCTATAGACGGCGAAAAGACTGACTACTTCAAGTGGCTGGCACAGAACAACTACAAAGAGTTGGCGGCATTCTGCAACATGTTGCAGGACGACGTAGAGGCCGAGCAATGGCTCACACAAAACGGCCACCAGTGGCTCGGCATCGTCAGCCACGCCATCGACGGCGCTGACGGCTGCAACAAAAGCGCCACATGCGGCACCACCCCGCGCCAATGGCTGCTGCACAACATGCATCCGGCCAACCTTATGTTCGCCCTGGCCTGCCGTGGCGAGGAACGTGCCGTATACTGGCTTAAGAAACAACAGCTTGACATATTGATTATATTGGCCAACTCGGTGTCGGCATTGCGCAAGAAACAGGAACTCGACACCGCATTCCCTTATAAAATGAGATTCTGACATTATGACCGACAAGACAAACAAACCCGGCAGCCGCAAAGGCAGTCAAAGCAAACCTTTCGAGAAGAAAGACGGCAAGGCTAAGCCGCAACGCGCCGCCAAACGCGAAGGTACTGCACGCAGTGCCAAAACCCCGGCAGCCTTTGAGAAGAGTACGCCACGCAGTGCCAAGGCTCCAGCAGCCTTTGAGAAGAAAGCTCCGGCACGAAAGACACAGCGCAGCGCTGCCAAACCCGCACGCACTACGGCCCAAGAGCCCACAAGCCGCCCCGTCAGCAAGAGCTACGAGCGACGCAAACCTGCGAAACAGGTAAAGGCTCCGAATTCATCGACCCCGAAGGCTGTCAAAAATAACGATGAGACCGTTCGCCTCAACAAATACATTGCCAACGCCGGCATCTGCTCGCGCCGCGAGGCCGACGTGCTGATTGCCGCAGGCAGCGTGACGGTGAACGGCGAGGTGGTGACGCAAATGGGATTCCAGGTGAAGCCTACCGACACCGTGTGCTACGGCGGAGAACGGCTGCGCTCCGAGCCAAAACGCTACATACTGCTCAACAAGCCTAAGGGATATATCACCACCGTGGACGACCCGCAAGAGCGCAAAACGGTGATGGCCTTGGTGCAGAACGCCTGCCGCGAACGCATCTATCCCGTAGGCAGGCTCGACAGGCAGACCACCGGACTGCTGCTGTTCACCAACGACGGAGAGCTGAGCAAGAAGCTCACCCACCCCTCCACCGGCGTGTACAAGATCTACGAAGCCGAGCTCGACAAGCCTCTAACCCACAACGACATGAAGAAGATACTGGAAGGTTTCGAGCTGGACGACGGCTTCATCAAGGCCGACGACATACAGTATGCAGGCAACGGCGATAACCGCAAGGTCATCGGCATACAGCTGCACTCGGGACGCAACCGCATCGTAAGGAGGCTGTTCGAGGCTCTGGGCTACGATGTTGTGAGACTCGACCGAGTGGTCTTTGCCGGACTGACCAAGAAAGACCTGCCGCGAGGCCGCTGGCGCGAACTGACCGAGAAAGAGATTGGCTACCTGAAAATGATATGATCTTCAGTTATTAGTTATAAGTTGTAAGTTTTAAGTCCTAAGTGGCTGACGCGACATCTATCGCATCTATCATATCTATCGCATCTATAACCTGTAACCTACCATGAAGTTGAAAACCAACATACTGCTTCTGTTGCTAACCCTCTGGCTTGTGCCTGCGAAGGCGCACGACTACCTCGGCAGTCTCACCCTCTCCGACAGTGCAAGGGTATGCCTCGTCACCTGCGGCCCGGGCAACGACTTCTACACCACGTTCGGGCACACGGCCATACGTGTCACCGACCCTGCCATTAACCTCGACAAAGTATACAACTACGGCACTTTCAACTTCAACATACCCCACTTCTACCTGACCTTCGCACGCGGCAAACTCGACTACTGCCTCTCGCGCACCGAGTTCGCCTACTTCCTCATGGAATACCAATACGAGGGGCGGAGCGTGTATCAGCAACAGCTGCAACTATCGCCCGAAGAGGTCAACAGGATATTCCGCAGCCTTGAAGACAACTACCTGGAGGAGAACAGATACTACAAATACGACTTCTTCCGCGACAACTGCGCCACGCGCGTGCGCGACATCATCATCAACAACCTCGACGGCAAGGCTGCCTACACCGAGACAACCAGCGACACTAACCTGACATACCGCGAGTTGCTGCACCGACACACCGGAAACAATCTGATGTGGTGGCAGCTTGGCATCGACCTACTGCTGGGACAACGGTGCGACCGCCCGCTGTCGAGTTTCGAATACATGTTTCTGCCCGACGACCTTATGGCGCAGACCGACACCGCCACGCTGGGCCTCACCCGTGAGCCGCTTGCCGACGCGCCTCAGATGCTGCTCGCCGAGACTCGCACACCGCCTACAGCAAGCTTCCCGCCTACGCTGGCATTCTGGTTCCTCTTCGTCGTTGCGGCTTCGCTAACCGTGATAGAATGGGGACGCAACGCCAAGGCCGACAGCTCCGATGCAAAAGTCAAGAGAATAAACTTCACGTGGTTCGACGCGATATTGTTCTCATTGGCATCGCTAATTTCGTTAGTGCTGATATTCATGTGGTTCGGCACCGACCACTACTGCACCAAAGCCAACTGGAACCTATTATGGGCCAATCCGCTGTTCATCTATATGTTGGCAAGGCTGCGCCGCCCGAGCCGCGTCACTGCAGGCCTGCTTGCAGTCGTGCTGCTGCTCACGGCCATAGGCTTCCAGCTGCTACCACAGCGGCTGAACCCAGCCCTGCTGCCTGTGGTGCTCACCCTCTTCATACGCACGCTCAATAAACTTAGAAAACACCCAAGACCATGAAATACAGAACCATCCTACTATCCATCATCATTGTCGGCTTAACGGCCGTAGCCATGCCCTCCTCCGCTCAGGAGATGGTGCTGCCCAAATACAAAGGCTACCATCAGGTTACGCTTTTCGACTCCACGCAAGTCGTCATGGAGGAAAGCGGCCTGAGCCACATGGTGCGCCATCAGCGCATACGCATGATCGACCTCACGGGTTGCCGCAACAACAACGTCATAAAAATCGACTACGACCCGCTGTCGGCCTACGTGGAGTTCCGCGAGGTGAAGGTGCACCGCAACGACGGCTCTGTAACCACGCTCATAGGCAACGGCGGCAACGCCACCGTCTACGACTACATAGCTCCGGCACGCCTCATCTACTGGGGCGCCAGCCAGAAGATGGTCGAAGTGGGGCACCTCGAGCCCGGCGAGGAAGTCGAGATGACCACCTACCGCAAAGGCTTCACCTACGCCCTGCTTGGCAGTCAGGACGACGACAGCCGCTACATCCCGCCCATGCGCGGCCACTACTACGACATAGTCCCCTTCTGGGCCTCCCAGCCTGTGCAGCTGAAAGTGTATCAGGCCCTCATTCCCAACAGCAAACATCTGCGCTACGAGGTGTACAACGGCACGCTCGACTCCAACATCACCAAGACTGAACAACATACCGTTTACACCTTCACCAAGAGCGACATCATGCCGCTCAAGAAAGAGCCGCAGACGCTGGCCAGCAACGACATAGAGTGCAAACTGTTGCTCAGCACCGCCCCAAACTGGCAGTCGAAGTCGACATGGTTCTACAACGTCAACGAAGACTACGGCAGCTTCTCCCCCACCCCCGAGCTCAAAACCCTGGTCGGCAAGCTGCTTAGCGACGCCCGCAGTGAGTACGACAGCATTGCCATCCTCACCCACTGGGTGGCCGACAATATGCGCTATGCCGGCATCAGCATGGGCGAGGGCGAGGGCTACACGCTGCACAACGCGCAGATGAACCTCACCGACCGCTGCGGCGTGTGCAAGGACAAGGCCAGCCTGCTCATCGCCATGCTGCGTGCCGCTGGCTTCAAAGCCTACGCGGCCATGACGATGGCGGGCGAGCGCATCGACCCCATCCCCGCCGACCAGTTCAACCACAGCGTGTGCGCCGTGCAGCACCGCAACGGGCACTACGAGCTGCTCGACCCCACATGGGTGCCCAACGTGCGCGAGCTGTGGTCGAGCGCCGAGCAGCAGCAGGGCTACCTTATGGGACTCCCCGAGGGTGCCACGCTTATGTACACCCCCCTGTCGGCCGCCGACAAGCACTACATACGCATCAACGGCACATCCAAGATAAAGAAAGACGGCACGCTGCAGGGCACCATCACCATCACCGCCGAGGGTCAGAGCGACAAGGCCGTGCGCGGCGTGTTCAGCTGCCGCCAGAGCGAGTGGCGGCGCAACCTCGAACTGGAGTTGCTCAAGATTGACCCGCGCGCCGTAATCACCAAGGTGACGCACACCGACAACGACCGCTACCTTGAGCAGCCCGTAAGCATCACCTACCACTACCGCATACCCGAATACGCCACCGTCACCGCCGACGAGCTGATATTCATACCCCTCTCGGCACGCAACTTCTACGGCCGCGCCATGTCGCACCTCGGCTTCGACACCACGCTGACCACGCGCAACTATCCCTTCCGCGACCAGTGCTCGCGGCTTGTCGAGATATCCGAGCGCATACAGCTGCCCGACACCTACAGCCGCGTAATCTTCGCCCACCGTATGCACGGCATCGTCACCCCCGCCGTCAACTACGGCTGCAGTTACTGGCTCGACGACGGCAAGACCCTCACCTTCGGCGAGAGCGCCATGTTCAACAAACGCATATACAACGCCGCCGACTGGCCCGCCTTCCGTCAGGCCGTCGCCAACCAGAAGCTACTGGCCAACACTCCGGTGATACTGACAAAGTGATGATTAGTTATTAGTTATAAGTTTTAAGTTATAAGTTCCAATAGATACATGAAAAACCTGATAATTTCCCTGTCATTCCTCTTGGCGTTGCTGCCTGCAGCAATGTCGCAGAACCAGCCCGATGCCGAGTACAACCTCATCCGCCGCACCTATAAGGCCAACAACGACGGCAGCATCGACATAACCGTCCGCAAGGAGCTCAAGCTCATACGCAACCGCGCCATCACCGCCTATGCCGACAAGGGCGAGACCTTCATCCTCTACAACCCCGCCTTCGAGAGACTCACCGTCAACGAGAGTTACACCGTGCGCAGCGACGGCTCGAAGGTCACCACGCCGGCCAACGCATTCATCAACCAGCTGCCCTCCTCCTGTCAGGACTGCGGCCGCTACAACCATCTGCGCGAAATGGTCGTTGTGCACACCGCCCTCGAATACGGCTGCACCATAGTGCTCGACTACACCATACACAGGCAGAACCCGAAGCTCTACGACAACTTCCCGACAGTCCTCGACTGCCCCGTCAAGCTCTTCGAGGTTGTCTGCCAGCAGTCGGGCGACATTAAGTTCCACGTCACCGCGCCCGACAAGTTCAAATACAACGAAGCCACCCGCACCTACAGCGCCAGCAATATAGCCCAGAGCGTCGTCGACAGCTATCTGCCCGACAGGGTCAACAACCAGCCGTTCGTGATAAGCACCGCCGACGGCTACGACGCGCTCTTCGCCTTCCAAAAAGAGACGCTGCCGCAGGCCGCGAGCTTCCTGTCCAACCTCTACAAAGACGACAAGCTGCAATATGCGTGCGACATACGCGACCATGTGGTCGACAACATACGCCTTAACAACATCGAGCCCAGCCTCGCAGGCTTCCGCCACGCCAGCGCCGCCGAGACATGGGCAAGCAACTGCGGCACCGCCGTCGACAAAGCCGTCCTGCTCTGCGCCCTGTTCAACCAGGTGGGCTTCGACGCCAGCGTCGCCTTCGAAGGCAACGACTGCATGGTGTCGTGCGTCATCGACGGCCTCTCCTACAGGTTCTCCCCCACCCGCAAGAACAAAGCCGTCATGCACGCCGCCGCCATCCCGGCAGCCATAGTCACGCGCGACACCACCAACCTGGAGTGGACACCCCTGAGCCTTGGCGACAGCTACTACCGCATAGCCCTCCCTGCAACACAGAACAGCCACAGCATCAAGGCCTCACAGCTCACCAGCATGCGCCAGCAGCCCCTAAAAGTCACCCCCTCGGAAATCAGCCACCGCATAACGCTGACTATCCCCGACAGCGTCAACGTCAAGATGCTCACCAAGGAGGTCGACTACCACAGCACCCAAGCTGGACTGTGGGACGCCACGATAACCCTCCGCCGCACCGGCAACCGCGTCGAAGTGCTCCGTAGCCTTAAGATAACCACGCAGGAGATAAGCCCCAAATACTACAAGGCTTTCCGCCAGATGCTTCAGAAGTGGGACACCACCACCGAGCTGCTCTTCAAGAAGCAGTGGTAGCCACAACCACATAACATCCTGATACAACAAGCGTTACACAAAAGAGTCGCATCTCTGCGTCTCTGCATGGCTCAAAAAGCCTCAACAAACGGTGCCGCCATGCCGTAAAACACCCCGACAGACATTCACCGTGCCATTTTTAGTCTGTTCATAAATCACTATGGCTGAGCGTCAAAGATAAAAAACAGAGAAAAAAAACAAAAAAAGCGTACACAATCAAAAAAATCTTCGTATCTTTGCAAAACTTTACGAGAGAGAAATGCCGCATTCGTCTAGTGGTCCAGGACAACTGCCTCTCACGCAGTAGATCATCAGTTCGACTCTGATATGCGGTACAAAAGCGACAAAACCAATTGGTTCTGTCGCTTTTCCTTTATCCCTGTTCTGGTCTATTGTATTACCGGACGGCGCAGTAGCGGCGCAAGCCGGTCGCAGTCGCGCTGCACGTACTGTCGCATCATGGGCAGCGTAGCGTTATAGAAGCGCACGCGCTGCGCCGCAGCCATAGAGGTCTGTGTGGCAAGCGCCCGCGCCTCGTCATTGAGGCCTGCGGCGAGCATGGCATCGGCTATGTCGCTCTTGAGCGGCAGGTTACGCACAGCCGCGAAGTCTACCTGCTTGGCGATGTGCCGCCACAGGCTGGCGGCATCGTCACTGCGCCGGCCATCAGCCAGCGACTGGCTCAGTGTCACGGCATTGCGCAGGTATTGTTCTATAAAACGGCAGCTTATATCGTCAAGGTGGCTGTTGCCCACGGGGCTCCAGCCCATGCGCGTCATCATGGCTGTCAACGAGGCGTTTACATCCACGCTGTCGGTCGTAGGTTCGGGCAGCAGGCGGTAGTTGACGCCTGCCAGCTGCAGACGGCCCATATACCTGTCGCTACGGTCGTTGTAGGCATACTGCGAGAGGTACACGGGACGGCGGTAGCCGTTGCGGTCGAGAATCTGGCGCAGAGCCGCCGTGCTGCCTTGGTAGTGCTGCGCGGCGGCATGCAGCAGGTCGCTGCCCTGGCGTCGCAGGAGGGCGGCGGTCTGCTCGCCGTACCACGAGGTGCCGAGGAGGCTCATATTGATTACGGCCACGTCGGGCCGCACCTCTTCCACCTGCTGCAGGTACCACAGCGGGAACGTGTCGTTGTCGCCGTAGGTGAGCAGTATGGCATTCATATCGCACGAGTTGAGCATGTTGCGTGCCACGTCGCGGGCCGTCTGGCGGTCGTGGCGGTTATGGTCGTCGAAGTTCTGCCATGCCACCAGCAACGGCACTGCCAATGCCGCCACAGCGGCCACACGCGCCATGACGCGGCGGCGCTGCTTGACGGGGGCGGCGCTGAGCAGGGCATGCATGCCGAAGGCCGCCCAGATGCAGAACGTGTAGATATTGAGCACATATACGTAGTCGCGCTCGCGCGGCTCGTAGGTAGGCATGTTGAGGTATAAGGCCACGAAGAGGCCCGTGGAGAGGAAGAGGGTCAGCGCGGCGCGGAAGTCGGCGCGGCTGCGGCGGCGCATGGCTATAAGTCCCACTATGCCAAGAGCCAGCGGCAGCAGGAAGTAGCGGTTGTAGGCCCTGCTGCGCATCTCGGCAGGCGGCGGCGTGGCATTGCCTACGATGAAGCAGTCCACGAACGGCAAGCCTGTGATGAACTGCCCGTCCTGCATGGCGCCCAATCCGTTACGGTCGTTGAAGCGGCCGCTGAAATTCCACATAAGGTAGCGCAGGTACATGTAGCCCACCTGGTAGCCGCACAGGAATACGAAGTTGTCGAGCTGCGACGGCTTGTAGTACGGGTGCCCGCCAACGATGACCTCGTGCCCCGTGTGGGTGGTCCAGTCGCTGTAGCCCAGCTTGTCCACCTCGCGGCTGCGCCACATGCGCGGAAACAGCATGTCGGTCTCCTTGGCATACACGGGCTTGCCGTCATTTATGTCCACCACCGGCGCGGTGTAGCAGCGGCCGTATATCAGCGGCGCCTGCTCGTACTGGCGGCGGTGCACGTAGTCGCTCAACGCCTGTCCGCTACCGGGGTTGCCTTCGTTGAGGGGCGGCGCGGCCTGAGCACGCAGCATGATGACGAGGTAGGGCGAGAGCCCTAACAGCAGCATCAGCAGTGCCGTCGCGTGGTGCTGCAGGCACGGCTTGGCGTGCAACGCCGCCACGGCGGCCATAAGCAGCACGGCGAGTGCCAGCGGTCCAGCAAAGCCCGCCACCTCTATAAGGGCGAAATAGGCAGGCACGAGCACCAGGAAGAGTATCGCCAGCAGCAGCGTGGCACCCGCGAAGACCAGCAGCGGAGCCGCCTTGGGGTGTTTGGCGAGCCTGCGTGCCAGCCAGTTGCCGGGACGGTGCTCGGCCACGGTATTACAGTATATAACGAAAATACAAGGTATTACAAGAAGCGTCAGGAAGTGCACACACACGCCGCATCCCGTCAGCAGCGCCACGAGGAGCAGCCAGCGACCGCTGCCTTCGTCGTCCACGGCCGAGCGCCAACGCAGCATGGCCCACAGCGTCACGGCGGCAATAAGGGTGGCGAGGGCGTACACCTCACTCTCCGAGGCCGAGAACCACACCGTGTCGCACACCACGAAGAGCACACTCGCCGCCACCGCCGCCAGGCGCGGCACAGCGCCGCCACGGGGCAGCAGCCGCAGCAGCGACCAGTAGAGGAATGCTGCGGCCAGCGCCATGCTCAGCGCCGAGAGGGCGTTGCTGAACAGGGCCACGCGCGACATGTCGCCGCCAGCCATAAGGCAGAAGCAGTGCGCCAGCAGCTGGTACAGCGGCGCTCCAGGAGGATGCCCCACCTCGAGCCACATGCTGGTGGTGATAAACTCGCCACAGTCCCAGAAGCTCACCGTGCGCTCCATGGTGGCCAGGTAGAGCACAGCGCCCGCCAGGGCTATAAGCCAGCCAATGATTATGTCGGCGTGCCGCCTGAAAAGCTGTATCATGATGCTACCAGTTGACGACGGCCTTGTTGAAGACATCCTCGCACAACTCGTTGACAATCTCGCCCATCAGCGAGCTCTCCACCGACGAGAAGTTCAGCTGCGCGTTGTAGTCGCGGTAGCGCGTAAACGACTGCTCGAAGTCGGTGTCGGGGTCGTAGCGGTTCACGAACTTCACCTTGATGGTTATCGAGAAGCGTATCATGCTGGCCTCGTCGCCGCTCGAGATGGCCGAGGTGCGGGTGCTGTAGTCGGTAATCTCGCCGCTCACCTGCAGGTCGCCGTCGCCGCCCACCACATCGAGGCTGGTCTGCGACGAGAACATGTTGCGCAAGTCGTCGCTCAGCTTCTGGCTCAGCTGCGGGTTGATGGTCGAGGCGTAGTTGGGGAACGTCTTGACGCTGATGGTCTTGGCCTGCGGCGGTATCGATGCGCCCGTGAAGCTGTAGCCCCCCGAGCAGCCCCCGAGGGCCAGCAGCAGCGCCACCCCAAGCAGCCTTGTGATATGTGCCAGTCTAAAGGTCATGTTATAGGTGTGATATTAGTAATCGTGCGAGTCGTCGTCGATGCGTTTTTCCTCTTCAAGCACCCACAGCATATACGAAGCCTGCTGCTCCATGTAGTTGAGCACTTCTATCTTTTTGATGAGGTCGGTAATGCCCGACACCTCGTTGACGAGGGCGTCGATTTTCATTTTAAAGTTGTTGTCCATAGCAAGATAGCGTTGTTGGCTGACCACTTAAGGCCACCCTGTTTCACGCTGCAAAAATACGAAAATATTTTGGAACTTACACAGAAACTAATCCACGGGTTCCACCACGGCGTTGCCCGCCACGAGGTAGAAGAGTCCCGTGGCGGTGTCCTGGCATTTCCAGCGGGTGCGCTGGCGTGCCACGGCTCGGAAGCAGATAGCCGGCCGTTTCACTATGCGGAAGCAGTCGCCCGGCTGCAACTCGTTGAGGGTGATGTTCTCCTGCTCCACGTAGCCCGGGTCGTAGCGGTGCAGGCGGTTCTCTATCTCGGTGCCCATGCGGCGGTTGAGGGGCATGGTGCGGCAGTAGCGCTCCAGCAGCGGCACCACGTCGGCCGGAAAAGCCCCGAGCCCCACAAACTGCGCTATGCGCTGCAGGTAGCACTGCTGCCATTCGTGGCCGTGCGGCTGCACCGTGCCGCCATGCAGCAGGCGGCAGTCCAGATGCCCCGCCTCGTGCAGCAGCACCAGCAGGAAAAGGTACGGGTTGAGGTCGCCGTTGACGGTGATTTCGTGGTAGTTGTGCCGAGGCGTAGGCCACCGGTAGTCGCCCAGCTTGCTCCTGCGCTCGCGGGTGATGCGCATATAGACGTTGTTTTCCACAATGAAGTCGTACACAGCGTCCACCGCTGCCTGCGGCAGGTAGCGTGCCAACACAGCCTTGTATTCCGCCTGCGTCATTGCCACGCCACGGTGTTGCCGTCGGCCGCAGCCTCGGCGTTGAGCGAGAAGGTGGGACAGGTGTTGCAGTGGCGCGCCTTGCGGTTACGCGGCATATACACCCCTTTGCGGCTGCATCCCTGCAGCAACAGCACGGCGACGACAGCCAACAGTATGACGGAACGTTTCTTCATGGCATTCAAAAACAATAACACCACTAATAACGCACCCTCAGCAAAAAAAGTATATCACACTATGATGAATATTTATACATCCACCAGTGTCCCAGACTATCTCAGGCTCGGTTCGAGGGCGCGTGCCGCTGGCACGCAGATAGAGTGTCGCCATACCCCACACTGCGCTTCGCTTGTGCGGGGTTACTGAGGGCGCGTGCATCCTGCACGCCGCATGGCTCACAATACCTTGTACCCTCAAAGCCCCAGCGGGGCATGACAAAGGTTGTCAGATGCCTACGGCGTCACTACACGTGACACAACAGCCCCGGCGGGGCTGACCCTCAATAACCCCTGACAAGCGAAGCGCAGTCTGGGGTGTCACCGTAAAGAAGAAACATGCGTTTCGGAGTGAAGGAAAAGCCTGTGGCTT
>JAGCUZ010000018.1 GCA_017962615.1 Bacteroidales bacterium | reverse complement strand
GCCCCCAGTTCAGACATCATTCCCCGCCGAAAACGATTTCTACGGACTGTGTTTACACCTAAATTTTGGTCGGATTTCGACCGTGATAAAGGGTAGGTATAAAGTACATAAGGAGTACATAAGGAGTTGGTCCCACCAACTCCTTATCAACTATATACTTACGATTTACGTTCTATATACAAAAATCGGGGTCTTTGCGAAAAAATGATGAGAATGCTGTGGGCTGTGGTAATAATTGTAAATGAATTGGTTATGGCGATACATGGGGCAAATATGGCTTCGGGGGCAAAAATGGCGTTGACTAGGGTGCAAACGAGTCGACATACCGATGGAATGCGATGCAAAACGGGTCGGGTTTCTGTGCCTATCGCTTTGTAAAAAATATTTGTTTATTATATGTTTTTTTCTTATCTTTGCAGTGTCTTTACTGTGTCGTAATGTTTGTTATGACGAGTATAAGTGTTTGTATTTAATGGTATTATTCTGATATGAGTGATAACAGGACTGGACATGATTTTGACGAAGAGCGTGTCGGCGCTGAGATGGCGAGCGAATATTCGAGCTCGGGCAGTCAGGCAAAGGCAAGTTCGTCGGAGTATATGAAAGAGGAGCGCAAGCGCAGGCTGCGTTATATAAAGCGGCATATCAGCCCTACGGTGTATATCGTTATGGGCGTGGCCGCCATCATGGTTTTGGCTACGCTCTACATACTGTTGTTCGACAAGGATGACGACACCTATACGAAGGTGGGACTGTCGAAGCAATACACGACGCAGTACGTCGACACCACGGTGAACCGGAAGCCGGTGAGGGACGATTATAAGCTGGCGATGCTGAGTCCCAATGTGTTCGAGGTGACGGCCGCGGCCGGCGAGCCTTACGAGTTTCGCTGGGACAGCGAGGCCATCTCGGTGCTGCTCGTGGTCAACGACCAGGAGAAGAACGAGCTGCGGATGCGCTGCAACCTGCTGGATGCCGACTCGTTCGTGCTGCCTGTGTCGTGCATGAAGGGCGTGCGTACCCTGTCGTGGTCGGCCACATTCACCTTTGCCGACGGCGGCCAGATGGCTCGCAACGGTATCATCCATCTGACCACAGAGTAACAATGGAGTTTTTCGATGATATTCTGCACCGGATAGCGTATGCTACCGATGCAAGTGCTTATCGTGCTATGCCGCAGGCTGTTGCCTATCCGCAGGGCGACGACGATCTGGCGTGGCTTCTTGCCGAGGCCCGCCGTCGCGGCACCTGCCTGATACCGCGTGCCGGCGGCACCTCGCTGGCCGGCCAGGTGGTGGGCGACGGGATTGTTGTCGACGTGAGCCGCTATATGAACAACATAGTGGAAATCAATCCCGAAGCGCGATATGCGAGGGTTCAGCCCGGCGTTATCCTCGACGAACTGAACGCCGCCTGCCGCAGTTACGGATTGTTTTTCAGCCCGGAGACCTCGACCAGCAGCCGCTGCTGCATCGGGGGGATGGTGGGCAACAACTCGTGCGGCAGCCATTCGCTGGTGTACGGCAGCACGAGGCACCACGTCAAGTCGCTGAGAGTCATGCTGGCCGACGGCACCTTCGAGACCTTCGCCCCCGTCACCGTGGGCGAGTTGGAGGAGCGTTTCGGCACGGAGTTCTGGCTGAACACGGGCGGCAGCATCGTCGAATCGGTGTATGCGCAGCTGGTACGGTGGGCGATGGACGAGGCAACCGCCGGTATATTCACTACGGGTTTCCCCGACGGCAGGCTGCGCCGCCGCAGCTGCGGCTACGCCGTCGACGAGGCCGTGGCGGGGCTGCTCGACGGGGCAACGCCGCTGCGCAACCGCAGCATCGATATATGCAAGCTGCTGGTTGGCAGCGAGGGGACCCTGGCTTTCGTCACCGAGATAACGCTCGAGCTCGACCCGCTGCCGCACCCTTCTGTAGTGCTGCTTTGCGCACATTGCAACTCGCTGGAAAACAGTTTCAGGGCCAACCTCATGGCACTGAAGCACAACCCGACGGCGGTAGAGCTGATGGACGGCTACATACTCGAGCTGTGCAAGGACAACCCAGCGCAGCAGCGCAACCGCTTCTTCGTTGAAGGCGACCCGGCGGCGATACTCGTGATAGAGCTGCGCGGCGAGAACCTCGAACAGAGGGTGGCCGCGGCCGAGGGCGACCTGATAGCCTCGGGCCTGGCGTATTGCTGCACAAAGGTGGACGCCAACGACATGCACCGCGTTTGGGCGCTGCGCAAGGCGGGCCTCGGCGTGCTCAGCGGCATGAAAGGCGACGCAAAGCCCGTGGGTGTCATCGAGGACACCGCCGTGGCTCCCGAAGTGCTGCCGGAATACATGGCCGACATAAGCGACATGCTGGCACAGTTGGGACTTAAATGCGTGTACTACGGACATATAGGGACGGGCGAACTGCACCTGCGTCCCATACTAAACCTTAAGTCGCCGCGCGACAGGCAGACCTTCAGGCGCGTGGCCGAGGAGACGGCCCTGCTGGTGAAGAAGCACCGCGGCAGCCTCAGCGGAGAGCACGGCGACGGCAGGCTTCGCGGCGAGTTTATCCCGCTGGTGTACGGCGACGAGGCCTACACGCTGTTTAAAGAGCTGAAAGCCTGCTGGGACCCCGACAACCTGTTCAACCGCAGCAAGATAGTCAACACCGAGCCCATGGACAGCTCGCTGCGCTTTGACGGCAGCAGCTACAAGGCCGAAGGCTGGCTTGCCGACACCTGCTACAACTGGAAGGCGGCTTTCGACGAGTGCACGGCACCCGGAGCCACCGGCGCCAAGAGTCAGTTTCATGCTTTGATGTGCAGCATCGAGCAGTGCAACGGCGCCGCCGAATGCCGCAAAAGCAACCTGGCAGGGGGCGTGGTGTGCCCCACCTACCGCGTATCGAACGACGAGATGTGGTCGACCCGCGCCAGGGCCAACGTGATGCGAGAACTTCTTACACACGGATTGCCCGAAGGCAATGCTACGGGCAAGAGCCTCGGAACCAGCATCACGAAAGCGGAGATGGAGCAGCTGGCGGCAATGCTGTACGACTGTCTGGCCTGCAAGGGCTGCAAGGGCGAATGCCCCTCGAACGTTGACATGACGCGCCTGCGCTCCGAGCTGCTGCAACAGATATACGACCGCAAGGGCACGCCGCTGCGCTCGTGGATGGTGGCCCGCATGGCCGCGGTCGAGCAGCTGTGGCATTGGGTATGGCCTGTGTACAACTTCTTTGCTGAGTGGAAAGTGTCGTCGGCGGTGATAAAACGCATTGTCAGCTTCACCCCACAGCGCGACATACCGCCACTGAGCCACAACACAATGCGGACGCTGGTGCGCCGCGAGGCGCGCAAGCGCGAGAAGCTTGGCACGCAAGCTAACAAAAAGAACCGCAAGGTGCTGCTTTTTGCCGACGAGTTTACCAACATGCAGGAGTCGGAACTGGGCTTGCTGTTTGCCCGCCTCCTGATGAAGCTGGGCTATGACGTTGAAATACCGCGCCATGTAGAAAGCGGCAGAGCGGCAATGTCGAAAGGCTGCCTGCACCTGGCCAAGCGCTTCGCCGTGAAGAATGTTCGGATGCTGTCGCCATTGGTTTCGCACGACACGCCGCTTGTGGGCATAGAGCCGTCGTGCATACTGTCTTTCCGCGACGAGTACCCCGACCTGGTTCCGCCCGCCATGCGGGACGAGGCACGCGCATTGGCCGACAACTGCCTGCTGTACGACGAGTTCTTTGTGCGCGAGATGGAGGCAGGACGCATCACCTCGGCCGACTTCGTAGAGGCCAGCCTCGAGGTGTGGCTGCACGGCCATTGCCATCAGAAAGCCCTTGTGGGCGTCGACGCCACCGTAAAGATGCTGAGGCTTGCCGCCGGAGTCAAGGTACACGTGGTGCCCAGCGGTTGCTGCGGCATGGCGGGCTCGTTCGGCTACGAGGCCGAGCACTACAAGACCTCGCTGGAAATAGGCGAAATGGTGCTCTTCCCCACGCTGCGCAAAGCCGCGGCGCAGAACGGCAATATGCTTGACGCTGCGGCGCTATTGTCGGAGAAACAGAGCGTTGACCTGTCGGCCAATGCCGCCGACGCAGTGCCTATGGTTGTGGCAGCGCCAGGTACCTCATGCCGTCAGCAAATACTTGACGGCACAGGCATCAGGGCTGTGCATCCGTTGGTTGTGCTTAACCTGCTGTGCCGCTATTCGGACACTTTGGTGTAGGTGATATTGATGGGGTTGCCGCCGGTGTACTGCTGCACCAATCCCGTGGAGTCTCTCAGCAGAGCGGGGTTGACGGCGACTCTCAGCCTGTTGCTGTCGAGCGCGTGGAAGTTGACGTTATAGGTAGTGGTGTCGAGCATTGTCGTAAAGACACCGTCGTTGCCGTCGAATGTATAGGTGAAGTCGTAGTAGCGAGGAGTTTGTATCAGGCTTGCGTAGACGTCGATAGAGCCGTTGCGGTCGTCGGTGAAGACCAGGTTGCTGCTGTAGACGATGTTGATGAATCCCGCGTTGATGGTGTCAGTGGCGTTCCAGGTGGTGCTGGACAAAGACATGACCGCAGCGGGTTTCTCGGGCTCGGGAGTGGGAGTTACAGGTTCCTGTACCTCTTCTTTTTTGCACCCCGCAATCAGTACAACCGCCAGTGCGGCAGCGAGAAAAATATTTGCTTTCATTGTATTGCTGTTTTGTTTGTTACTCGGTTTTTGAGGAGGGATTTCCCCCTACGATGATGACTATCTCGCCCTTGACCTCTTTCTGCGAGAAGTGACTGATGAGCTCGGCAAGGGTGCCGCGAGCAGTCTCGGCGTGCAACTTGCTGATTTCGCGTGCCACGCAGGCCTCCCGTTCACCGCCCATGGCCTCGGCCAACTGCTCGAGGGTTTTGAGCAGTCTGAACGGCGATTCGTAGAGAATCATGGTTCTGCTCTCGGCCGCCAGCGCCGCTATCTTCGCCTGCCGCCCTTTCTTGTGAGGCAGGAAGCCCTCGAAGGTGAACCTGTCGCACGGCAGGCCACTCTCGACCAAGGCGGGCACGAAGGCGGTGGCGCCTGGCAGGCATTCAACCTCGATGCCGTTGCGTATGGCCTCACGGACAAGGAGGAAGCCCGGGTCGCTGATGCCGGGGGTGCCGGCGTCGGTGACGAGCGCCATCGACAAGCCCGTAAGCAGCTTGTCGACAAGCTGCTGAACCACTTTGTGCTCGTTGAAGATATGGTAAGGCTGCATCGGCGTGGCGATGTCGTAGTGCTGCATCACCACGCGCGACGTACGGGTATCCTCGGCCAAGATAAGGTCAACCCCTCTCAGAACCTCTACAGCACGATAGGTCATGTCGCCGAGGTTGCCGACAGGGGTTGGCACCAGGTATAGTTTACTCATCCTCCTCGAAATCGTCGGGAATCTCCATGTCGTGGAAGACGTTGGTCACATCGTCGTCCTCTTCCAGCATGTTGATAACTTTCAGCACCTTGCGCATCGACTCCTCGTCGATGCTGCGGGTGGTGTTGGGTATACGCTGCAGCTCGGCGCTCTCGCACTCTATCTTCATCTCTTCGAGCATCTTCACCATGCTGCCGAAGTCCTCGTAGGCGGTGTACAGCGTGATGTACTCGTCGTCGACCTCCATCTCTTCGAGGCCGCCGTCGATGAGGGTCATCTCAAGCTCTTCAACATCCATCTCGGGTTTGCGCGGGATTACGAACACGCCCTTGCGGGTGAAGAGGAAGCCCAGGCTGCCGTTGGTCTCCATGGTGCCGCCGAACTTGTTCATTATAGAACGGATGTTGGCAACGGTACGCATGTTATTGTCAGACAGGCACTCGATGAACAGGGCGATGCCGTGATTGACATGGCATTCGAAGGTGAGTTCCTGCATCATGGCAGCGTCTTTGTCGGACGCCTTGTTGATGGCACGCATGAGGGTGTCCTTGGGCATGTTGCAGCCACGGGCGTTCTGCACCAGCAGACGCAGACGGGGATTGCTGTCGGGGTCGGGGCCGCTTTCGCGCACTGCTACGGCAACCTCTTTCAAGATTTTAGAATATTGTTTGGAACGTTTTGCATCGGCTGCGCCTTTTGCTCTTTTAATCTTAGACCATTTGTTGTGTCCTGACATAGTAAATGATTTTTAGTTATTATTATATATTATTGTTACAATTTATGTAATTCGTGAACCGGTTTCGGGGTTATATCTTGAACTGTATGTAAGTGATGGCCTTGCCCTGTGCGAGCCACATCGACTCGTAGAACGTTTGCGTGAGCTTGGCTTCGCCGTCGTACTGAGTGCTGTAGAGGTCGGGGGTGTTGAAGACGACCGTGTAACCGTTTTCGGGAATCACCTCGTTGAGGGTATAGTCGTACAGCTCCTGCGAGTCGGTCTTCAGATGTATGGTGCCGCCGGGGCGCATGAACTTCTTGTAGCGCGAGATGAAGCACTCCGACGTTAGCCGTTTCTTGGGCTTCTTGGGCTGCGGGTCGGGGAAGGTTATCCATATCTCGTCGACCTCGTCCTGCGCGAAGAACCGCTCTATAAGCTCTATACGCGTGCGTATGAATGCCACATTGGGCATCTGCTCCTCGGTAGCCGTCTTGGCGCCCCGCCACAGCCGCGCCCCTTTGATGTCAACGCCTATGTAGTTGCGGTCGGGGTGTATGCGGGCAAGGTTTATGGTGTATTCGCCCTTGCCACATCCCAACTCAAGACATAGCGGAGCGTCGTTGCCGAAGTATTCGCGCCAATGCCCCCTGTGCTTGAACGGCTCCTTCTCTAGCATCTCGTACGACACTTGGAAAAGGTTGTCGAAGGTAAGGTTCTCGGCGAATCGTTTCAGCTTGTGCTTGGGCATAATGGCTAATATCTGATTACCAACGTTTGATGGCCATGTCGCCGCTGTACCATTCCGACAGGTGGGCGTACAGCTTTTCGGCTGCAGTGCGTGTCTGTGTGCTACCGAGGCTTACGTAGTACAGCTTGTTAATGTCGATAATGTAGGCGTCGCAACCCTGGTTGCGCATCTTGAAGGCGAGGTCTTCGGCCGTCTGGTAGTTGATGTAGAAGCCTGCAATAATGTCGAAGCCATGCTTGCTAAAATTGTACACAGGCACGCGCGGTCCGGCAGGTTTCTTGGGCTCGGTGTTGACAACCACTTTGCCGTCCTGCTCGATGTCCTGGTTCATAAGCACGTTGTCGAGCAACGAGCGAAGCATTGCATCGTCGTCGTTCAGCAGCTCGCCGATCACCGTGGCCACGCTGCGGCGGCTCTTGGCGCTCTTCAGCGTTGAGAGGCAGCGCTGGTGGATGTAGTCGTCGTATATCACGAAGCGGTCGGGCGCATAGCCGGTGCCGTCGAGCAGCTCGTTCATGCGCGTACGGGTGTAGCCGTCAATCTCATGCATCATGTAGGTGTAGGCTTTGCTGTAGCGCTCTTTCTTGAGGAAGGCGGTGACATAGTCGGCCATGGCGTCGCTCACATCCTCGCAAGCCGCGCTCACCTCACCACTCTCGTACTCGATGGTGTTGGAGCTGAAGGTGAAGGGGCCGGCCATCTTGAAGATGCCGTTGCCACCGTTGTTCGAGTAGTCGGCTGTAGAGGTCTGGTCCATCTCGGTGTTGGAGAGCATCGACTCTATATCGATGGTTTTGCTGTGCTTGCTGCCTGACGGAGGTATGACGCGCTCAAGTATCTCGTTGGCTTTCTGCTTCAACGGGCTGCTTTCGGGCAACATGAAGTAGGCCAGACCGCAGCCGCACAGTAGCACGAGCAACGCCAGCAGCCATATCCACCAACGGCATTTCTTTTTCTCCTTGGTCTGATTGCCTTCGTTAGTGTCGTAGTAGTCTTCGTC
>JAGCUZ010000017.1 GCA_017962615.1 Bacteroidales bacterium | reverse complement strand
CGACCTGCGTTCTGTGCAGGAGATGCTGGGTCATGCAAGCATAACCACAACAGAGATCTACACGCACCTGTCGCGCCAGTACCTCCGGCAGACCATCGAGACCTACCACCCCCACTACAAAAAACGCTGACACAGCCCCCTAATCCACCATCAAAACCCTCAACAAGGTTCAAAATTTGTCCAAATCTGGAGTTGAATTCCATATTTGGCTAATGTGGTATTAATATAGTGATATAAAGATGCTTATAAGTGGCAAATTAAGCCAGTTATAGTCTGTTTATGTCGCAAAAAAGCAATAAAAATGCCCAAAATAGTCTCCGGTTATAAAAAAATGCGTATTTTTGCAGTCAAATTTGGAGTTGAATTCCATATTTGGCCAAGCTATGTATAAGAGAATATTAGAAAAAAAGTTACAGGAATACACCAAATGGTTCCCAATCATTTCGGTCACAGGTCCTCGGCAGTCGGGAAAAACAACGTTATGCCAGATGACCTTTGAGGATTATGACTATGTGAATCTTGAAGACGAGGAGAGCCGCGAGATGGTGCGGCAGGACATAAAAGGCTATCTTCAGAGCCACACCAAAGGGTTGGTTATCGACGAGGCACACCGTCTGCCTGAGCTGTTTTCGGCATTGCAGATATCGACCGACGAGGACGACACACGCCGCTATGTCCTGTCGGGCAGCAGCAACTGGCTGATGATGCAGAATATCAGCCAGTCGCTTGCAGGCAGAGTCGCCTTGCTTCGCCTCTTGCCGTTATCCATAGCAGAGATATCGTCGGCCGACAACATGTCCACCGACGCCTTGATACACAACGGCTTCTATCCTGCAGTATGGGGCAAGGGGCGTCCCGCGACAGTAGTATACGACAGCTATTTCAGCACATACGTGCAGCGTGATGTGCAGCAGATAGTCAACATAAAGGATATGAACCTTTTCCGCAAGTTTGTGCGTATATGTGCCACACGCGTAGGCAACGAGTTTGTTGCCAGCAACCTTGCCGACGAGGTCGGCGTGTCGCTGAAAACCATCCAAGCATGGCTCAGCGTCTTGGAAGCCTCTTACGTTGTCTTTCTGCTCCCGCCCTATTACCGTAATGTGGGCAAACGGCTGTCAAAAACGCCAAAGCTCTATTTCCATGATGTCGGTCTGGCATGCTACCTGCTTGGGTTGGGAAGCGAAGCCGACGTGGCCAACTCCCCTCTGCGCGGCGCACTGTTCGAGAATATGGTTGTTGTCGACGCACTCAAACACCTCTACAACAACGGACAGGAAAGCAACCTATTCTTCTATAAGGACAAGTCGAAGCGCGAAGTCGACTTGCTGATGGAGGAGAAGGGCAAGCTCATGGCCTATGAAATAAAGTCGGCAACAGCATATCATGCCGACTTCTTCCGCACATTAGACTATCTGCGAACGGTCTATGGCGACGATGTGCTTTCCACGCAGGTGATATACGACGGCACCGAGCAGTGGGACAAGCCCAACAACGGGTTCCTGAATTTCAGGCATCTCCATTGACCAAGGCGCGCAATGCATGTGACTACTTTTTCATTCTAATATTCTGTTGCATCCCTTTGGTAACTATTAACATGTTTAGATTTAATGAAACGAAGTTGGCACAATTGAAGGAAACATATAAAGGAGAAAGAAACCGGCGAAAAAAGGATATGTAATTATCATATATTCATTAGTGACAGTTGCTCTATCTTTTCGTGTTGTAATATTTGGGGATTTGACATAATATAAGCGAGAAAGAAGAAGAAAAGGAGCCCGAAAGTTGATTTAACGCTTAAAGAATCACTTCTGAGGACGCCCCTACGACATAAAGACTGAACGAAAACATGCAGTTTTACCCTTCCGTTTTCTCCGGAGTTCTATGAAAACGCCACGCCTACTATCCCATAGCGATATTTTCCCACCGTCTGGCATACTACAACCGACTCCAAACAGTACGGGAAACGGGGTCATGCACGATAGGTGTTGTCGACTTTGCCGTTTTCCATGACCACGTTTTGGCGCAGTATGCTGTCGATTTCGGCTCGGTCGAAGTAGACCCTGTTGCCCCCGGGGAAGCAGTGGGCGCGGAGCAGGCCGCGCCGACGCAACGCAAGGATTGTTGGACGGCTGCACTTGAGCAGCTTCATTACGTCGAAGGTGTCGAGCCATTCGGTGGCTGTCGGTGGTTGTTGTGATGCCATTTTGTGTTGTTTTTTGAGGCAAAGATATGGAGTGCCGACGAGTGGCGGGAGGAGAAAAAGCACAACGGTTTTGCAATGGTGTGCAAACCGTAGTGTTTCATACACAGCGGTTTGCAAAACCGCTGTTTTTTTTCGTTTGCATATCGGTATTTTTTCGTAACTTTGCAAACCGTAAGTATCGAAAAAACAGGGCAAAAACACATACGCAGTGGCGTCGAGGAGTTCCATACCCGTGGTGCAGACGGTTACCTGCCGAAGGGAGGCGGGAGGACTGTCGGTGGAGTGCACGGTGAAGCAGAGCGGCGCGTGCTTCATGCTGTTCAGCAGCAGGGCCGATGCCGACGCGATACTTACAGCCTTGGAGGGTATGGCCTATCCGGTGTGGGTGCAGCATGTGCTGCTGGTAGAGGCGGCGTCGATGGCGCCGTCGTGCGAGGGTGCCGAGGCGCTTATCGCCGCTGCCCAGCGCATTGCCGATCTGCTGGAGCGCCAGGCGTCGTTGCGTCAGCGGCGCAGCCTGCTGGTGCCGTGGCTGCCGCAAAGTGCAAGGCGCGAAAAAAACACAACAGTTGTCGCAATGCCGCGCGAGGCGGTGGCGGCGGGCACTGATGACGGCGCTTTTTCGGCTCCGCCGACCGACAGAGACCCGCTTTTGCGTATAACGCCCACCAGCAAAGCGGTTTACATGTACGAACGGCAGCCCGAGGTGCTGCGGTCGATGGCCGACGGCCTGCTGCGCAACGGCTTGCTCGGTGCCGCCGACGCGGCACGTCTGCCGCAGGCTCTGGGCTTCGGCAACATGCCGCAGGCACGCCTTGCGTGGTGCGGCCGCGGCTACGAGCTTAACAGGATGATATCCAACCTCAAGCAGTTGGGCTGGCTGCCCGACGAGGAGGGGCGCGGACATTCGTTGTGGGAGAAGGTGTGCAACGTGTTCTACCGTCCGGCGAAGGGTGGGGGAGAGGCGCGCTACTTCGTGCCCGACCACCTGCGTGCCGCGCGCTGCCGCAACAACGACGGCTACCTGCGGGTTGACAGCGTTGTGAACCTGCCGGTGAACGCTTTCGAGGGCGGCAAGCGGTATCAGGCGGCGCATGTGCCGGAGGCCTGCCGCATGCCTGCGTGCAGGTGAGGGCATGGGTGCGCGCGGGTGTTTATAAAAAGATTTTGCCAAACGAAGTAAAAGACGTAATTTTGCATGTTGAACCAATAATTGACACTCCATAATATGTCGGACATAATCAGTATATTACCCGATGCCATAGCCAACCAGATAGCCGCAGGCGAGGTGGTGGACCGCCCTGCCGGGGCCGTGAAGGAGCTGCTTGAGAACGCCATCGACGCGGGTGCCACGAGGATTCAGCTGATACTGCGCGACGCAGGCCGCACCCTTATACAGGTTATCGACAACGGCTGCGGAATGAGCGACACCGACGCCCGCCTGTGCTTCGAGCGTCATGCCACGTCGAAGATACACGCCTCGAACGACCTCTTCGCCATACGTACCATGGGCTTTCGCGGCGAGGCACTGCCGTCGATAGCCGCCATAGCGCAGGTGGAGCTGAAGACACGCCTGCACGACAACGAGCTGGGCACGCGCGTGGTGATTGAGGGCTCGGCGGTGAAGCAGCAGGAGCCCTGCTCGTGCCCCATAGGCACGTCGATAGCGGTGAAGAACCTCTTCTTCAACGTGCCGGCCCGTCGCAACTTCCTCAAGAAAGACAGCGTAGAGCTGTCGCATATCGAAGAGGTATTCCGCCGTGTGGCCATCATCAACCACGACATAGAGTTCTCGCTGTACCACAACGACCGTCCCCTCTACGAGCTGAAGCCCGGCAACATGGCGCTAAGGGTGTCGAACCTGTTCGGCAAGGCCTGCAACGAACGCATGTACCCCATAGAGGAGGCGACCGACGTGGTGAGGCTCCGCGGCTACGTGTCGAAGCCCGAGAATGCCCGCAAGACGCGCGGCGAGCAGTACCTCTTCGTGAACAACCGCTACATACGCAACGCGGCGCTGAGCGCGGCCATAGAGAGGGCCTACGACCAGATGATACCCGACCACTACTACCCTTCGTACTTCGTGGCGCTGGAGGTGCCGCCCGACCGCATCGACGTGAACATCCACCCAACAAAGACCGAGGTGAAGTTTGCGGACGACCAGGTGCTCTTCGCCATACTGCGTGCTGCCACGCGAAAGGCCTTGGGCCAGTTCTCGCTGGCCACCGAGATAGAGTTCAACCCCGCCCAGGGTATCGACTTCACGCCGCTGAAGGAGGGTCAGCTGCCCGTGGCCCCCATGGTGAGGCTTGACCCCACGTACAACCCCTTCTCAGGCAGCAGCGGCCGCGCAGCGGGGGGCAACAGCGATAGAGGTGGAGGCGTGTCGTCGGCTGCGCCTTGGAACAACTTCTTCAACGCCATCACGCCGGATGAAGAAAGAGCCGGCGGCCCTCTCGATAGTGAGAAACATCCAGAGGATGAAGCCCCAGCAATGTCGGCAACCACAGCACCGACAGCGGAGCGGGGAACCGGCGACGGCGAAGCGGAAGCGGAGAGGAGAAGCTCCTTGGGCTTTGATTCGGCCTTCGACGACGGCGACGACGCAGGCGACAACGTGTCGCCCGTGCCCTTTCAGTTTGCACGCTGCTATATCGTCAGCACCATAAAGTCGGGCATCCTCGTGGTGCATCAGCAGTATGCCCACGAGCGCATACTCTTTGAGCGGCTCATGGCGCAGAGGCAGCAGGTGGTGTCGCAGCAGCTGCTCTTCCCGGTCAACTGCACCTTCTCGCCCGCCGACTCGGAGCTCTTCAAAGAGCTGATGCCGCAACTCGCCACACAGGGCTTCGTCGTCGACGTGCTGGGGACCAACACCTTCGTGGTGTCGGCGACCCCCTCGAACCTCGACGACAACGACCTGCAGGCGCTCTTCAACCAGCTTATCATTAACTATAAAAGCGCCATGTTGCAGAAGTTCAGCGACAAGAGTCGCACGCTGTGCCTCACCCTTGCACGCCATTCGGCGGTGAAGGCGGGTCAGCCGCTGCAACCCGAAGAGATGCAGCAGATTATTGCCGACCTCTTCAGCTGCCAGGTGCCCAACATATCGCCCTCGGGCAAGCGCACCATCACGGTGATACGCCGCGAGGATATAGACGGGAGATTCAATAATAAGTTTTAAGTTGTTAGTTGTTCACTTCCCATGTTTTTATTCAGCGGTGTTCACAGCCTTCGGCATTAAGTTTTAAGTGGCTGACGCAATTATAGTTTTAAGTTATTAGTTCTAAGGTTTAAGTGGCTGGCGCGGTTGAAAAGGTTATAGATACGATATAAGATGATATATGCGATAGAGACTATAGATGCTGGCGCACATAACATATCAACATTAAACATATCAACAGATTAACATAAATGAACAACCAATACTACTCGCCGCAGAGTTTCGGAGTGCTCCCTACGGGGGTGAAGAACCTGCTGATAATAAACGGAATATTCTTCCTGGCACGCTATGCCCTGCGTGGCGTTGGCATTGACCTCGACATGTACTTGGCCCTCTATCCGGTGCAGACGCCGTGGTTCCACTGGTGGCAGTGCTTCACCTACATGTTCATGCACGCCAACTTCGAGCATATACTGTTCAACATGTTCGCCCTGTGGATGTTCGGCTACACGCTCGAGAACCTGTGGGGCACGGCCCGCTTCGTGATATATTACCTTGCCTGCGGCCTCGGTGCGGCGCTGGTGTGCGCCTTGCTGGGCATCACCACGGTGGGCGCATCGGGTGCGGTGTACGGCATACTGCTTGCCTTCGGCATGACTTTCCCCGAGCAGCGCATCTACCTCTACTTCCTCTTTCCCATCAAGGCCAAGTGGTTCGTGATAGGCTACGCCGCCATCGAGCTCTTCGACGGCATCATGCGCAGCGGCGACGGCATTGCCCATTTCGCCCACCTCGGCGGCATGCTGACGGGACTGATTATAATGCTCTTCTGGCGCCGCAAATACGGCAGGTACAACTCATACATGTAATAAACTCATCTGCAACGTGGACGCCCGCTTTCGCAAAGGTCTGATATACGGGGTGCTGTCGTACAGCATCTGGGGGCTTTTTCCGCTCTACTGGAGGCTGCTGCGCCACGTCGACTCGGTCGAGATACTGGCTCACCGCATGTTTTGGTCGATGGTGGTGATGTGCCTCTTCTGCTCGTGGCGGCGCATACGCCTTGCCGACCATGTGAAAGGCTTGGGGCAGTGGTTGCTGCTGCTTGTGGCGGCGATGCTCAACACCTTCAACTGGGGGCTGTATATATGGGCTGTCAACCACGACATGCTGTTGCAGAGCAGTTTGGGCTATTACATCAATCCGCTTATCAACGTGCTCTTCGGCTGCCTGTTTCTCGGTGAGCGGCTCAACGGCAGGCAGACGCTTGCCTTGGTGCTGGCCTTTGCGGGGGTGGCGTGGTTCACGGTGAGTCACGGACAGCTGCCCGTGGTGTCGCTGGCGCTTGCCGTCAGCTTTGCGCTTTATGGCCTCATCAAGAAGAAGATGCAGCTCAACGCCACGCCGGCGCTCACGGTCGAGACGCTCTGGATGGCTCCGGCCGCCGCCATCTACATAGGTCTGCTTGCCTCGCACGGCCAGAGCGCGCTCTGCACCATGCACGTGCCCACCATGCTGCTGCTTGCCGGCGCGGGCGTGGTGACGGCGGTGCCGCTGCTGCTCTTCGGCAAAGCCGCCGAGCGCATACCGCTCTCGACCCTTGGATTCCTGCAATATATATCGCCCACGGGGCAGTTCCTCATAGGCGTGTTCCTGTTCCGCGAGGCCTTCACCACGGCTCACCTCGTGTGCTTCGCGCTTATATGGGCGGGACTCATAGTGTACACCTTCGACCTTATTAGACCTAAAACCGTTAGCCAATGAATATCTTAGACCTGATATTAGCCATACCGCTTGCATGGTTCACATATAAAGGGTTCAAGCGCGGACTCATCTTCGAGGTCTTCTCGTTTGCGGGACTCGTGGCAGGCTGCATCCTCGCGGTGCACCTCTCCAAAACCCTCTCGCAGTTTATCAACGCCGACGGTCCCTTCGCGGTGCTTGCGGCCTTCTTCCTCATCTTCGTGGGGGTGGTGCTGCTGTCGCGGCTGGTGGGACGGCTGTGCGAGAAAGCCGTGAAGCTCGTCCACATGAGCCTGCTCAACAACCTGGCCGGGGCGCTGCTCGGTATACTGAAATGCACGGTGATACTCAGCGTGCTTATATATTACGTCAACGTCATCGACTTCAGGCAGAAGCTGTTGCCGCCGCAGGTCAAGGAGGCGTCGCTCTTCTACAAACCCGTCGACTCGGCGGGCAACCTGCTCATAGGCACGCTGAAGGCTTATGTGGCGCAGAAAAAGGAGGAGTGCAAATGATACTGGCTCCGATGCAGGGACTTACGGAACTCCTCTTCCGGCGGGCCTACGAGCGTCGGTTCCCCGGAGCCATAGCCGTGGCGGTGGCTCCTTTCATATCGCTCACCCACGGCAACGTGCCGCGCTTCGAGAACAAGGCCCTCGCCGACGTCAACCCCGACGCCAACCGAGGGTCGATACCCATAATACCGCAGATACTCGGCAACGAGCCCGACGAGTTTGTGGCCATGGCCGCACGCCTGGCGCAGATGGGCTACGACGAGGTGAACTGGAACCTCGGCTGCCCAATGCGCCGCATCGCCGCCAAGCACCGCGGCTCGGGCCTGCTGGCTCATCCCGACGAGGTGCGGCGCATCCTCGACGCCGTGGTGCCGCGACTGTCGGTGCGCCTGTCGGTAAAGGTGCGCCTGGGGCATTGCTCGCCCGACGAGATATACGCCCTCATACCCGTGCTCAACGACTACCCGCTGGCGAGCGTCACCCTGCATCCGCGCACCGGCAAGCAGCAGTATTCGGGCCATCCGCAGCTCGGACACTTCGCTCGGGCCTTGCCGCTCATCGACAAGCCGGTAATATACAACGGCGACATCTTCACCCTGGCCGATTACCGCACCGTGGTGCAGCGCTTCACGGGCATTGCCGACGTAATGATTGGCCGCGGGGTGCTCTACGACCCGCTGCTGCCGCTGCGTATAAAGGGCACGGCGCCGCAGTCGGACGAGGAGGCCTTAAGGCTCTGCGCGGGCTTCGTGGAGGATCTTGTGGGCGACATACTGCGGCTGCAGGCCTCCGATGCGGTGAAGCTGAGCAAGATAAAAGAATACTGGTGCCTGCTGTACAAAGCCCTGCATGTGCCGGAGACCGAGGCGCGTGCACTGCTGCGCACCCCCACGCTTGGCGAGATGACAGAGTCGGTTCTAGGTATTAGTTCTAAGTTTTAAGTTTTAAGTGGCTGACGCGATAATAATTAAAAATTAATAATTAAAAATTAAAAATTGGCTGACGCGAATAACAGATAAACATATTAATGTATCAACATATCAACATATCAACGTATCAACATATCAACATATCAACGTATCAACATTAAACATATCAACAAAATAATAAATATCATGCGAAAAACACTATTAATTATTGCTGCGGCCACGCTTGCCTGCGTGGGATGCAAAACCGACAAAGAAGAAGCCGTCATCGGCAAACCCGACGTGAAGGTCGTCGACGGCCGTTTCACCCCCGAGGTGATGTGGAGCCTCGGTGTGATGAGCGAGTACGCCGTCAGTCCCGACGGCAGCCAGGTGCTCTACACACTGCGCTACACCGACATGGAGCAGAACAAGAATAATGCTGACCTGTACTTGGTGCCCGCCGCTGGCGGCGACGCCGTGCAGCTCACGAAGACCAACGCATCGGAGTTCAGCCCCGTGTGGTACGACGAAAACATCGTCATGTTCTGCCGTGGGACGGAGATTATCTCCATGAACCTCAGCACCAAGCACGAGAGCAAGGTGGCCGAGTGCGAGCGCGGCTTCGAGGGCTTCAAGGTGGCTCCCGACGGCAAGTCGCTGGTCTACATCAGCACCATCCCCGTCGAGCGTCCCGAGCACATCAACAAACTCTTCAAAGGCCTCGACAAGACCACAGGCCGCATCAACGAAGACCTTATGTACCGCCATTGGGACAACTGGGTCGACGAGATACCGCACATCTACTATGTACCGCTGGAGAACGGCAAGGCATTGATGGACAAGGCGGTCGACATCCTTGGCGGCGAGCCTTACGAGACTCCCATGCGTCCGTGGGGCGGCACGGAACAGTACAACTACAGCCCCGACAGCAAGAGCATTGCCTACACCTGCCGCAAGAAGACCGGCTACGACTATGCCCATTCCACCAACAGCGACATCTTCGTCTATAACATCGAGACCGGCGAGACCGTCAACATCAGCGACGGCATCATGGGCTACGACCAGAACCCCGTGTTCAGCCACGACGGCAAGATGATAGCCTGGGAGAGCATGGAGCGCGACGGCTACGAGAGCGACAAGCTGCGCCTGATGGTGATGGACCTCGAGAGCGGCGCCAAGAGCGACCTCACCGAGAACTTCGACTACGGCGTGAGCGGCATCAGCTGGAGCAGCGACGACAGCGAGCTGGCCGCCGTGGTGATGTACCAGGGGACGCTGGAGATATTCGCCTTCAACCGTCAGAACAAGGCGGTGCGCCAGGTCAGCAACGGCATGCACGACGTCAACGGCTTCCAGATGGCGGGCGACAACATCATCGCCACCCAGGTCTCCATCCAGTACCCCGCCACACTCTATGCCTACAGTCTCAGCGACAGCGTGAGCGAAGGCCGTAAGGTAAGCACCTTCAACGACGAGCTCCTCTCGCAGGTGCACATGGGCAAGGTCGAACCCTACTGGGTGAAGACCGTCGACGGCAAGGAGATGCTCACCTGGCTCATCTACCCCTACGACTACGACAGCACCAAGGTCTATCCCGCTCTGCTCTTCTGCGAGGGCGGCCCGCAGAACATCGTCAGCCAGTTCTGGAGCACCCGCTGGAACTTCGAGGTGATGAGCGGCGCAGGCTACTTCGTTATCGCCCCCAACCGTCGCGGCGTGCCCGGCTTCGGCAAGGAGTGGCTTGAAGAGATCAGCGGCGACTACGGCGGACTCTGCATGCAGGACTATATGAGCGCCACCGACTATTTCGCCGACAACTTCAAGCAGATCGACCGTGAGCGCATCGGCGCCTGCGGCGCCTCATTTGGCGGCTACAGCATATACTGGCTCGCCGGACATAACCACGATGTGAAAGGCTACAACGAAGGCCGTCGCTTCAAGGCCTTCCTGGCACACAACGGCATGTTCAACTTCGAGCAACAGTACCTCGAGACCGAGGAGATGTGGTTTGACAACTGGGACCTCGGCGGCCCGTACTGGGATTGGAACAACCCGCAGATAAAGAAGAGCTATGCCAACTCGCCGCACCTCTTCGTCGACAAGTGGAACACACCTCTGTGTGTGATACACAGCGAGTTCGACTTCCGCATCGTCGCCTCCGAAGGCATGGCGGCCTACAACGCCGCCCAGATGCGCCACATCCCCAGCCGCTACCTCTACTTCCCCGACGAGACCCACTGGGTGCTCAAACCACAGAACAGCCTCCTCTGGCACCGCAACTTCATCGACTGGTTCGATCAGTGGCTGAAAAAGTAAGAAACCTTTAAACGGTCTTTAGGAAACTATTTATGGTAGTTTATTAACCGCAGGCCCCCGTCAACAGCATAAAGCCCGCCGCTCGTCGGCGGGCTTTATGTTTATGTAAAGTCGCTCACCCGTTACATATAAATTCAGAGCCAAAGAGTGTGTCAAAACACCTGCAAAAAGCCCCCACGCCGCACAAACACTTTATTTATGGGTTTGTGTGTGTAATTATGTGAATATCAAATATTAATATGGTAAAATTCTACCTTCTTAAAAATCCGTCAACACCCCGATTTTGGTATATATAACATAAATCGTAAGTATATAGTTGATAAGGAGTTGGTGGGACCAACTCTTTACCATCTCTTTATGTACTCTATATGTACTATATATTAAGGTGCAAAATGGGTCGTAAATAGACCTTGAATAGACACAAAATAGACACAGAAAAGGGACTAAACGGAGCCTGAAATGGGAATGAATTTATAGGTGGAAGGGTAGGGAACGGGTCGAAAGAAGCATATAAATCATCTGTGTGCATATCGAACAGATTATCTATGCGGGACCTTATATAAAAGGGAACGGGAGTCTCCGCGTTAACGGTCTACCCCCCGCATGCTTAATCAAGTATCGGTACTTGATTCAGTTTGCAAAAATACTGACTTCTTTTGAAACTGGCAAAAGATATTTTTAAGAGTGTCTGCAAAACATTGAATGCCGACTGTTATGTAGAACCTTTGTGTTATCGGATGATTTAAATACAACATGATAAATTTTGTTGTTATTTGATAATCTGTATATTGTGTGATTGTTAATAACTTTTTTTGAGCTTTGTTGTGGCAAAATGGGCAATTTTGCCGTCATATATAATAAAAAGATATATATCTTTGCTCGTGCTCTATGCGTCTAAACGGGGCTCTACGCAAGGCTGAGTATAGAAAATATCAAAGAGCCCCTAAAATAAAAATCAATAAATTATGAGAACAAAAATTTTGTTGACAGCGCTTTGCATCCTTCCTCTTTTGACAGGATGCAAAAAGGAACCCGTTGAGGAACCAGAGTC
This sequence comes from Bacteroidales bacterium, assembly GCA_017962615.1. Lineage (GTDB taxonomy): Bacteria > Bacteroidota > Bacteroidia > Bacteroidales > P3 > Colimorpha. Next base: position 27,553 of record JAGCUZ010000017.1, on the reverse strand, counting down.
GGAGCCTGTAGAGAACGTTAAAAACGTTTATACTGTCTGGTATGACAAGAAGGTTCGGTTTGCACCTGGCAATCTGGCCGAGGGCGGCAAGGGGTTTACTACAAATCAGTACGACATTGGCGGGCGTTTCGGTTGAACTAGCAGCACCGACGCCGAAGGGAATGAGGTTTTAGACGATTGGGGCAAACAGCTTTCGGGTGGCTGGCGTACACTCTCGATATTCGAGTGGCGCTTCTTGTTCGGCTATCGTACAGACTCAAGCAATAAGATGGCAATTGGGAGCGTTAACGGAATTAACGGAATGATACTTTTGCCTGATGAATGGACGTTGCCATCGGGTTGCAGGTTCACGGCAGGGTTCGGCAACGGGTGGTCGACCAACAGCTACACTAAGGATCAATGGAAGCAGATGGAGTCTAATGGAGCGATATTCCTGCCTGTATCGGGAGAAGGACGTGGCAATTATTGGTCGTCAACCATCGAAGACGAAATAGACCGTCTTGTATACTTGTCGTTTAGCAACAAGGAGGTGGTCACTAGCTATTTCGGAGACAGGGATTTTAATTACCCTGTTCGTTTAGTCAAAGATTTGCAGTAATACTGTAAATGGTATATCGAAAAGCGACGTCACATTTTGTGACGTCGCTTTTCGTATGTGTTGGTGTGTATGGTTTTGCATTGTGCCATTGGCTGATTGAGGATGCCTATTGCCGGTACTGGTTCAGTGTGCTATCTATTCTCGGTCCAGAACATCATGCAGCAAAGATACAAAATAATCACGAAACTCCGACTAAAAAATGTTGTTTTGCACAGAAACTCCGACTAAAAAGTGTAATGTTGCTACAAAAACTCCGACTAAAAAGTGTGTCGTACAATCGTGAAACAATTATAACACGACCGCAATGACCAATACCTGTTAGTCCAGACTGGCAGTTGTTGCCATTTCATGGCGCGTTTTGGGCGTGTGCGTTTCGGATGGGTGACAGTAGGGGACTATTGCCGGTACTGGTCGAGGAAGAAGACTTTCTTGGGCTCGGTTTTGGCGTGGTTGCGCCATTGGGGAAATCATTTGGGAATTTTTATTGTTTGCGTTAATAATTATTTGTTGTTGATTATGAGATTTTTGGGCGTTCTAATGATACGAGGTTGCAAGCATGTGGCAAAAAATGTTTTCACTATGTGGAAAATAATGTGTAATTTTGCACTCGATTTCAAAGGAAATCACGAAGCGTTATGCTCGTTCTGCGAATAGAAACGTAGGAAATTTCTAATAGGGCGCAGAGAAGTGTAACGGTTTACGTGTATATGCGTGGACTGTTTCCGTTTCTTTAGCCCAAGGTGATTCCTACGACCTCTATTCGAAAGAAGTGGCATACAGAGCCACGCTTCTTTTAATATGGTTGTCCTTTTCGGCTCTGGCGGGACGTGAATTGTCTATGCGATAAACAAGCACACAAAACTGCAGGCGACAGGATAAACACCGCCAGAAAAGAACAATGAAGAAAATACTTTTAGTTTTAGTAGCCGTCTTCGGTCTCAGCCTCGCCGCCAATGCACAGCATCATGCGGACCAGTGTAAACTTGAAGGTGGTAATGGTGGACATATTACCGCATATCTTTCAAGCACCGCGAATGATTGTCGTGGTGGTATTGATATTACTACAGAACCAAGTGTTGAACAACCTGCTAACGGTAAAGTACTTTGTAGAATCACATATGTTAATTCAAAAGGTATTGAAAAAGAAGTAACAAGAACAATAGACTTTAGCAAGTCCGGCTCCTACGTGAATCATGTTGATGTAGGAGAGGGGGTTTGTGGTATTAAGATAAAAAAGATTGAAATTTGGGGAGCTGAATGCAGAAGTGCAAGCAGACCTTGGTAATTAACTAACAAACACTCAAATCGCATAGACACAGAAGGCGGCGCGCAGGGTTGCGTGCCGCCTTCTTTTTATGATGTTTGCCCCGAAATGGGCTAAGGGGATTATTGGCGGTACTGGTCGAGGAAGAAGACTTTCTTGGGCTCGGTTTTGGCGCGCTGCCAGGGGGGGGTGATGAGGAAACCGGTGGATGGGGCGGGGGTGACGTGGTAGTGGATGCGGCCGTCGGGGTCGATGAGGACGAACCAGGGGTAGCTGTAGACGTCGAACTGGCGCAGGAGGTCGTAGCGACCGTCGAAGTGCAGCCAGGTCCAGCTGTATTTTTTGCCGCGTTTGCCGGCGAGGAACTCGTTCATCTTGTCGCGGTCGCGGCAGCAGTCGATGGTGATGAACTCGATGCTGTCGCTTTTCTTGTAGACGCTGTCGATGAAGTGCGACATGGTCTCAAGCTCGCCGATGCTGTTGGGGTCGGTGCATCGCACGAAGGCGATGTATATCCATTCGCCGCGGTAGCTGTTGAGGTCGACAAGCTGTCCGTCGGCGTCGGGCAGGACGAAGCGCGGCATCTGCTGGCCGCCTTCCTCTCCGGCGTAGGCTTGCAGGAGTGTCTCGGCCAGCTGTTTGTGCTCTGGGAACTTGGTGGTGTTGGCGAAGCGCATGAGGGTCTTGCAGACCGACTGGCGGTCGTAGTTGCGGAAGTCGTAGTAGGACTCGTTCATGGCTACGAGGAAGGCGAGCTCGCGTACTTGCTCGTTGCGCAGCAGCGGGTCGACGCCGAGGGAGTCGAGGTAGGTGCTCACGTCGAGGTTCTCGACCCAGCGGCATATCTGTCGCTGCGAGAGGAGTTTGTTGCCGTGGGAGATATAGTCGCCGAAGAGGTCGCAGAAGAGCGACATGTAGCTTTCGTCGTAGTAGAGGATGGGCTGTCCGGCGATTTCTTTGTTGAAGGTGCGTGCGCGGCTTTCGAAGCGCAGGTCGTACTTGAGGCGTGCGAGGTAGTAGCGTTTGTAGCGGGCAAGGAAATCGCCGCCGTCACCGTCGGCCGACATGTCGCCAAGCAGTGCCACGAGGGTGTCGAAATAGCGCTTGTCGGGGTGGAACTTATAGTCGAAGTGAACGCGGTTGCGCACTATGAATGTGTCGATTATCGTGTGGAAGTCGTCGATGAGCAGGTTGATGTCGTTGCTCGGCAGTCCGCTGAACTCGACGGGCAGCGGCACACGGTCGAGGTGGATGTTCTTCTGTTCGTCGGTGTTCCAGTTGAAGTTGGGTATAGACACGTTGTAGTCGCGTCCCGGCTCGGCGTAGAACGACATGTTGTAGTCGTCGACCTGAAGCACGAGCAGGAGGGGGTAGTTGGCGTAGGTGCGCAGGATGAAGTCCTGCTTGGAGCCGACGCGGCAGGAGTCGAGCAGCTTGAGGCGGTTGCTGACGGGGTCGGTGTAGCGATACAGCTCGACGAGTTTGCCCCGCCCGTTGACGGCAGAGCCTTTAATGGTTATGTTTTGCTGTGCCGATGCTCCGAATATGGTGGCGCACAACAAAAACGAGAGCAGCAAATGACGTTTCATCGTTACATGGTTTTGAATTGCAAAATTACTAATAAAATCGCAATCGCAGCGGTTTGCCGACAAATAGTTATCAACATATTTTGTTGTTAACTGCCGCGGGGCTTGTATATGCCGCAGAAACATATTGCATGCCGCCAGGGCAATAATACGTGAAGAACTGCGTTAACAATGGTGTAAACGCAAAACGACGTGAACCATATAGAGAGACCTGCGGAGTTGCTGACGGGCGCGAAATTCCTGCCTATAACCCTCGAGGAGACTCGGCAACGGGGATGGGACGGCGTGGACGTGGTGCTTGTAAGCGGCGACGCATACGTGGACCATCCGGCTTTCGGCACGGCGGTGATAGGCCGCACACTGGAGGCTGCGGGCTACAGGGTGGCGATAATACCGCAGCCCAACGTGCCCAAGGAGCAGGAGAGGGGGAGCGTGGAGTCGCTGCGCGACTTCTGCAAGTTCGGGCGTCCGCGACTGTTTTTCGGCGTCACGTCGGGCGTTATGGACTCGATGGTGAACCACTACACCGCCGCCCGCCGTCTGCGTCACGACGACGCCTACACGCCCGGCGGCATGGCGGGATTCCGTCCCGACTACGCCACCTACGTCTACAGCCGTATATTGAAGCGGCTCTATCCCGATGTGCCTGTGGTGATTGGCGGCATCGAGGCTTCGATGCGCAGGCTTACCCACTACGACTACTGGGCCGACAGGCTGAGGCCGAGCATACTGTGCGAGTGCCCCGCCGACCTACTCGTGTACGGCATGGGCGAATGCACGATGAGGAAGATAGCCGATGTTATTTCCAACGGTGGCGGCACCGACGAGCTGCGGAGGTTGCCTCAGGTGGGCTACAGGACGACCGGCACGCCTGCCGACGCAGGCGACACCATAAGTCTGCACAGCCACGAGAGCTGCCAGAAAGACAAGATGAAAGAGGCCGAGAACTTCCGCATCATAGAACGCGAGAGCAACAAGATGGTCTGCTCAAGGCTGGTGCAGAGGGTGGGAGAGGACTTCGTCGTTATCAATCCCCCCGAGCCGCCTATGACAACCGAGGAAATCGACGCCTCGTTCGAGCTGCCGTATATGCGCCGTCCCCATCCTAAATACAAGAAACGCGGTGCGATACCCGCTTTCGAGATGATACGCTGGAGCGTGAACACCCACAGGGGCTGCTTCGGCGGCTGCTCGTTCTGCACCATATCGGCCCATCAAGGCAAGCAGATAGCGTCGCGTAGCGAGGAGTCGATACTGCGCGAGGTGGCTGCGATTACCCGCGACCCCGAGTTCAAAGGAGTGTTGAGCGACCTTGGCGGCCCGTCGGCCAATATGTACGGCATGGGCGGCAAAGACAAGAGCCGCTGCCTTAAGTGCGCTCGCTACAGCTGCATACAGCCGTCGATATGCCCAAACCTCGACAGCGACCACGGACGGCTTATCGACCTCTACCGCAAGGTGGCGGCTATGCCCGGCGTGAAGCATCTCTACATAGGCAGCGGCATACGCTGCGACCTCTTCACGGGCGGCAACCAAGGCTGGAAGTATTTCGAGGAGGTGGTGCACCACCATGTAAGCGGCCGACTGAAGGTGGCTCCCGAACATGCCAGCGCCGCGGTTCTGCACCTGATGCGCAAGCCCGGATTCGACCTCTTCGTAGAGAGCAAGCAACGCTTCGACGAGATATGCCGTAAGGCGGGGCTGCCCTATCAGCTGATACCCTATTTCATAAGCTCGCACCCAGGCTGCCGCTTGCGCGACATGGCCGAGCTGGCTCTGAAGCTCAAACGGTTGGGCTACAGGCTGGAGCAGATACAGGATTTCACGCCCACGCCGATGACGCTGAGCACCGAGATGTACTACACCGGCGTGAATCCCGAGACGATGCAGCCCGTGTATGTGCCGCGGCATCCTAACGAGAAGCACGAGCAGAAGCAGATGTTTTTCTACTACAAGAAAGAGTTCCGCCAAGAAATTGCCTCAATACTGCGGCGTGCACACTTGGAGCAATATATCGGCAAACTGCTCTAACACTGGCATATACTCACGCTCTTTAAACAAACGGGAGGCGCACCTGTTGTGGTGTGCCTCCCGGCGTTAGTGCAGGCTTGAATGCCTTGATGTATGAAGCCTATTCTATGGCTGCCGCAGGCTTTTCTTCGGCGGAAGCCTCTTCGGCGAGTTTCTGCTGTGCCTCGCGCCGCTGCCTCGTAACAAAGAGGCTTAGCGACACGGTTTCGAGCACCAGATAGGCCAGGTAGAGAATAAGGAAGGTGACGGTGAAGTACTTGGCTGCATGCACATCTTTCATGTGGTTGAAGATGAATATCAAGATGACAAACAGGTTCAGCAGCAGGTATCCCACCGACAGCAGGAGGAAATTCTTCACGAATGAGCGCGGGTCCTTGAAGCAGCTGTTGACAATGACCACGTGCAGCAGCGACGTGATTACGCAGAAGTACACAACCGACACGGGCATGAAGAAAAACAGATGTCCTTCGCTGTTCAGCTTCCACATGGCCGCCACGCTTATCACCAACAGCAGCAGCGTGACGACGGCCATTGCCGTGAAATAGCGTTTGAAGTGTTGCTTTTTCATGGCCGTAAGCTTAGCGGATGAACGTCAGGGTCTCCTTGGTCGTGAACTTCTCGCAGTAATGGCACTTCAGCTTCAGGTTCTCCTTGTCGACAACGTCAAACTTGGTTGGCACAGCCTCGGCATTGGTGATGCACTTGGGGTTGGCGCATTTCACGAAGCGCTCGATGTGCTCGGGGACCTCGGTCTGGAACTTGTCAACCACGGAGTAGTTCTCGATGTTGATGATTGTTGCGTAAGGAGCCACCAAAGCTATGCGGCTGATTTCCTCTTTGCTGAAATGTTTGTTCTTGATTTTGATGATACCCTTGTGGTCGATTTTCTTACTGTCGAGGTTGTTGCCGATAAGCACCTCTTCTTTGTAGTTTTCGAGTCCGAGGATATGGATTACCTGGAACAATGCCGTTGTGGGTATATGGTCGATGACAGTGCCATTCTCGATGGCCGACACCGTTAATTCCTTCTTTGTTTCCATGATTAAAAATTAATAATTAATAATTAAAAATTAAAAACCTTTGAAATTAAGACTTTCACTTCACGCCGAGGATTGCTGCCATCAGGGCTTGGCGCACGTACACACCGTTCTGAGCCTGACGGAAGTAGTAGGCATAGGGGGTGCTGTCGACATCGACGGTGATCTCGTTCACGCGAGGCAGCGGGTGCAGCACACGCATCGTGTCCTTGCAACCCTTCAGCATTGAGGCGGTGAGGATGCAGCTGTCCTTGACGCGCTCGTACTCCATCGGGTCGGGGAAGCGCTCGCGCTGCACGCGGGTCATATAAATGATGTCGGCCACAGGTACTATGTCGCGTATATCAGTGTACTGGTAGTATTTAAGTCCTGCGTCCTTGATGCTCATCTTCACCGAACTGGGCAGTTTCAGCTCCTCGGGCGAAACCAGATGGAACGTGGCGTTGAAGTTGCACATGGCCTGCACCAGCGAGTGCACAGTGCGCCCGTACTTCAGGTCGCCCACGCAGGCGATGTTCAGATTCTCGAGCGTTCCCTGCGTCTTGCGGATAGAGTAGAGGTCGAGCATGCACTGAGTGGGGTGCTGGTTGGCGCCGTCGCCGGCGTTGATGACAGGCACCGTGGCTACCTCGCTGGCATAGCGCGACGAGCCCTCCTTGGGGTTGCGCATAACTATAAGGTCGCTGTAGCTCGACACCATGACGATGGTGTCGTGAAGTGACTCGCCTTTCTGCACGCTCGTGCCGCCCGGGTCGCTGAAGCCGATGATGCGGGCCCCCAGCTGGTTGGCCGCACTCTCGAAACTCAGGCGTGTGCGCGTCGACGGCTCGAAGAACAGTGTGGCGATAACCTTGTCACTCAGGATTTTCTGTTTCGGGTTTTTCTCAAACCCCTCGGCAATGTCCAGCACCTGAATGTACTCCTCCTTAGAGAAGTCGGTGATGGAAATCAGGTTGCGTCCTTTTAAATTACTCATAATATATGTGGTTTTTTAGTTTTTGTTATACAATAGATGATAGGATAGATGCGATAGATGTGATAGATACGATAGAGTGTGGTACGTCAGCCACTTAAAACTTAGAACTTATAACTTAAAACTAACGTGATTTCTTCTTTTTAAATATCTTCTTCCTAAATATAAACAGGCTCATTATCAATATGTAGGCGGTGAGTATTCCCAGTGTGATTATTGTGTTGGTGAGACTGTTGGGGGCGAAGCCCATGAGCAGCAGCACGGGGAAACCCAGCACTATGGCGGGTATCGTCTGCAGAACCAGATTGTTGGACGCAGGTGTCTCAAACTTCGGGTCCACCTCGCGCAGCAGTATCATGCCGTTGCTCGCCGTGCCCGTCAGCATGCCGAACATCGAGAAGAATCCTTCGTACTGGTAGTCGGGGTATAGGTGACGGCAGGCTTTGTGCACGAACCAGAACGTGGCCACGGCACCCAGAGTGCAGACCAGCAGCAGCGGCAGCCAGATGGTGCGCAGGTTCTCGAAGTTGATGGCCGCCGTTCCGGCTATTATCATCACGTCGAAGCAGAGTCCGCTGATGCGGTTCAGCATGTAGTTGTTCACATACTGGCGCTGCATAATCTTGGCCTCCTTGAACTTCTGCAGTATGCTCTTTACAAGCACGCCGAACAGCGTGCCCCACAGGAAGTTGAATCCCCATACCATCGGTTTCAGGGTCTTGGTACCGAAGTTGCCGAGGTCGAGGTGCTCCACGCCGTACATGAGGGCGAACACCATTGCATACACAAACAGCACCAGACACACCTGGATGCTCAGCTTGTCGACCGACTCAGTGTTGGGAATTTCGTTCTCGTCCTCGTAATCCTTCAGCGTGTATATCTCGCGGTAGTCGTTGCCTTTAGCCTTAAGCATCCCTTTGCGACGCAGTATGTTCATATACACCACACCCACCAGCGAGCCCACGAGGAAGCCGATGGCGGCGATGGCGAGGCCGAAGTCTGTGCCGTGGAAAGCGATGCCTTGGTCGGCAGCCTGTTGGCTGTATATCGTGCCAAAGTTAAGAGCCTGTCCAGGACCCTGTCCGTAGCCCATAGGCAGCAGCAGTCCGCTGCCGTAGAAGAAGCTGTCGCCCTTGCCGGCCTGTTTGTAGGCAAGGTACATCGGTATGGTTATCAGCAGTCCGCAAATGCCCTGTATCACGTATGTCGACGCTGTCACGGCTCCCGTCTCGGTTACCTTCAGTGTGCTGGAACGGCTTTCTATCTTGTTGTTCTTAAGAGCAAGGGCAACAAAACCAAGCCCCAGGGCATGGTAGGTTATCACCTCCATCGAAGTCTTGTCCACTATGGTTTGGAAGAACGGGAACGCCTTCATGCACAGTATCAGTACGCCGCCAATCAGAGCCGTGGGTATAAGGCTTTTAGACAGTAGCGGCACCTTGCACCTGATGATGTTGGCGACAAGCAGCGCCAAGGCGATGAAGAAGAATTGTACCAGCCAGTTCCACACGGTCGGCGTGGCAAACGATGTTGCCTGAGGCAGGGCATCCAATAATATCATAGTCAGTCTCATAATTAGTCGTTTGTGGTTTATTTATATTTAAATTCCTCTATTTCACGGCGGTCTTTCTTTGTTGGGCGGCCAATACCACGGTCTCTGCGCTCAAACCCGTACTGCCGCACCATCTGTATACGCTCATACTCCTCCTGCGGGGTGAGGTCGGTCATGAAGTTCTCCACCAGCTTTGCACCAACTCGGTTGTGAGTCAGCTGCTTCACCTCCACACGTTTGTGGAGCTGCTCGATGGATATGTCGTAGCGTTCGCCCACCTTGACTTCGTGCGACGGTTTCACCAGGCGGTCGTCAATCTTCACACGTCCGGCATGACACGCCTCGGAGGCCTGACTGCGGGTTTTGAACAGCCTCACAGCCCACAGCCATTTGTCGATACGTAATGTTTCGTCGCTGTTCTTGTCGGTGCTCATTTGTCTCTGAAATAAATTGTTATAGGCACGCCGTTGAAGTCCCACAGTTCGCGCATCCTGTTCTCGACGAACCTCTTGTACGGGTCGCGCACATACTGCGGCAGGTTGCAGAAGAACACAAATTGAGGATAAGCCGTGGGCAGCTGGGTTATGTACTTAATTTTGACCCATTTCCCCTTTACCGACGGGGGAGGGTTCTGCTCTTTCACGATGGGCAGCAATGTGTCGTTGAGTTCGGAAGTGGATATGCGGCGGCTACGGGCATTGTACACCTGCCGCACAGTCTCCAACACCTTGAATATACGCTGCTTGTTTATCACCGACGTGAACACTATGGGTACGTCGGAGAACGGTTCTATGCGTTGGCGTATCAGCTCCTCGAACCGTTTGTTGGTGTTGGTCTCTTTCTCAACCAGGTCCCATTTGTTCACCATGATTACCACGCCTTTGTTGTTGCGCTGTATCAGGCTGAAGATGTTGAGGTCCTGCTGCTCCAGCCCTTGGCTGGCGTCGAGTATCAGCACACACACGTCGCTGTTCTCGATGGCGCGTATGGAGCGCATCACCGAGTAGAACTCAAGATTCTCCGACACCTTCTGCTTCTTGCGTATACCTGCGGTGTCGACCAGGTTGAAGTCGAAGCCGAAGAGGTTGTAGCGCGTGTATATCGAGTCGCGGGTTGTTCCGGCGATGGGTGTGACGATATTCCGCTCCTGTCCGGTTATCATATTGATAAACGAACTTTTGCCCACGTTGGGCCTGCCCACTACGGCTATGCGCGGCAGGCCGCTGTCCGGCTCGGCCTCTCCGCTTTCGAAGTCGGCAACCAAGGCATCCAGCAGGTCGCCAGTGCCGCTGCCGCTGATGCCGGCTATGGGGTAGCAGTCGCCCAGCCCCAGCTGATAGAACTCGGCCAGCGACTCCAGCTGCGCGGGAGTGTCTACCTTGTTGGCCACCAGCAGCACCTTCTTTGAACAACGGCGCAGCATGTCGGCAACGTCCTCATCCATAGGTGTAAGACCCTCGCGGGCGTCGACAAGGAACAGTATTGCGTCGGCCTCTTCGATTGCCAGCTGCACCTGTTTGCGAATCTCCTCTTCGAAGGTGTCGTCGCCGCCCATCACATATCCGCCGGTGTCGATTACGGAGAAATGCTTGCCGTTCCAGTCGGAATGGCCGTACTGGCGGTCGCGGGTAACGCCGCTGGTCTCGTCCACAATGGCTTTTCGCTCTTCAATCAACCTGTTGAACAGCGTTGACTTGCCTACATTCGGGCGACCTACTATGGCTACTATGTTCGACATTTATGAAATTAACAATTAATAATTAAAGCCTTCGGCATGTTTTTGAGAATACTGTTGCTGAATCTTCGTCGACGCTCAGCAGCACCATCTCGGGCAGTTTGTAGTTGTATATTCCGATACAGTTCAAGGCGGCGAAGTCCTTGGTAAGATATGCCACGCCGTACACGCGCTCGTCTTTTACCAGTTTGCGGGGTGAGCGGTAGGCCATAACGGCATTTTCCTGCACCGCTTCGCCCAATGTTATTGTGTCGCCGATGTTGGAAGGACGGTCCACCTGTATCATGTACCCCATCGTTGTAGATGAACACAGTTCGGCACCTATCACGCGTCCGGCAAAGTAGAACTCCTCGTAGTCGCGCTTGCATGCAGCGGTCATGCCTGTGGCAAGCATGATTGCCGCAATTGTGAGCAGTGTGCGTGATGTGTTGTTCATTGTATAGATGCGATAGATGGGATAGATACGATAGAGGACGGCTTAAAGTTCAGATGTAAGGGTGGGGAATAACTCGCTGGTCTGGTTTTGCTTGGCTTGCTTGCGTTCGTATACCGACCCGCCGCGGAACAGCATCAGGTTCAATCCGGCATATATGTTGACGGACTTGGCGTCGAAGAGGTATACGCTCGACGTGTAATCCATCATGGCGTACAGCTGCAGCGCCGTGAACAGCGACACGCATGCGCCGATGCCGGGGTTGAACCAGTCGGTGCTCTGGCCGTTGTTTATCACCGAGAAACCCGCCATCAGCTCCACACGGTCGGCCACGGCTATGTCACACGACAATGTGGTGGTCGAGTAGAACCGTTTGTCGTAAATCTCTCCGTGCAGGGTGAGACCCGCTTTGAACAGTTTCTTGTAGCGGTAGGCACCGCTGATGTTGAATCTCGTGGGTATCTTTTGGTAGTATTTCTCACCGTCAACGCTGACGGGCTGTATCGTTGCCACTAACGTGTCTTTCAGCGTAGGCAGATAGGTGGAGTCGATCTGACCTTCGGTGATAAGACCGGCGATGTCGAGTCCGGTGAACTCAAACTGTCCGTTGCCGTTCTGCGGCCGTATCTCGTGCACGTTTTCTTTCCACGATATACCACCCATGTCGAGCAGGCTGAAGCAGAACTCAAGGTTGTTGACGTTGTAGCGGGCTCCAAGGTCGAGGGCGAAGCCGTAGTTTCTGGGGAAGAACTTGTTTACGGTGATGTCGCCGTTATGGTAGCTGAGCACCGACGAGGAGCGCAACTGATAGGCTATGTCGGCTCTCAGCATGCTGAAGTCCTCGGCCGTGTACAAACTTGCGTTAGTGTTGACCGTGTTGATGTTGGCATAGCCCACCAGCAGTTTGGGTCGCACAGCCACCACTACGCGTCCGGGTATCGGCAGCTCGTTGAACGAGTAAGCAGCCCCTACGGCATATTCCGCATATATGTTCATGTTGAAAAGGTTGCCGTCAAGCAGCTGCAGCTCGTTGCCCTCGCCCACATAGCCCAGGTTGCCGGTACGCGTTATGTTAAACAGGTTGTACGGTATACCCAGCATGGCGTTGAAGCGCAGCTGGCTCGAGAAGGTAAAGAACATGTGCGTGGTGCGGAATCCGAACCCAAGCAGGTGTACGCTCATGTTGAGTCGTGCGTAGTCGCCCAGCGACATGGTGTCGAGTATATGGTTGATGTTGATTATCGTCTTGTTCCTCGTTTCGTCGTACTGCATGATGTTATTCATGCTTATCGGGCTGATGAAGTTGATGTTGAAGTCGGGCAGAGCCAGATAGAAGTTGTCGCCCGATGGGAAGCAGGCCGGGTTCAGGTAGTTGAGCTGCGGCATGTGGGTCGACATGGTGAACAGCGTGCTCTCCTGAGCCCGCAGTGCGCTGTGACCGGAGGCTGCTACCAAGGCAAGTCCTATAAGGACGATTCTTGTCAGTCTTTTCATCTTGCACCTCCTTTCTTGTCGCCGTCATTGCCGCCATCGTCTCCGCCCAGTGGTATCTCCACGTGGAACAGGGGTTTGAATATGCCATACAGTCTGAGGGCCATGGCATCCTCCGACTTTATGCCCACCATAGGCTTGCCGCTTGTCGAGGGCGCCGTCTGCAGCACCGACTTCATCTGCAGAGTCTTCGATTTTTTCAGCAATTCCAACTTGTTGTAGCTTAGTGGTATGCGCAGCGTCGAATGCGTCGAGCCGTTCACTGCGTAGCTCGTAAGGTCGGCTTGTGCTATCGGTGCGCTGCCCACCTGCGAGCTCTCGAACAGGTAGCCCAGCTTTACGCTGTCTTCGTCCAGCATGGCGCACTGCAGGCCAAATTCAAACGGCAGCTTGTTCTCAATCTCAATCATTATGTACGACGAGTCCAGCACCAGTTTCTGCAGCTCCGATGCGGCGGGGAACTCAATGTTGGTGGTGAATTCCAGACCGTTGACGTACAGGATGCAAGGTACGTACATGTTAAAGTGCGCGTTCACAATCATCTGGTTCAGTCCCAGTGAGTCGTGTATAAACTGCTCCATTGACGGGTTGCTTGTCAGCTCAGCCGTCGGCACATCGATGTTTAGGTCCATCGTGTATCGTATCTCGCTCGGACGGCGGTTTATCAAGTACGCAATATCCGTGCTGTCCATCATCAGGTATTTGTCATCGTTGCCCGATTGGTGCCCCAGGTTGCGAATAGGTATGCTGTCCACTCCGTTAACAGGAATTTCCACGTTCACGCCGTCTTCGCATTTGGCGTACAGCCTCATGTCCTTGAAGTACATCTTCACGCCGTGATTCTGTATCAGCTGATCGGTGAAGGCGTTGGCAGTGGCAACTATCTCCGACAGCATGTAGGCGTACACGCGGTTCACCATCAAGCTGTCGCCGCCAGGCATGTGGCTCAAGTTGTCGAATATGTCGATGTTGAGCCTGCCCTCCATTTGTTCCCGGTATTTAGTGTAAGCCCCTTTGGTGAAAGAGCCTTTGTCACCCTTTTTACTGTCAAACACTATCTTTGTCGATATGACAGTGTCATAGTAAAGCGTCACCAGACCCGATTCGTCAACCATAATGTTGGCGTTGGTCTTCTTGAACATGCCCAGCAGGTCGGCAATGGTGATTTCCGCTTTGCCCAGCGGCAAGCCCAGGTCGGGCCTCAGTTCCGCCTCAATGACCATGTCGTGGCGCAGCCTGTCGAGGTCGTCCTCCTTCAGGCATGAGGCGAAGACCACCGAAGTCGCAATAAGCAATAAACATAATTTTTGTTTCATGGTGCGTGTTTTAGGTTAGTATTATTTATTTGTTAATTCGTTGATATGTTGATACGTTGATAAGTTTGTCCGTTAATAAGATTTTTAATTCTTAATTTTTACTTTTCTTAGGTCCAATGCATTCATGGCATTTGAACTCAGTCCTGTCACGTTTTTGTGGGTGAAATGCAGTATTTGGTCGTAATATAGTACCACTACAGGAGCCTCTTCCATTATCAACCGGTTCATTGTCTTGTACATAACAGTCCTTGTAGAGTCGTCTGTCTCCGACTGGGCTTTTCTGTACAGTTTGTCGTATTCTGCCGAGGCGAAGTGCGTGTAGTTCGGGCCGGCAGGGCAGAAGTTTTCGCTGTAGAACAGCGACAGGTAGTTTTCCGCGTCGGGGTAGTCGGCAATCCACGACCCCCGGAACCATTGACTCTTGCTTTGGGCAATCTGTTCCCTCAGTGCTCCGGGAGGATTCACGTCAACGCGTATGTCCATTCCAAGAAGACCCAGTTGCTGCTGAATGAATTTGCATAGATCCACGTAGGTTGCCGTCGTTGCCAGCGTCAGCGTAGGCAACCCTTTGCCGTCGGCATAGCCGGCTTCGGCCAGAAGCTGTTTGGCCTTGACAGGGTTGTACTCGTATCGCGGCGTGATAGTGGTGTCGTATCCCGGCAGTCCGCAGGGTATGAATCCGTAGCAGCCCGGCACGCCCACGTTATTTCGCATGTATTTCATCATCTTGCGGCGGTCGAAGCCGTAGTTGATGGCTTGCCGCACCCTTCTGTCGTGCAGCGGCGACTCCTTGTCGTCCATAAGGAATCCTAAGTATTCTGTATTGAGGTATGGAGTCGATACCATGTCGATATCTTTTGCATACTTCTGTTTCAGCTGTCCCGTGCGTGTCAGTATCTCATCCTTGTACGACGGTGCCAGCGAGTTCATGAAATCGAGGTTGCCTTTCACAAACTCCAGGAAAGCCGTCTGCCTGTCCACTATAAACGTCACGGCCACAGCGTCGAGGTAGGGCAGGGATGCGCCCGATTCATCCTTTTCGAAGTACAGCGGGTTACGCCTCAACACCAGTTTCACCCCCTCTTTCCACAGCTGCAGAGCAAACGGCCCTGTGCCGCACGGATGTTTGCGGAAGTCGGCCCCGTAGTGCTCTGCCACTTCGCGTGGCACAACGCTGCAGTAGGGCATGCCCAACAGGCCGATGAACGGGGCGAATGGCTGCTTTAGTCTTATGATGAGCGTGGAGTCGTCCTTGGCGGTGAAGCCGTTGGCAGCGTCCACATTGTTGAAAATCCATAGTCCTGGCGATGCCACTTTGGGGTCGAGTATGCGGTTGAAACTGTACACGAAGTCGCCCGCTGTCACACGGCGTGTCGAGTCTTCGTTGCCGAATAGGGCGTTCTTGTGGAAAAATACGTCGTCCCTCAGGGTGAAAGTGTAGGTCCGCCCGTCGGGGCTGATGGTCCAGTTTTTGGCAATACACGGCTGCACCTCCAGGTTGGAATCCATTGTCACGAGTCCGTTGTACAGCTGCGTCGCCGCCCATATCAGCGACTGGTCTTTGGCGAAAGCGGGGTCGAGGGTGTTTATGCCCGAGCTTTCGTTGTAGCGGAATATCATTTTGCCCTCCGTCGGGTCATTGCGGTGGCATGCCGTACATGTCAGGATGATTATAGCCGTAAGTACCGTCAGTAGTTTCTTTGCAGCCTTGCGGGCCTCGGTTATGATAAGTTTCTCGTCCTTTACCGTCCGATGGCGCATCACCCACTTACCGTTGCACATCACCGAGTCAATTGCCTCCGGTTTTGCGGCGTACACCAGGTTGGCGGTGCAGTCGTCGCCTGTTGCCATGGCAGTGTTGTCGAGGTCTACAAGCATCAGGTCGGCTTTGCGGCCCGCCTCCAGCCTTCCGGCGTTAACGCCCATGGCCTTGAAGCCGTTCTCGGTTGCCACGCTCAGAGCCTCCTTGGCAGGCATCACGGTGGGGTCGTTACGCCAACCTTTTTGCAGCAGAGCCATCAGTTTGGTTGCCTCAAGCATGTCGAGGTTGTCGCTCGACGCGCATCCGTCTGTGCCGAGGGCGATGTTGGCTCCGGCCGCTTTCAGCTCTTTGTATAGGAACTTGTATCCCGACCCCAGTTTCAGGTTGGAGTTTGGATTATGCACCACTGAGCAGTGATTTCTGCCAATTATCTCAATCTCATTGCCGTTCAGGTGCAGACTGTGAGCGCCCACAAGTCTTTCGCCCAGCAGCTCTGGTATGCCGAGTCTTTGTAGATATTCGTATGGGCGGCATCCGTGCTGATGCAGGCAGTCGTCAACCTCTTTCAGGGTCTCGCTCATGTGTATGAGGTAGTGCCAGCCCAGTTCGTTGGCTGTCTTTGCACTCCATTCCAGCAGTTCACCGTTTACGGTGTATATGGCATGAGGGGCTATTGCGAATTGCAGCATCTGCTCATCTGACCCATTGACACTGGAGTGCTGCTCTGCAAACTTTGCCACGCGGTTCTGTATGCCCTCCATTGGCTCCCTGTCAGGTATGTTGTAGCCCAGCATGGCACGTATGCCGCTGTCGGCCACGGCGCGAGCCTCTTCGTCCAGATAGAAATACATGTTGGCGAAGCCCGTCGTGCCGCTTTTTATCATCTCAAGGCAGGCCAGGCGTGTGCCCCAGTACACCATGTCGGGTGTCAGTTTTGCCTCCTTTGGCCATATCCAGTTTGTCAACCACTCGTGCAAAGGCGCGTCGGAGCCACAACCTCGCAGCAGAGTCATTGCCGCATGGGTATGGGCGTTAGCCATGGTGGGGAAGGCGGCATGGCCTGTACAATCCTCGATGTCGGTTTCGCAGCTTTCTTGGAATGTCTTGCCGGTCGCGACAATATCAACTACCTGCGAACCATCAATGATGATGTCTTGCTGACATCCATCGATATGCACATTATGTAGTATTGTCTTCAACCGTTTGGTGTGTTAATGTCTATTCTCTGCTTCTCACCATCCCATGCCGTGCTTCACCATCCACGCCTGAGCCTCTTTGTTGCCCAGTTTGGCGGCTTTCTTGTATGATGCCGTCTCTCTTGCATTGTTGCCTTGTTTGTTATACAGTTGGGCTATAAGGCAGTAGGTGTCGTGGTCTTTTTCGTTCACCAGCACAGCTTTCTGATAGCTTCGCAGAGCCTTGTCGTACTGTCCGCGTTCGGTATACGTCTTGCCGAGTAGTTTAAAAGCCGTCGCGTCGTGCGGGTCTATGCGCGAAGCCCGTTGGTGCATGGCCACGGCTTTATCGTAGTCGCCTTTGCTGCAGTATATTCTGCCAAGCTGGTTGAACGCCCGCACGTTGAGGCTGTCCATCTCCAATATGGCTTCGTAGCACTGTACGGCTTTGGTTGCATCGTTCTTCTGCATGTAGGCAATCCCAAGGAAATAATAGAGCTTTATCGACTTGGGTTCCAGCTTCAAACCTTTCTTCAGGTATTGAATGGCTGTCTCGAAATTGTTGCGCTGGGTGTACATCAATCCGAGGTTGTAGTATGCGTCAACGTTGTTCGGGTCGAGCGACAGTGTCTTGCGGAACTGTGCTATCGCCTCGTTGTCATGTCCTTGGTTGTACTGAATCACTCCCAGCACATTGTATGCTCTTGGATATTTCGGTTCGTTCTTTATGGCCTTGTTGGCCCATGTCAGGGCGGCAGTGTAGTTCTTTGTGCTGTTTATTATCAACGCCATGCTGGCATAGGCCGATGCCGATTGCGGATTGAGCTCCACGGCCCTTTCCGTGTAGGGTCGGGCCTCGTCGTATCGTCCGCATTCCACAAGGTTGTAGGCCAGATGCTCGTACAGCGTTGCTGTGTACGCGCTGCCACGTCCATCGGTCAGCAGCGAGTCGCACTCTATGGCTTTGCGCAGCGCAAAGCAGGCCTGCTCGGGGTGGAAGCGGCTTTCGTGCAGCAGCCCGAGGCTCATGTGAGCCAGCGTGCTTTGCGGGTCTGCTTCCAACGCCTCGTTGTAGTAACGCTCGGCAAGGTCGGGCAGCTGCAGCGATTCGGCGTTTTTACCTTTTGCCACCAGCGACGACGCAAGCGCCGTGTCGCCATCCTGAATGTCGCCATTCGTCTGTGCCGACAGTCCCGCGCCCAATGTCATCATCATGACCAAGGCTATGGCTCTTAACGCTCTGCAGTTCACGGTGGGTTGCTGTTTATGTCGATAGATGTTTCGGCCTATTTTCTTTTGCTTTTCGCCCTCTTTTCAAGCGCAGCCTGTATGATTTCTATCGCTTGAGCCTCGTTTATTGCAAGCGGATCCTGGTCCTTGGTCAGGCGGAAGTTCTCGCCGTTGTATGTCAGGTAAGGTCCGAAGCGACCTATGTTGCTTGCTATCGGCGAGCCGTTCAGTTCGCCTATTTGACGGGGGTATAGGTCTTTCAGTCTTGCCTTCTCCTCTTCCGACGAGCGTTTCAGCTTGATGATGTTAATGCATCGGTCGAGCGTTATGTCGTATGGGTCGTCGGTCTTGCTGAGCGAGTAGAACTTGTCGTCCAGCCTCACGTAAGGTCCAAACCTACCCACCGACACCACCACGTCGTGCCCCTCGAACCGTCCAACCGTGCGTGGCAGGCTGAACAGGCTCAGAGCCTCTTCGAGGGTGATGCTCTCGATGCTCTGCCCCTTCTTCATACTGGCAAAGTGGGGCTTCTCGTCGCTGTTGGTGTCGCCCACCTGCACAAGGGTACCGTAACGACCTATCTTGGCGTACACGTTCTTGCCGCTCTTCGGGTCCACGCCCAGCAGCCGCTGGCCGCTGGTGCGTTTGCTGTTTTGCTGAGTCGAAATTATGTTGCGGTGGAATGGCTGGTAGAACTGGTCTATAACCTTGCGCCACTCTTTCTTGCCCGAGGCAATCTCGTCGAAGTCTTTCTCGACGGTGGCCGTGAAGTTGTAGTCAAGAATCTCGTCGAAATGCTCCAGCAGGAACTTGTTCACCACTGTTCCGATATCGGTAGGGATGAGTTTTCCTTTCTCGGCGCCCGACTTCTCTGTGCGTGTCGATACCTTCACGTCGTGCCCGTTCTCCAGTCGCAGCACGATGCACTCGTTGCTCACGGGCTCGCGGTCTTCTTTTATTACATATTCGCGTTTCAGTATGGTGCTGATTGTCGGCGCGTATGTCGAAGGACGTCCTATGCCGAGGTCCTCGAGCTTCTTCACCAGGCTGGCCTCTGAGTAGCGCGGCGGATGCTGCGTGTAGTGCTGGCTTGCCTCAGCCGATTCCAGCTTCAGCGTGCTGCCCTCCTTCACGGGCGGCAGCAGGCGGCTCGAGTTCTCGGTGTCCTGGTCGTCTTCGTCGTCCACCGACTCCATATATACCTTCAGGAATCCGTCGAAGAGCATCTGCTCGCCGCTGCAGCCGAAATGCTCGGGGTGACCGTCTATGCTTATCTCCACCGTCGTCTTTTCCAGCTCGGCGTCGCTCATCTGCGAGGCGATGGTGCGCTTCCATATCAGCTCGTAAAGACGTTTCTGCGACGAGTCAGCGTTGATGGTGGTGTTCTCCATGTAGGTGGGGCGGATAGCCTCGTGGGCCTCCTGGGCACCTTTGGTCTTGGTTGTGTAATGGCGAGTCTTCACATATTCTTTGCCGTACAGACTCTCTATCTCTTTGCTGGCCATGTTAAGAGCCAGGTCCGACAGGTTGACCGAGTCGGTACGCATATATGTGATATGTCCGCTTTCGTACAGCTGCTGAGCTATCTGCATGGTACGTGCCACGCTGAATCCCAGCTTGCGGCCTGCCTCCTGTTGCAGTGTCGAGGTGGTGAAGGGTGGGGCAGGGGTGCGGTGTATCGGCTTGGTGTCGACCTTGGTTACCTTGAACCCGCAGTCGCCAAGCGATTTGAGAAACTGCTCGGCCTCTGTGTTGTTGTCGAATCTCTTTGACAGCTCGGTGCTCAGCGTCTTGCCGTTAAGCCCCGGCACGCTGAACTGGGCTGTGAGTCTGAAATAGCTCTGCGACTCGAAGTTCTGCACCTCTTCTTCGCGTTCCACTATGAGACGCACCGCCACGCTCTGCACGCGTCCGGCGCTGAGCGCGGGTTTAATCTTGGCCCACAGTATGGGGCTTATCTCGTAACCCACAAGCCTGTCAAGCACGCGGCGGGCCTGCTGTGCAGCCACGAGGCTCATGTCTATGTCGCGCGGGTTCTCGATGGCGTGCAGTATCGCGGGCTTGGTAATCTCGTTAAAAACTATACGGTGAGTGTCTTTCCCCTTCAGGTCGAGGGTTTCGTGGAGGTGCCAGGCTATAGCCTCTCCCTCGCGGTCTTCATCGGACGCCAGCCACACCACATCGGCGCCTTTCACGGCTTTCTGCAGGTCCGACACCAGTTTGTGCTTGTCTTCGGCAATGTGATAAATCGGCTCATAGTTGTTCTCCACATTGATGCTCATCTCTTTCTTGGCAAGGTCACGTATGTGTCCGTAGCTCGACATTACCGTGTAGTCTTTGCCTAAAAATTTCTCTATTGTTTTCGCCTTTGCCGGTGACTCTACAATTACTAAATTTTTTGTCATAGGATGGATGTTTATCTTTTTATTTCTTTATTTAATGTATACATATTATAAGCCTACCCTTGTTTATGCTTACACACAGACTGTTGATATTTGAGCACAAATACAACATTAGCAACATTTTAAAATAAGCACCCTTCAAGGGCATTTCTTTGCAAAGTAAATGATTTTTTATGACAATTGCAAAAAAAAAACTCAACAGATTGTTTTTATCTGTTGATAACCTCGTTTTCGGCACCGGCAATCATGGGTGCAGGAAACGCTTGAAACGGTCGTCTGCCGACCTTTCTGCAATAAGATTTCGCCGACCCGCCGTCGGTTTCTCAATCCTCAAGATGCGATATGAGGATGACCACGTGGTTTTCTTTCAGCTCTTCGAGATGTGCCCTGAAGGCTTTCCGGCTTTCTACGTCCATCCAGGCCATGGGCTCGTCAAACACCAGCACCTGTGCCTGTCGGTACAGCTGCCGAGCCAGCGCGATACGTTGCCATTGCCCCATGCTCAGCTCTTCTCCTTTGTCGAACATGCGCCCCAGCATAGTTCCAAGTCCTTCGGGCAGGCGTTGCATTATCTTTTCGGCGCCGCTCTGCCTCAGGGCCTCGGTCATTCGCAGGCTGTCGTCGGCCTCGTCGCCTTGTTCCATCTGCTCCACGTAGCCCATACGCACATTCTCGCCTGCCGTGAAGTAGTAGCGCATATAGTCTTGGAACACAGCGCTCACCCCGCGGCGCAAGTCGTTAAGGTCGAACTCTTTTATGTCGATGCCGTTTATGGTTATGCGTCCCTCGTCGGGGTCGTACAGCCTCAGCATCAGCTTCAGCAGGGTGGTCTTGCCGTAGCCGTTTTCTCCTGTTATGTGAGTGATGGTGCCACGCTTTGCCATAAGGCTGAAGTCTTTGAGCACATCCACGCGTCGTCCGTTCTCGGTGTTGGGTGGATAGGCAAAAGTGATATGCTCAAAGTCCACACGTTCAACAACCTCGGGGAATTTCTGTGCCACGGCGGGCGACACTATCTTAGGCTTTAGTTCAAGAAATTCAAACAGGTTGTTCAGAAACAGCCTGTTGTCGTATATCCCGCTGATGCCTGTCACCAACGCGTTCATATACCCTTGTCCGCGGCGGAACGCCTCGAAAATCATCACAAACGAGCCTATCGTCATCGTGCCTGCAACGGTCTCCGTGGTAAGGATGACGATGACCGCCAGCAGCGCCATGGTCTCAAGCAGTGCGCACAGCGCGTCGCAGGCTGCTATCCAGCGCGATATCTTCAGTATTTTGCTTACAAGCATGGCCCGCACACCCACAAAACGCTTCGTCAGCATCGGCGCCAGCCCGAAGGCCCGCACCTCTTTGGCCGACAAGTAGCCGGTCAGGAGTGCCGAGAAATAGTTGCTTCGGCGCGACAGTTGGGTGGTGGCGCGCCTGAAGGCGTATATGCGCTTCGACTTGGCCAGTTTCACGAAGAACGAGGGGAGTATCGACACTATCATGAGCAGCAGCACCTCCCACGACCAGCTCACCACCAGCACCGTGACGCCTGCTATCGACAGTATGGCGCCGGCTGTGCCCAACAGGTTGTTTATCACCTGCATCGGTCTGTAGGTGGCCTCCTGTTGCGCACGGTGGAATGTGTCGTGGTAGTCGGGATTGTCGTAGTATGCCATGTCCAGCTTGGCCGACTGTGTGTGTATTATGTTGCTCACATAGTCTACAAGCCTCTGCTGCAGTATATCGTTGTTAAGGTTCGACAGCGTAGTTATGAGCCTGTTGAGCAGAAACAGCGAGCAAAAGGCTATGGTCACTACAGCCAGCGGCATCATTAGCCATGCGCCGGCCACCTCTTGCCCCACGCTCTCGTTGCCTATCAGTTGCGTCACCTCGTCGACCAACAGCTTCAGCAGATAGAGGTTGCACAGCGGCAACACGCTCTGTATTACTGTGTAGAGTATTTTGAGCGTCAGAGCCTTGTGGCTGCACCGCCACACAAGGTTGAAGGCTTTGGCTATCTGCTTCACTGATGTGCCCGTTATAGTGCGGACCTTGTCGAAAACGTTTTACTTCTTGATAATTCTGCGAGTCTCAACACCTTTTTCTGTGACCAGTCTAAGAATGTACGTACCCGAGGCATACTCCGACATGTTCACGGTGAACTCGTTGCCGGTCACGCTTTTGTGCGAAAGCATTCTGCCTGATATGTCAAGAACCTGCAGCTCCAGTGCCTGCTGTGATTCTGTACGCACGTACACCATGCCGTCCGAAGGGTTGGGGAATATCTTGACATCTCCAGCGATATGCTCGTCGATGGCTTCCGGCAGTTCAGGACCGCGGATGCCTATAATGATGGCATGGTTGCTGTTGAATCCGTACGAGCTGCAGCTTGTGAGGGCGAAGTATCCGTTTTGCTGACCGCCCCAGCCCCAGTTGAAATGGAAATAGTCGTCGTCCCGATAGCCGTCGCAGGTCCACACGTGCCCGCCATAGCTGCCGCTGCCGCCGTACATGAAAGGAGCCTTTTCGTCGAGCTCGCCTTTCAGGTAATCAAGCCATTGCGACGAAGTGACACTTGCCTTCTCAATATACCGCACGGTGGTGGGGTATGTGAAATAGGTCGAGAGTGCCGACACGATGTTGTTCGAGTTGGCCACGCTCGCGGCCGGACCGTAATTCATCTTGACCGCGACGCCGCAGTGATACAGCAAAGTGGCCACAGCCTCCACGCAGCTGTCGGGATGATACGATTGGGTGAGTGCGTTGGGCATATTCTCGTAATGGTAGGTGGTGGCGCCGAAGTTGGCCGAGAGCGTACCGTAACGGCTGCTGTTGTAGGAGCGTCGGCTGTTGCCCGTGGTGGGGAAACGCCAATAGCGCATCACCTGTCCCATGACAATGGCACCGCACCCTACAGCCGCATGACCGCCATAGGCGGCGTTGCCGGTAGCATCCTCGGGGCATAAGTCGTTGTAATACATGGTCTGGGCCCACTTGTTGCTGCCAAGCAGCGGTCCTACGACCACATCGCCGGCTTTCGGCGCTGGATGGCTGTCGGAAAGCAGCGATTCCCACTGCTGCGTGGTGGCTTCATCACTGTATTGCTGATTGTCGGTTATATACTGTATCCCTTCCGTGTACCCGTCCAGGAAAAAGCGGATATGGGCAGGCATGTTCTCGGCCACAAAAGCGCCTTCGTCCGAGAAGGCCAGCACCGGCTGCGCCCTGTCGTCTCCGGCCACTATGACAAAGCCCTCGTTTCCGAAGTTGACCACATAGAAACTGGGGCTGGATGCATCCTTGCCGCTGAGCGCAGTTGCCTCGTAGGCTATGGTGGCGCTCAATGATTCGGGGGCATGCTTGCATTTCATGGCATAGAAATTGGTTGCGACGGCGCAAGCGGTTGCCCTGTCAACGGGTTTGGCCCACGCTGACCCCAATGTTAAAACTGTCAAGACCGAGAATACGAGTAATTTTGATTTCATATCTTTGTGAATTTACCGTGCAGGCTCTGTGAACTTATTCTTTGTGACTGACTTGAAGGCGATCCTGCTTTACCCTCTTCGCCAGTGATATGTTTTCAACTAATCTGTCAAGATTGATACTTTTTTGAGGTAGTCCTCGAAACTGTCGCACACGGTGACGTTGCCGCTGCGGTAGTCAGCTATGGCATGCATCGTCTCGTCATGGCCCTTGCGCTCTTTTGCACCGAGGGGTGGCATAACGCCAATCAACTGCTTGATAGCGCTGTTGTGTCCGTCGTATTCCTGTGTTATTGTCGCCATGATGATTTGTTTAAATGATAGTAACGATACAGATGTGCTTTTATTGCACGGGCGAACTAATTATTTTCGGAGGGAAAATTCTGGCGTGAAATCGGCGCGGTTTCCAAAAAAAGTGTAACTTTGCACTTTCAAAGCATTACGAGAGAATGAGACGTATAGAACTGTGTATTAGTCCTGTGATGTATGATTTGCGCGAGATTCGCGACGGTCATTGCACCGTGGTGGTCGACATTCTCAGGGCAAGCACCTCCATCTGCGCGGCTTTCATGGCCGGTGCCGAGTGCGTGGTGCCGCTGGCTTCGCTCGACGAGCTGCCGTTCTACCGCGACCTGGGCTACATCCTTGCGTCCGAGCGCGACGGCAAGAAGGTCGAAGGCGCCGTGTGCGGCAACTCGCCAACCGAATACCTCACCATGGACCTCAAAGGCAAGCGGTTGGCCTATTCTACCACCAACGGCACCGTGGCCATCCTCAAGGCCTCGTCAAGCCGCAGGCTCTTCGTCGGGGCTTTCGCCAACATCAGCGCACTTGTCGACGCCGTCGTGGCCTGCCCGCAGGACATCGTGGTGCTTTGTGCCGGATGGAAGGAGGCCGTGAGCCTCGAGGACACCCTCTTTGCCGGAGCCTTTATAAGCAGGCTTTTGAGCCGCAGCGACGGCGATGGACAGCCGCTATACGCCATGGCCAACGACGCGGCTGTCATGGCTGTGGACCTCTTCGCCGCCGCTGGCGACGACCTCTACGCCTATTGCGGCAAGGCCACCCATGTCGAGCGGCTCCGCAGGCTTGACTACGACAACGATATACGCTTCGCTTTGCGTATGGACACATGCCGGCTTGTGCCTCAGATGGACCCGTCGGAGGCTCCGAGGCTGGTGTGCGGCTGACTCGTGGCCGGATGACCCCGAATCGCGTTTAAACTGTTCCTTAGTTCTTGTTGAACAGACGTTTGAATATCGACTGCTCTTCGGCTCCGTTGTCGAGCAGTATTGTGCCCGATTCGAACTCCTCCATCGACGACAGCTCCATTTGGTAACGACCCTCGTCGTTGATTGTCAGCTTTATGTAGTCGGGCAGTGCGCCGTCGTACTTGTCGCGGTTGAACTGTCTCCTGTCGCGTGCCACAGGGTAGTCGCGCAGCACAAAGCCTGCCGTCTGCTCAAGCAGTATGCACCTCTGCGTGGTGCCGTTGTCGGTTCCCATGTTCTCGGCAAAACGGCTGTCGTCGATAAGGTTGACCTGTTTGCCGGTTATGGTGTACGGCACCTCCTTGGCGGCCTTCACCGCCGTGTGGGCTATCATCGACCCCGTGCGCGTCGAGCGCAGCGCAAAGTCCACATACACGGTCCACACACCCGGCTGGTCGTACCAGCGGTGTATGGTGGCAAACAGCACCGCGTCGGCGCCGTAGCGCGTGGCATACGCCGACAGGTCGCCGTTTTTCAGCTCTGTGGTGGTGCGGCTCTCCTGGCGTACTATCTCGCGCGACGAGAAAGGACTTATCGTATAGTATCCCTTGCGGTTAAGCGGCTCGGCCATGGCCTGGTACAGGTAGTAGGCCGCCGTCGATGTCTCGCGGTTGTAGGCCGAGTCGGTAGGGTTGTGGTTGGGACGGCGCGGCGTGAGGTCGATCACAGGCGCTATGTATATCACCTGCGGGGCCTCGTTGTACACCATCTCGTAGCGCTCTACCTTCTTGGTGCTGCTGCAGGCCGTGCACAGCAGCAGGCCTATGGCTGCCAGCGTAACGGTAAGTTTTTTGCTCAGGGTCATTGGTCGCCTCCTTTCTTCTTTTCGGCACGGTCCATCTTGCTCTGTCCGCGCTCCTGGCGTTTCTTTTCGGCCTCGGCCTGCTTGGCCTCCTTTTCCTTCTCCTTGCCCAGGCGTATGTTGTCCTTGCGTTCCTGCTCCATGGCCTTCTGCTCCTCCTTGCGGCGCTCCTGGAGCTCCTTCAGGGCCTCCTCCTTTTCCTTCATGGCCTGCTTGCGGGCGGCCTCCTTCTCTTTCAGGGCCTCCTTGCGGGCAGCCTCTTTCTCCTTGGCGGCCTGTTTCTTGGCCTTCTCTTTTTCTTTCTGCAGCTGTTTCTTCTCCTTGGCAGCCTCCTTGCGCTCCTGCTCGCGTTCCTTCTGCAGTTCTTTCTTCTCCTTGGCGGCCTGCTCGCGGGCCTCGGCACGTTCGCGCGCCAGCTCCTCGCGGGTTGGCGGCACCGACTGCCGCGCTATCTCCTTGGCCAGAGCCTCCTCGTCGACGGGTACGGGCAGCGTAAGGCTCACCGTGTCGGCCACCCGTTTGGCGTTGGCATACTGCGGCACGAGGGTGCGTTTCAGCTCGTCAACGTAGGTCTTCGACACCGGAAACCGCTCCGCCTCCTTGTTGAACCACGCGGCGGCCTCTTCCTCGTACCCAAGGCGGGCCAGCGCCACCGCATAGTCGGCGTACAGCCCCGGACGCACGTAGTAGTCGTCGCCAACGGCCTGTATGGCACGCTGGTACTCGTGGGCGAGTATCAGCAGGTGGTTCTGGGTGGGCTTGCTGTTGTACGAAAGCAGCTGCGACGGGTTGCTGGTCGACGTGGCCAGGTTCAATTCCGAAAACTGCATCGTCTGTTTCAGGCTACGGCCCGAACTGCAGCCCGTGAGGATAATGACGGATGCCATTAACAAAGTGAGGCAGACTGGTTTGCTATGTCTGTGCATGGCGGGGTTATATCGGCTGTGTGTTTGCAAAATTACGTTTTTTCGACGGTATCGGCACGGTATTCGTCCGATAATCTTTCCCATTAACGCAGTACTATATAAAAATATTGCGCCACCGCAAAACAATTTCATCAAACATATCCAAAGGTTTCATCAAACATCTCCAACAGCCGGTTGCACCCCCTCGTCATCACCCCCGATTACAGCGTTTAGACAGTCATGCCGCTTTTTTTATCAATTTCTCGGTAGTATCTCTGCAATATATTTACAATGAGATTGTTATATGGTATTATTTTATGCTTTTGTTTTTTCGCAAACACCCCGATTTTGGTATATAGAACGTAAATCGTAAGTATATAGTTGATAAGGAGTTGGTGGGACCAACTCTTTATCATCTCTATACCTTCTCTAAATGTACCCTATATTTAGTGCGCCGAGGGGGTGGAAAACGGGGGTGGTTTTGGGTGCCGAGAGGGTGGAAAACGGGGGTGATTTT